>NZ_JAJCYB010000080.1 GCF_029263155.1 Pseudonocardia sp.
GGAAGTAGGACCGCAGGACCTGCTTGAGCGGGTCCTTCTTGGCGGCCTTGCGGAACGTGTAGTCGGTTCCGTACTTCATGTACGGCTCGTGGTACTGCGGCTCCCAGGACAGCTCCTGGATCTTCTGGTGAGCCTTGGCCAGACTCTGCCGACTCAAGATGGTCTCCTCACGTGAACCTGTGGTGGCGGGTTCACCTGCGACACATCACCGGCTGGCCGTCGGCGCGGCCGGCAGGCGAACCTGGGTTGTCAGCCCGTTCCCCGAGGCGCGGCGTAAGCGCGGGTGCCGTCGATCCTGGAGAGGACCCCGGGACGGTCCGGGCCAGGTGCGCGGGTCCCAGTCCTGGCCGCCCCGTGTCTCCACCTATACCCGTGTGAGTCCCGACACACGACCGCCGATCGGGTTAATTCGGATCGATCCGGCCGGGCCGCACGGCACGGGACCGCCCGCGCCGGAGGAGAACCGGCGGAGTCAGTGCAGGCGCGTCGCCGGGAAGTCCGCCCTCGGGTGGGCGATCGCCTCCTGCGCCGCCACCAGCGCGATCTCACGGTGGCCGCCGTCGTGGGTGGCCGCCAGGACGGCGAACACGCTCGACGCCGTGCGCTCCAGCGCCGCCCGCGGACCGGCGTCGCGGGTGTGCGCGAGGAACAGTGCTGCGGTCAGGTCGCCCGCGCCGTTCACCGAGATCGGCAACAGCGGCGTGTGCACCGACCACGCGCCCTCGTCGTCGACGGCCACCATCTCGATCGTGTCGGCCGGGGTCTGCTCGGTCTGCACGCTCGTGACCAGCACCGTCCGTGGCCCCGCCGCGCGCAGCGCCTCGACGGTGTCGAGCAGGTCGGTGGCGGTCGCGATCGTGCGGTCGGTGAGGAACTCGAGCTCGAACTGGTTGGGCGTGACGAGGTCGGCGGCGGGGACGACCCGGTC
The DNA here is from genome assembly GCF_029263155.1 of Pseudonocardia sp. GTDB lineage: Bacteria > Actinomycetota > Actinomycetes > Mycobacteriales > Pseudonocardiaceae > Pseudonocardia. The sequence continues at coordinate 929 of NZ_JAJCYB010000080.1, forward strand.
GCGCATGAACTCGGGGATGCCCGGGCGCACGAAGAAGCCGCGGCCGACGTCGCCCATCACCGGGTCGCAGCAGTACACCGCGGCCGGGTTGGCCGCCTTCACCTGCGCGACGGCGTCCAGCACGACCTCGCCGACGGCCTCCGCACCCTGGTAGCCCGACAGCACCGCGTCGCAGCCCGGCAGCACACCGCGCTCGGCCACCCCGGCGATCACCTCGGACACGTCGGACGGGTCGAGCAACGGGCCGCGCCACCGGCCGTACCCGGTGTGGTTGGAGAAGTGCACGGTGTTGACCGGCCACACCTCGTGGCCCAGGCGCTGCAGCGGGAAGGCGGCCGCGCTGTTGCCCACGTGGCCGTAGGCCACCGACGACTGGATCGACAGGATGCGCACCTCGGCGACACTAACCCCCGGCACTCCTCCTGACCGGCAACGAACGGCACGCTCGTCCACCCCCGGCGTACGGAAGTGCCGTTCGTTGCCCGGTCGCGGGCACCCGGAACGCGCCGAAGCCGCGACCCTGCGTGCGGTCGCGGCTCCGGGTTCAGCGCCTGGTGGTCAGTTGCCGCCGAACGGGTTCCCGAACGGCGACTGGCCCGGCCGGCCCTGGCCGCCGCTGGAGGTCGACGCGGCCTGGTCGGGTGTGCTGCCCAGCGTCACGTCGACGGTGCGCTCGGCGCCGCCGTCGGTGACCGTCAGCGTCACCGTGTCGCCGGGGGTCTGGGCGCCGACGCGGGCGATGAGGTCGGCGAAGTCCTGCACGCGCGCGTCGTCGACCCTGGTGACGACCTCCCCCGCCGCCAGGCCTGCGTCCGCCGCGGCCGACCCAGGCTCGACGGCCGAGATCTGCGCGCCCGACCCGTCGCCCGCGTTCGGGTTGCCCTGCACGCCGAGCACCGGCTTGGTGGCCGATCCGCTGTCGAGGATCTCCTGCGCCACCCGCTTCGCCTGGTCGACGGGGATCGCGAAGCCCAGCCCGATGCTGCCGGTGCTCTCGCCGCCCCCCGCCGTCGCGATCGCTGAGTTGATGCCGACCACGCGACCCTGCAGGTCGACCAGCGGGCCACCGGAGTTGCCCTGGTTGATCGGCGCGTCGGTCTGCATCCCGTTGTAGACGACGGCGGTGCCGTCCTCGCCCTGCACCGCGACCGTGCGGTCGAACGCGCTGACGATCCCGGTCGTCACCGTGCCGGTGAGGCCCTGCGGCGACCCGATCGCGACGACCTGCTGCCCGACCTGCACGTCGCCGCTGTTGCCGAGCGTGGCCGGGGTCAACCCGGACACGCCGTCGATGCGCAGCACGGCGAGGTCGTAGCTCGGGGCGGTGCCGACGATGCTGGCGGAGTGCTCGCTGCCGTCGGCGAGGGTGACGGTGATCTGCCCGGAACCGCCCGCCACCACGTGGTTGTTGGTCAGCACGTTGCCGTCCGCGGTGAGGATCACGCCGCTGCCCTCGGCCGTGCCCTGCGCCATCGTGACGCGGATGTCGACCGTGCTCGGGGTGGCGACCGCGGCCGCCCCGGCGACGGTGCCCGGCTCGGTCGAGGCCGCGGGGGAGGACGGCGCGGACGTCAGCGTGCTGCTCGGCGAGTCGGTGGCCAGCACGGCGTAGGCCCCGGCGAATCCGGCGCCGCCACCGACCAGCCCCGCGATGAGCGCGGCCGCGACGAGGTTCGTCATCGGGTTCCGCCTGCGCGGCTGCTCGTCGCGCGCCGCGCCGGGACCGTGCGGCGGCACCGGCCCGTGGGGGCCCACCGGGCCGCCGGGGCCGGGGTACGGACCGTGGGTGGGCATGCCGGATCCGGGGCGTGCGGACGCCGGTGTGGCCGCGGCCGGTCCGTACGCGGAGCCGCCCGCGGGCGGTGCGACGCCGGCGTAGGCCGGGACGGGGTACTGGCCGGTGCGGGAGGCCTCGGTCGTCGGCGCCTGCGCGTCCCGGCCCTGCTCCCTGTGCTCGTCGCTCATACCCACGACTGTGCGCCCGGAGTCTGGGAGGGAGCTGAGACGGTCCTGGGAAACTCCCACCAATTTCCGCGACTGTCAGGTTCATCCGCTGCCCCGCGACCCGGGTTCGCGCGCTGAACCGCTTCCTGCGCACCGCCGGCAGCGCGCGGAACGCGGTTCGGCGCGCGAGACCCCGCTGGGCTCAGCCGGCGTCGACGAGCGCGGGCTCGCCGCGCTCGGCCAGCTCCGCCTCCTTCTCCCGGATGATCGGCAGGACGTGCCGCCCGAAGTGCTCGACCTCCTCCTGGAAGTGCAGGTAGCCCAGCAGCATGAGGTTCGCGCCGCGGCGCTTGTACTCCATGATCCGGTCGGCGATCTGCTCGGGCGTGCCGATGAGCTGGGTGCGGAAGCCGTCGTTGTACTGGACGAGGTCCTCGAACGACGAGTCCGCCCACATGCCCTTCCGGTTCCCGGTGGACGCCCCGGCCTGCTGCACGGCGTCACGGAAGCCCTCGACAGCGGGCTTGTTGGCCTTCGCGACGATCTCGCGCAGCGTCTCCCGCGCCTCCTTCTCGGTGTCGCGCGCGATCATGAAGCCGTTCAGGCCGAACTTCGGCGCGACGGTGCGACCGGCGTCGCGCGCGTGCCCGAGCACCTCGGTGACCTGCTCCGTGAAGCCGTCGTAGTCCTTGCCGTTGGAGAAGTACCAGTCGGCGTGGTGGCCGCCGTTGTGGCGGGCGGCGGTGGAGTTGCCGCCCTGGAAGATCTCCGGGTGCGCGCGGCCGGGCACGGCGAGGGGCTTGGGCTTGAGGTCGAAGTCGTGGATCCGGTAGAAGTCGCCCCGGAACTCCGCGGAGTCGCTCGTCCAGATCCGGCGCAGCACCTGCATGAACTCCGCCGAACGCCGGTAGCGCTCGTCGTGCTCGAGCCACGGCTCGCCCAGTGCGGTGAACTCGGCCTTGAGCCACCCGCTCACGACGTTGACGGCGATGCGGCCCTGCGACAGGTGGTCGGCGGTGGCGACCCACTTGGACAGCACGCCGGGCTGCCACAGCCCCGGGTGGACCGCGGCGATGACCTTGAGTCGCTCGGTGGCCAGCAGCAGCGCGAGGGAGAAGCTGGTGGACTCGTGCTGGTGGTCCGCGCCGTAGCTGGCCATGTAGCGGACCTGGCTCAGCGCGTACTCGAAGCCGCTGTTCTCCGCGGTCTGCGCGAGCCTGCGGTTGTAGTCATAGCCCCAGTCGGTGCGCTGCTCGATGGTGCTGGTGACCAGACCGCCGCTGACGTTGGGCACCCAGTAGGCGAACTTGAGGGGCTCGGAGGACAGTTCTTCAGGCATGCGGCAACCATTTCTGGGACGTACGGGAAAAATGAACGGACAAATCCAGCGGAGGTGGTTCACTGGAGCAGGTGATGCTGTGACCTGCGGTTCACCGACACGCAGAGGATGTGACGCGCAGCAGGTCGACATGCAGCCGACGGCACAGAATGCGCGTGAACACGATTTCCAGAATGCGTGAGCGGACCCGCGGATGTCAAGCCCCACGATGCGGGTGACGCGGGCATGAACGCACCGCCCGTGGCGTTGCACCCGGCATGAGCACCGGCACCGTCGTCGACCTGCAGTCCGCGTGGAACACCTGGCACGCCGAGCGCGAGGAGGAGCTGCGCACACCGCACGGTTGGCTCAGCCTCACCGCCCTGCACTGGCTCACGCCCGAGCCGTCGGAGATCGACGGCCTGCCGGGCCGGTGGAGCGCCACCCCGGACGGCGTCGTGGTCACGGCGGCCGCGGCCGACGGGCTGGCCGTGCGCGGGGCGAAGGAGCCGCTGCCGATCGACGGCACCGTCACCCTGCACCCCGTCGACGGACTGCCCGGGTCGCTGGTGGAGGCCGGGGACCGGGTCGTCGAGATCGCCCGCCGCACCGACGCCCACGCGCTGCGGGTGCGCGATCCGCAGGCGCCGACCCGTACCGGGTTCACCGGCGTGCCCGCCTATCCCGCCGACCCCCGCTGGGTCCTCGACGCCCGCTTCGAGGCCTACCCCGAGCCGCGGTCCATCAGGGTCGACGCCGTGGTCGACGGGCTGAGCCACCGGCCGTCGGCGCTCGGCGTCGTCCGCTTCGACCTCGACGGGCAGGGCCACGAGCTCGTGGCGCTGGCCGGCAGGGCGGGCGGTCTGACGCTGCACTTCCGCGACGCCACGTCCGGCGTCACGACCTACCCGGGCGGGCGCTCGGTGCAGGTGGCCGACCCCGCGCCCGACGGGCGCGTCACCGTGGATCTCAACCGGCTGACGAACCTGCCGTGTGCGTTCACCGACTTCGCCACCTGCCCGCTGCCGCCGGCGGGCAACAGGCTGACGGTGGCGGTCGAGGCGGGGGAGCGTTCCCCCGCCTGAGCGGTGTCAGCGGCTCCAGGCCCCGCCCGACAGCGCGGCCGAACGGGCGCGGAAACCGACCGTGCCCTCGACGATTCCGTGCACGAGCTCGGCGCGGTTGCGCCCGGAGGTGGGAACGGTGGGGCCCAGTGCCCTGGCCAGGGCCCGCAGCACCGGGACGGTGAAGCGGCGGTCGCTGAGGTGGCCGGCCACCTCGGCGGGCGTGGTCATCGCACCGATCGCGATCACATCCGCCGACAGATCGGCACCGGGGGCCGTCGCGGCCCGGCGGCGGGGGGCCGCACACGGCGCGAACACCAGGCGACCCCGACCCTCGGCGAGATCACGCAGCTGCCCGGGGGTGAGGTCGTTGAGGGCGCGCGCGAGGACGGCGGCGGTGACGAGTTCCGTCATGCGGCGATTCCCTCGACGCCGTCGAGACGTTCGGAGATCTCCGACACCAGCTCGCGCAGCTCGCGGGTGGCGGCGCGGCCGGTTCCGCCGAGGATGACCGGTACTCCGTACTCGGGGGCCGGCCCGTACACGGCCTTGCTGTCGCGGATGGTGGTCGTCAGCGGCTCGACGTGACCGGCCTCGACGCGGCTCATCACGCTGCGCTGGGCCTCGATCGGCTCGTCGTTGTGCAGCTGCACCATCGTGAAGACGACGGCCGCGGGCGGGCGCGCGATCTGCTCGTCGTCGGCGCAGCGGGCGTTGAACTCGTCGACGAACGAGCTGATCTTCAGGCCCAGCGAGTCGATCCCGTTGGTGGACAGGTAGTCCGGCTTCGTGGGGATCAGCAGCAGGTCGCTGGCCGCGACGGCGTTGCGGGCGATCAGGCCGAAGTTGGGGGCGCAGTCGATGAGCGCCACGTCGTAGCCGGCGAACGCCTCGTGCGCGAGCCCGGCGCGCAGCCTGCTGTGCAGCTGCGTGAACCGGTCCGGGTCGCTGAGCAGGTGTGCGGCCAGCTCGGTGTCCACGTCGGACAGGTCGCGGTGCGACGGGATGAGGTCCAGGCGGCCCGACGAGCGCGCCAGCTTCTCCCGCACCCGCCGCGGCGACGCCAGCAGCCCGGCGGGCGAGTGCAGCGCCGAGCCGTCGTCGAGCCCGTCGAACCAGTGCTTGATGGTGCGTTCGGGCAGCAGCTGCTCGGCCCACTCGGTCGGGGTGAAGAACGAGACCGTGAGGCTGGCCTGCGAGTCGAGATCGAGTAGCAGGACCCGTTTCCCCCGCGCGGCGAGACCGGCGCCCAGGTTGGCGGTGAGCGTCGTCTTGCCCACGCCGCCCTTGTGATTGATGATCGAGACGACCTGCACGACTCTCTCCTCCCGCGGTGACGCGGCGCTACGATGCCATACCGCCCGTGAGCGCCTGCGTCAGGGGAGGCCGACTCTCATCCCCCGTTCGACGGGCGCCCGTGGGTCGGTCGGGTCGAGGCGGCCCACCGGCAGCAACGGGGGCTGCGCCATGAACCTCGGTTCTGTGCCGTGGTGGGCCTGCGCACCGTGCACGAGGAACGGATGGCAGAGGTAGACGTCGCCCGCCGCGCCGGTGGCGTGGGCGACGGCCCGGTGCTCGGTGGCCGCCACCGCCTCGGGTGCGAACGCGAGGAACTCGGCGCCCACGTCGCCGTAGGGTTCCAGCAGCCGCGGGACGTCGAGGTGCGATCCGACCCGGATGCGGGTCGGCGCGTCGTCGGGACCGACGTCGGAGAACAGGAACAGCAGGAGCAGGGCGCGGCCGTCGGAGCGCGCGTTGAGGCCGGTCCCGTCGTCGACGGCGATGCTGGCCTCGACGTGCCAGCCGGCGTCGCCGGGGTCGTCGGGGTGGGGGAACCGGACCGGCCAGGTGCCCAGCCCGCCCAGCGGTACCCAGCGCCCGGAGCCGACGAGCTGGTCGAACGCGGCGTGCAGGCGCGGTGTGGTGGCCGCGGCGCGGAACGGCTCGTCATGGCAGCCCCCGAGCCGGACCACCGGACGGGTCCACGTGCGGCGGTCGTGCGGATCGCAGCCGGTGCGCTCCCACAGCAGCGCGCGTCCGGCCTCGGCGACCTCCCGGGGGAAGGCGCCGTCCAGGCGCACGAACCCGCCCTCGACGAAACGCTCGATCTCCTCGGCGGTCAACCCGTCCATGGTCGGTACCCTGCGGCCCGCGGTGCGCTGCCGTCCACCGGATTCGGCACGGCCCCCGGTGGGCGGGCCCGCGCGGCCTAGGCTGCCGGGATGGCGCCCAGCATGGACTCCCTCGCCGACGACCTCGCCGCGGAGACCGCCGTGCTGCGGGCCCTGCTCGCCGACCTCGACGCCGCGGGCTGGGAGGCCGCCACCCCCGCGGTCGGCTGGGCGGTGCGCGACCAGGTCAGCCACCTCGCCCACTTCGACGACGCCGCGCTGGTGTCGGCCACGGATCCGGACACCTTCCGGGCGGGGCTGCGGGAGGCGGCCGCCACCGGGACCGTCGATCCCGACGCGATCGCGGCCCGCTACCGCGGCCTGCCTCCCGCCGAGCTGCTGGCCTGGTTCGACGCCGCGCGCACCCGGCTCGTCGACGTCTTCCGCGGCCTCGACGCCGGGCTGCGCGTGCCCTGGTACGGGCCGCCGATGAGTGCGGCGTCGTCGCTGACCGCCCGGCTCATGGAGACGTGGGCGCACGGGCAGGACGTGGCCGACACCGTCGGCGCCACCCGCACGCCGACCGACCGGCTGCGCCACGTCGCGCACATCGGGGTGCGGGCCATGCCGTTCAGCTACGCCCTGCGCGACCGTCCCGTCCCCGACGCTGCGGTGCGTGTGGAGCTCGAGGCGCCGTCCGGGCGGGCGTGGACGTGGGGGCCCGAGGACGCCACCGACCGCGTCACCGGCGCGGCCCTGGACTTCTGCCTGCTCGTCACCCAGCGCCGCCACCGCGACGACCTCGACCTGACGGTGCGCGGCCCGGTGGCGACGGAGTGGCTCGGCATCGCCCAGGCCTTCGCGGGCGCCCCCGGCGCCGGCCGCGAACCCGCCCGCCCCGCCCCGCCCTGACCACTCGCGGGTCAGCGGGCGGCCGGCTCCTTCGGCCGAGGTTCCGGCGCACGGCGGCGGCGGATCCTGCCGATCACCGGGAACAGGAGCAGGATCGCGATCACCGAGTAGACGGCCACGGCGAGCGGGGTGGACACCAGCGTCCACGGGTCGCCGTCGGCGATCTGCAGGGCCCGGCGCAGCTGCAGCTCCGCGTCCGGCCCGAGGATCACGCCGATGATCGCGGGCAGCACCGGCAGGCCGTAGCGGCGCATCAGGAACCCGATGCCGCCGATCACGAGCAGCACGATCAGGTCGAGCGGCTGTCCGCTGACCGCGTACGCCCCGACGCAGGCGAAGAACAGGATGCCGGCGTACATGTAGGGCCGCGGGATCTGCAGCAGCTTCGCCCACAGCGGGGCGAGCGGCAGGTTGAGCACCAGCAGCAGCACCAGGCCGATGAACAGGCTCGCGATCAGCGTCCACACCAGGTCGGCCTGCGTGGTGAACAGCAGCGGGCCCGGCTGGATGCCGAACTGCTGGAACGCCGCCAGCATCACCGCGGCGATCGCCGTGGTGGGCAGGCCGAGGGTCAGCATCGTGGCGAGCGTGCCCGCCGACGACGCGCTGGCGGCCGACTCCGGCCCGGCCACGCCCTCGATCGCGCCGTGCCCGAACTCCTCGGGCCGCTTCGACAGCCGCCGCTCCGTCACGTACGACATGAACGTCGACATCTCCGCGCCGCCCGCCGGGATCGAGCCGAACGTGAACCCGATGAACGGCCCGCGCGCCCACGGCTTCCAGGCCCGCTTCACGTCCTCGCGGGAGAGCCACGGCCGCCCGACCGGGATCACCTCGTCCTGCGTGCGGCGCAGGTGCGCGGCCACCCACAGCGCCTCGCCGACGGCGAACAGGCCGACCGCGACGACGATGACGTCGATGCCGTCCGCGAGCTGCGGCACCCCGAACGTCAGCCGCGCCTGCCCGGAGATCGGGTCCAGCCCGACCAGCCCGATGGTGAGCCCGATCGCCAGCGCTGCGAACCCGCGGATGCGGGAGCTGCCCAGCACCGAGGTGACGGCGACGAACGCCAGCACCATGATCGCGAAGTAGTCCGGCGCGCCGATGTCGACGGCCACCGACGCCACGAGCGGCGCGAGCAGCACGATCCCGATCGCGCCGACGATGCCGCCGATGAAGTGCCCGATCGCCGCCGTGGCCAGCGCCTGCGCGCCGCGCCCCTGCCGGGCCATCGGGTTGCCCTCGATCGCCGCGATCACCGACGCGGACTCGCCGGGGGTGTTGAGCAGGATCGAGGTGGTGGAGCCGCCGAACATCGCGCCGAAGTAGATGCCGGCGAACAGGATGAACGCGCCGGTCGGGTCGAACGCATAGGTGACGGGCAGCAGCAGCGCCACCGCCATGGCCGGGCCGATGCCCGGGAGCACGCCGATCGCGGTGCCGAGCAGCACGCCGACGGCGGCGAAGAGCAGGTTCCCGGGCGTCAGGGCGTTGGCGAAGCCACCCATCAGCGCATCGAACGACTCGATCACGAGAACACTCCCATCAGGGGGCCACCGGGCAGGTCCACGCCCAGCAGCGCGTCGAACACGATCCAGGTGACGAGCGAGACGCCCGCCGCGATCAGCGGGTCACGGGGGAACGACCGCGACCCCAGCGCGTAGGTCGCGCCCCAGAACAGGCCCATGCCGGCCAGCGGCCAGCCCAGGATCGGGATGACGGCGGCCGTCGCGACCAGCACCCCGGCCAGGATCAGCACGGTGCGTTGGTCGGCCGGCACCGCCAGGTCGACGTCCTCACCGCCCTCGGCCTCGCCGTGGCCGCCGCGCAGCACGTCGCGCGCCAGCAGCACCGCGAGCATCAGCAGCAGCGAGCCGACGACGAACGGCACCGCGTGCGGCCCGAGCGGGTCGGAGTCACCGCCCGCGTTCGTGCCCAGCAGGCTGTCGACCACCACGAGCAGGCCGGTGAGCAGCAGCAACGCGGAGACGCCCAGCTCGGAGCGCTCCCTCAACCAGACGGTCACGACACCAGCCCCAGTTCCCGCAGCACGCCGGCCACGCGGTCGTTCTCGGAGACGAGGAACTCGCCGAACGCGTCGCCGGTGAGGAACGCGTCGTCCCAGCCGTTGCGCTCCAGCGCCGTGGACCACTCCGGCGTGTCGTGCAGCGCGGTGAACGCGGCCACCAGCTCGGCGCGGGCCGCGTCGTCGAGGCCGGGCGGCGCGACGATCCCGCGCCAGTTCGTGAACTCGACGTCCACGCCGGACTCGGTCAGCGTCGGCGCGTCCAGCCCGGGTGCGCGTTCGGCCGAGGTGACGGCCAGCACCCGCAGCTCGCCCGCCGCGACCTGCTCGGCGAACTCGCCCAGCCCGGACACCCCGAAGGCCACCTTGTCGCCCAGCACGGCGGCCAGCAGCTCGCCGCCGCCGTCGTAGGACACGTAGTTGACATCGCGCGGCGGGAGCCCGACGGCCTCGGCCATGAGCATCGGCGCGAGGTGGTCGGGTCCGCCGGGGGAGGAACCCCCGCCGACGGGCGTGCCGCCGGGGTCGGCCGTCCACGCCGCGAGCAGCTGCTCGATCGTCCGGAACGGCGAGTCGCTGCCGACGACGACGATCTCGCTCTCCTCGGTCAGCCGCGCGATCGGCGTGACGTCGGCCAGCGTCGAGGGGGAGGCGTTGGTGAACACCGCCCCGACGACGCCGAGTCCCATCGACATCACGAGCCGGTCGTTGCCGCTCTCGTTGACCGTGCGGCCCAGGCCGACCGTGCCGCCCGCGCCGGGCAGGTTGAACACCTCGACGGCGCCCGACGTGCCGGACTCCTCCATCGCACGGGCCGCCGTGCGGGCGGTGATGTCGTAGCCGCCGCCGGGGGCGTTGGGCACCAGCACGCGCAGCCCGCGCAGCTGGGTGCCGTCCCCGCCGCCCGCGGCCGCGCCGATCAGGGGTGGCACCAGCAGCACCGCGGCGATCGCCGCGAGCACCGCCAGTACGGTCCGGGAGCGCATGGGCCGGTCCTCTCCGTCGAGGGTGTTGGTGCGGCTCATCGTGCGGTCCCGCGGCGGCCCTGTCCCGCTTCTCCGCACAACGGTCGTTGTGGTCGTTGTGGTCACGCGCGTGGAAGGCTGCCTCCCATGGCCCGCCCCACGCTGGCGCGGCAGTTCCTCGGCTGGCAGCTCGGGATCGTCGCGCTGCTGCTCGCCGCCGTCGCCGCCCTCGCCGTCGCGCAGTCCGACGCCGCGTTCCGCGAGACCCAGGGCCGGCGGATGCTGTCGGTGGCCGAGGACGTCGCGGCCACCGCCACCGTCCGCCAGAGCCTCGCGACCGGGCAGCACGGTGCGTTGCCCGGCATCGCGACCACCGCGCGCAACCTGTCGGGCGCCGACGAGATCGTGATCGTCGACAGCGGGCTGACCGTGCGTACCGCCACCGACCCCGCCGAGGTGGACACGGCCTTCGACCTCGGGGAGAGCACGGCGCTGCGGGGCCGGGCGTGGGTCGGGCACCCGGATGGGCGCACGGTCGTGGCCCAGGTGCCGGTGATCGCCGACGGCGGTGCGGTGGTCGGGGTGGTGGCCGCGCGGGTCGCGGCGCCCCCGCTGCTCACCGGCCTCGCCGCCGCGCCGGGGCAGACCGCCGCGCTGCTCGGCGTGGCTCTCGTCGTCGGCGTCGCCGGGTCGCTGCTGCTGGCCCGCCGGGTGCGCCGCCAGACGCTCGGGCTGGAGCCCGCGGAGATCGTCGAGCTGGTGCAGCGGCGCGAGGCGATGCTGCTGGGCGTCAAGGAGGGCGTGGTCGGCATGGACGATGCGCACCGCATCACGCTGCTCAACGACGCGGCCAGGGAGATGCTCGACCTCGGCGACGACGCCGATGTCGCGGCGCTCGACGAGCGGCTGCGCGACGTCCTCACCGGAGCGACCGGAGGGGAGGACCAGGTGGTGCTGCGGGGGGACCGCGTGCTCGTGCTCAACCGGATGCCGGTACTCGCGCACGGCGAGCGGGTCGGCGCGGTCGTGACGCTGCGCGACCGCACCGAGCTCGCGACGCTGCAGGACCGGCTCGACGCCTCCCGGCACGTCACCGACACGCTGCGCGCGCAGACCCACGAGTTCGCCAACCGGATGCACACCATCGCCGGGCTCACCGAGCTGGGCGAGCACGACGAGGTGCGCCGGTTCGTCGCCGGGGTGGTCCGGGAGTCCGGCCAGTGGCGCCGGGAGGTCACCGCGCAGGTCGGCGACGCGGCCGCGGCCGCGCTGCTGGTGGCGAAGGCCAGCCTCGCGACCGAGCGCGGGGTGGTGCTGCGGCTGGCGTCCGGGTCGCGCCTGGACCCGGTCGACCCGGTCCGCGACCCGGCCCTGTCCGCCGACCTCGTGACGGTGCTGGGCAACCTCGTCGACAACGCGCTGGACGCGGTGTCGAACGGTCCGGCGGGTGGCCCCGCGTGGGTCGAGGTCGGGCTGGCCCTGAGCGCGGACGGTGCGGCCGGGAGGGGCGACGCCGTCAGGGTCACGGTGCGCGACTCCGGGCCCGGTGTCGCGACCGGACTGGCCGAGGAGGTGTTCCGGCACGGGTTCACCACGAAGGCCGCCGAGCAGCCCGGAGGGCGGGGGCTGGGGCTCGCGCTGGCCCGCCAGGTGTGCCTGCGCCGCGGCGGCAGGATCGACGTGCACAACGACGGGGGCGCGGTGTTCACCGCGTCGCTCCCGCTGGCCGGGGTGCCGGTGTGATGCGCGTGCTCGTCGTCGACGACGACTTCATGGTCGCCCGCGTGCACAGCGGGTACGTGGCCCGGATCCCCGGCTGCGAGGTGGTCGGGGTGGCCCACACCGGCGCCGAGGCGATGACGCTGGCCCGCGAGCTGCGACCGGACCTGGTGCTGCTCGACGTCCACCTCCCCGACCTCTCCGGCCTGGAGGTGCTGGCCGGCCTGCGCACCGGCGACGCGGCGGACCCGTTCGTCCTGATGATCACCGCGGCCGACGACGCGGCCACCGTCACCGCGGCCCTGCACGGCGGCGCCACCCACTACCTGGTGAAACCGTTCGACGCCGCGGCGCTCGCGGACCAGGTGGAGCGGGTGGCACGGCTCCGCGGGCGGCTGGCCGGGCTGGCCGGGTCGAACCGGGGCAGGGCCGCGCAGGACGAGATCGACTCCGTCTTCGGCGCCCGTCCCGGCTTCGCCACCCGCCTGCCGAAGGGGCTGACCGCTCCGACCGCCCGCATCGTGGAACAGGTGCTGCGCTCCGTGGACGGCGACCTCTCCGCCACGGAGTGCGCCGGACGCACCGAGCTGTCGCGGGTGAGCGCCCGGCGCTACCTGGAGCACTTCGTGGCGGTCGGGGCGGCTCAGGTGCGGCTGCGTTACGGCGGCACCGGCCGTCCCGAACGCCGCTACCGCTGGACCCGCTGACCCCGGACGGCCCTGACCGCCCGCCTCCACTCCCGGCCCCGCCTCGGGATGGCGGCCCCGCCCGGCCCCGGCGGATCGGGTGGGGCCGAGCGGCGGGCGGACCCGGGGCCTACTTCAGGGCGTCGAGCAGCGCCTGGCGCTGGCGGTCGCCGAGGCCCGCGGCGCGGCGGGACACGTCGATGCCGGTCTGTTCCAGCAGCGCGCTGACCTTGGCGGGGCCGTAGCCGGGCAGGCTCTTGAGCAGGTCGGCGACCTTGGTCTTGCCGACGATCGTGTCGGACTTCGCCCGGTCGAGGACCGAGGGGATGGTCTCCTCGCCGCGGGCGATCCGGTCGCGGAGCTCCTTGCGCGCGGTGCGGGCGGCGGCGGCCTTCTTCAGGGCGTCGGCGCGCTGCTCGGGAGTGAGCGTGGGCAGTGCCATGTCGTGGATCTCCTCTCCATGCGTCCACCCCGGACGGGTGTTCACGCAGGTCATCTTCACGGTCCAGCCTGACAGAACCGCGTAGCGCCACGCGGGCGACCCCCGGGTTCGCGCTCGTCCGCCTGCGGGCCGCTGCCCGGTCCGGCGCCGGGGCCGGGTGCTCAGGGCTCGCTCGGGTCAGCAGGACCGGGCGACCGGGACCGGGGTACTGGTCAGCGGGACGTCGGAGGTCTCGTCCGCGGTCGCCGAGCCGGACCGGGAGGCCGTCTCGTCCTCGTCGCCGCGGAGGGTCTCCGGGATGTCGGACGGGGCCGCGGCGGCCGTGGGCGGCGCGGCCGCCGGATCGCGGGTGAGCGCGTCCCGCACGACCTCGCGCATGTAGTCGTAGTCCGGATTGCCGGTGTCGAAGCGGCCGTCGTCCTGCTCGGGATCGGGCAGGTTGGGATCGAACGCCACGCTCTCCAGGTCCAGCGGGCCGTCGGCGATGGAGACCAGCGCCGGGAGCACCTGCTGCGGGATGTCGGTGGACACGCTGTCGGTGGTGGCGCGCGCGATGGACTGGAAGTTCGCCAGCAGCTCGGCGGGGGTGTTCTGGGTGAGGATGCTCTGCAGCAGGCAGCGCTGCCGGCCCATCCGCACGTAGTCGGTGGAGTTGGTGCGCGAGCGCGCGAACGCGAGCGCGTCCTCCCCGTCGAGCTGCTGGACGCCCGGTTCGATGTAGCCGGTGGGCGTGACGGACCGACCGCTGGGGCTGATCCCGCCGATCGGGACGCGCTCGGGGCCCACGTCGACCCGCACGCCACCCAGCGCGTCGACGATCGCCGCGAAGCCCGCCATGTCCAGCTCGACGAAGTAGTCCAGCTGCAGGCCGAGCATGTACGAGACGGTCTGCTGCAGCAGGTTGAGGCCGACGTCGTCGGTGGGGCCGGGCGGGGCGAGCTCCGGGAACTGGTGCGCGTAGGCGTAGACGGCGTTGAGCAGGTAGTCGCCCGAGGTGGGATCGCTGTCGTCGTGGAACCCGTCGGGGAACTCCTCGGCCATCGGCGAGCCGGGCGGGAAGGGTGCGCGCCCGATGTTGCGGGGCAGCGAGAACAGCGTGGTGCGCCCGGTCGCGGTCTCGACGCTGGCCACCATCATGGTGTCGGTGCGGGTGCCGGTGCGGTCCGGCCCGGCGTCGCTGCCGACGAGCAGCAGGTTGATCCGGGCCTGGCCCAGCACCGCGCCCGCGTCCTCGTCGGAGAACAGGTCGGCGAGCAGGGCACGCTGGGAGTTGGCCAGGTTGGCGGCGAACCCCACGGGGACGGCCACCACCAGGCACAGCGCCGTGACGGCCACGAGGCCCACGGCGCGCCGCCCGGGGTCCAGGCCGCGGGGCTCGGCGACGACCCAGGTGCGCACGATGACGGCGATCCACGCGGCCGCGGTGAACACGCACAGCAGCGCGGCCACGACGAGCGCGCGGGGGGACAGGAACGTGGCGAGCAGGTCGGATCGCCGCAGCGTGAGCAGCGCGATGGTCAGCGCGATGACCGCCGCCAGGAACGTGCCGAGGATCAGCCGGCCGGTGCGCCTGCGGTGCAGCATCAGGTGCCCGGACCCTGGCGCGACGGTGGCCGCGGCCGTGGCCAGCAGCGCGCGGCCCAGCGTGCGGGGCCGGCGCGGCCCGGTGCGGCGCAGCGGCGGCGGCGTGGGGCGCCGGGGCTCCTCCGTGTCCTGCCGTGGCTCCGCGGCGGCCGGGGTCCGGACGACCGGTCGCTGGACCCGTGGCGCGTCCGGGCCGCCGCTGCCGGTGGCGCGGTCGGCGACCCGGCGGTCCTCGGGCTGGGCGCGGGGGGTGCGTGGGACCGACCGGGTGCGCCGGCCCTCCGGATCGCCCGACCGCGGGCCGGGGGGTCGTGGGTCGTCGGGGCGTGGGCCGCCGGGACGGGGCTCGGCCGACCGCGGGGCGGGAGGCCGCGGGTCGGGGGTGCGGGGGTCGGGGGTGCGGGGGTCGGGAGCGCGGGGGTCGGGGGTGCGGGGTCCGGCGGTTCGCGGGCCGGGTGTACGGGGGTCGGGTGTGCGGGGTCCGGGGCGGGCCGTGGGGATCCGCGTCGTCGCCGGCGGGACCGGGCCGCCGCGCCGGGGTTCGGCCCCCGGGGTGGGGCGCAGGTGGGGGCGGACCGGCCGGGTGGGGTCCTCGGTCGCGGGTGGGTCGTTGCGGGAGCCCGTGCGGCGGTAGCCCGATCCTTCGCGCGCGGCCCGGTTGGGCCACGGCGACTCGCCGGTGCGGTGGGGACGCCGATCACGGCCGGGGGGGACCCGCTCGTCCACTGCTGGTCACCCCCTGTCCTCGTCTCGACGCGAACATACCGATCGTCGGCGCGACGCCCCTGCCCGTCGATCATGGAGGTCGGGGACGTCCTGCGGTCTCGACGGTGAGGCCGGGCAGAGCGTACTGGCGGTGATCTCCTGGAGAACGGCGCACCTCGCCAGGGCGAGGAGAAGGCGACATCCGGGTGCACACCGGTCGGGCTGCAGGTCGGTGGCCGCGTGGCCGGGTGGGCGGTCGTCGAGCGCAGGAGTGGCGGTGCGCGTCCCGCTCGTCGCGTCCCGGCCGGCCGGGAGCACCCGGGCCGGCTCCCGCGCGGCGGCGGGACCGGTCCCGCTCCCGGCGCCGGTGACGACGATCCTGCACCCGGTCCGCGCCCCGATGTCGGCCGCCGTCCGGTTCCCCACGGGGTCGACCGTAGATGCTCGCCCGGAGATACTGCGGTGGTGGAGGTGGCGGGCGGCACGGCGGCGGCACTCGTGCTGGCGGGGGGCAGCGGCACGCGGGTCGGGGCCGCTCGCAACAAGGTGTTCCTTCCGGTGGCGGGCCGGTCGGTCATCGCCTGGTCGCTCGACACGCTGGCCGGCGCGCCGGGGATCGGGCCGGTGGTGCTCGTCGTCCGGCCCGAGGACCGCGACCTCGCCCGCACGGTGATCGACCGCGAGACCGCCGCCGGTGACGTCGAGATCGTCGACGGCGGGGCGACCCGCCAGGACTCCGAGCTCGCCGGGCTGCGGGCACTGGCGGACCGCATCGCCTGCGGCCGGGTCGACGTCGTGCTCGTCCACGACGGGGCGCGGCCGCTGGTGACCCGCGCCCTGGTCGCCGAGGTTCTGAGCGTGGCGCGGGAGGTCGGCGGCGCGGTGCCGGGGATGTGGCGCGACGATCTGGCCGAGGTGTCCGACACCGGCGGGCTGCGGGTGCCCGCGCGCCTCGTGGCGGTGCAGACTCCGCAGGGATTCCGGGCCGCGCCGCTGCTCGCGGCGTACGAGCGGGCGGCGGCGGAGGGCTTCGTGGGCACCGACACCGCGTCGTGCGTGGCGCGCTACGCCCCGGGGACGCCCGTGCTCCGGATCGCGGGCGAGCCGCGCAACGTGAAGATCACCTATGCCCACGACGTGCAGGTCACCGCGGGTGGGCTGATTCGGCGGGGAATTGCGTGAAGAATGTGAATGAACTATTGGTACCAGCCAATTCACCCGTTCAGGGCACATCTGCCCAGGGGGCCGGTCGTTGATCAGGGTGCGTCACCGTGTGGCGCGCAAGGACCGCTCCCCCTCGCTGGTCTCCGATCCCCCAGGGTCGACGACGGCGACACCCTGCATCGAGGAGAAGGCAGTGTTCGAAGGTTTCAGCAAGGCGTTCGTGCGTGAGGCGATCAACCGGAGCGCGGAGAACGCCGTGGACCGGCGCCGCTTCCTGCGTGCCGCGGGCCTGACCGGCCTCGGCGTCGCGGGCGTGGCCACGGCCGGGGTCATGACCACCGGTGCCGCGTTCGCCGACGCCCCCGCCGACGACGGCTCGGCCACCGACGCCGCGGTCCTCAACTTCGCCCTCAACCTCGAGTACCTCGAGGCCGAGTTCTACCTGCGCGGCGTGACCGGCGAGGGCCTCAAGGACAAGCAGATCGACGGCTCCGGCAAGCTCGGTGAGGTCACCGGCGGCCGCCAGGTCAAGTTCGAGTCGAAGCTGGCCGCCCAGTACGCCCGCGAGATCGCGAGCGACGAGCGCGCGCACGTCGACTTCCTGCGCGCCGCCCTCGGCGACGCCAAGGTCGCCCGTCCGGCGATCGACCTCGACGCCGCCTTCAGCGCCGCGGCCACGGCCGCGGGCCTGATCAAGCCCGGCGAGACGTTCGACGTCTTCGCCAACGAGGACAACTTCCTGCTCGGCGCGTTCGTGTTCGAGGACGTGGGCGTCACCGCGTACAAGGGCGCGTCCCCGCTGGTCACGAACAAGACCTTCCTCGAGGCGGCCGCGGGCATCCTGGCCGTCGAGGCCTACCACGCGGGCCTCGTCCGCACCGTGCTGCTGAGCAAGGGCCTCGAGGTCCCGGCCGGCGCGATCTCCGACGCCCGTGACAGCCTCGACGGTCCGACCGACCTGGACCAGGGCATCGTGGACGAGAACGGCGACGGCAACATCGTCCCCGCCGACGAGAACGCCATCGCCTACAGCCGCACCCCCGGCCAGGTCCTCAACATCGTGTACCTGAACCCGGCCTCGGTCACCTCGGGCGGGTTCTTCCCGAACGGGGTCAACGGCGCGGTGAACACCTCCGACGACAACGCCTGATCGTCGTCTTCTCCTCCTCCGCAGCGGTGGGGCGGGCCCGGCCGGCGCCCCCGCCCCCCCCCCCCCGGGCCGCGACCCCCCCCCCACGCCCACACCACGCAGGCCC
>NZ_JAJCYB010000081.1 GCF_029263155.1 Pseudonocardia sp.
ATCGAACTCGCCGCCGCAAGCCGCTGACCAGCAGCGATCTCACCGTCTAGAGACACGCCCCTCCGGGGCGTCTCGACGCATCCCCCCAGGTCAAGACCCACATCGCGGCTCTAGGCCTTCCGAATTACGCGGAACGCGGGGCGAGCAGCGTGCGGTCAGCAGCCTGATCGCCGATCATGCAGGCAGATCGGCAGCAGTGGATGACAGCGCCGCGGGTCGGTCGTCGTCCCCGACGAACCGGACGTCGAGCAGATCGAGCGTCACGGGAGCCCGGCTGCGCTACCGCCCGGCCGAGGACCGTGTGCCGACGAGCCTCGCGCTGATCAGGCGCCCGACCACCGGCCACTGCAGCAGGCGCAGCCCCATCCGCCGGATGAGGAGCTCGTAGCGCGACCGCGGCAGGAACGTCGATGCCGCACGCCGTCCCGCCTCCTGCTTCTCCTCGACGACGGGCCGCCAGCGGGTCTCGTAGGAGCGGAACGCCTCCACATGGGGAGCCGGGCGCAGCAGCTCGCGCGCCAGCAGCCGACCTCCGGCCACCGCCAGGGATGCGCCCTGCCCGGCGAGCAGCGAGACGGCCTGGCACGCGTCACCGACGAGGCAGACCCGCCCGGAGCTCCAGCGCGGCAGCTCCACCTGCGCCACCATGTCGTAGTAGAGCTCGGCGGGAGGTGGGCAGTGCGCCAGCGCCCGGTCCGTCGGCTCGCCGAGCTGGGCGTAGGCGGTGAGCAGGGCGGCCCGGGCATCGGGCGGCGCCGGCCCGGACGCCTCGTGGGCGCCGAAGAAGGCGACACGACCATCCCGCAGCGCGTAGCAGCCGGCCATCCGGTTCATCGTGTCGGTGAGGTACCACCGGGTGCCGAGCCACTCGTGCAGCTGCGGGTCGTGGAAGGTGAAGGCACACGTGTGGAAGCCCAGCGGGCGCAGCGGGGTCGCCTCGGCGCCGAACAGGGCGCCCCGTACGCCGGAGTGGACGCCGTCGGCGCCGATCACGACGTCGGCGACGTGCGTCGAGCCGTCCGCCAGCCGCACGGTCGCGGCGTCGGCGCCGTCGGACACCGAGTCGACGGTCGCGCCGAAGCGCACCGTGACCGCATCGGGCAGCCGCTCGAACAGGGCGAGCTCCAGGTCGGGCCGCATGAGGCTGATCAGTCTGCCGTCCTGCGCGCTCGCCACCAGCCGGTAGTCGATCTCGCGCTCCCGACCGTGCTCGTCCACGAAGCACACGACGTCGATGTCGTAGGCGAGCTCACGCAGTCGCTCCAGCAGGCCCATCTCCTCGGCCGCGCCGAATCCGGGCCCGAAGAAATCGATCATGTACCCCTGCTCGCGGCGGGCCGGTGCCTGCTCCAGGACCGTCACGTTCCAGCCGGCGCGCCCGAGTTCGCCCGCGACGGCGAGCCCGGCGATACCCGCACCACACACGATCGCGCTCGTCGGGCCCACCACTCCCCGCTGCCTCGTCTCCTCGCTGCCCTCGTCACCGAGCATCCGGATCCCTCCGCTGGTCCGGGCCGGCGTTGCAACGTATCCGCCGCCCGCACCGATCACAAGCATCCGGACCCGCCGGGCAGCCGGGGGCCCGATGACCGCCCGCGCCGAGCGCCGGCGCACCCGGCGCCGAGGCAGCGCGGGCGCGGCGAACACCTCCCACCTCACCGCGTCCACGTCGACGAGGCGCGACGAGGCACCCACGCGAGCAGCCAGCCGGTTCGCCGCCGAACTCGCCCGATCCTGTCGGGGTCCGGTTGTAGGGTCCCGACCGTGACGACCACCGCGGTACGCCCCGAGGAGATGGAGCAGTATCGCCGCGAGCTCGCCGGGTACTGCTACCGCATGCTCGGCTCCGCTTTCGAGGCCGACGACGCCGTGCAGGAGACCCTGGTGCGGGCGTGGAAGAAGGCCGACGGGTTCGAAGGTCGCTCCGCCGTGCGGTCCTGGCTGTACCGCATCGCCACCAACGTCTGCCTCGACATGCTCCGCAGCCAGAAGCGCCGGGCACGCCCCGTGGATCTCGGGCCGTCCGGTGCCGTCGAGGGATTCATCGCCTCCACACGGCCCGAGCACTCCTGGGTGCAACCGATGCCCGACGCGCGGGTGCTGCCGACCACGGCGGATCCGGCCGAGCTCACCGCGGCCAAGGAGAGCGTCCGGCTCGCGTTCGTCGCCGCCCTGCAGCACCTGCCGGCCCGGCAGCGGGCCGTGCTGATCCTGCGCGAGGTGCTGAGCTGGCAGGCCGGCGAGGTGGCCGAACTGCTCGACACGACCGTGGCCTCGGTCAACAGCGCGCTGCAGCGTGCGCGGGCCACCCTGGCCGCGCGCGACGTCGGCGAGGCCCCGGTCGTCACCGGCGACCAGGAGGAGCTGCTCGCGAGGTACGTGAGCGCGTTCGAGCGCTATGACGTGTCCGGCCTGGTGTCGCTGCTGCACGAGGACGTGGTGCTGTCCATGCCGCCGTTCGAGTTCTGGTTGCGGGGGCGTGCGGAGTTCGGCAGGTGGCTCCTGGGCCCGGGCATCGGGTGCCGGGGATCGCGGCTGCTGCGCACGGCGGGCAACGGGCTGCCCGGCTTCGGCTCCTACCGGCCCGACGAGCAGGGTGGGCACTACCCGTGGGGCATCCAGCTCCTCGAGTTCCGGGGCGACCGCATCGCCGCGCAACACAGCTTCATCGACCCGGCGCTGTTCCCCGAGTTCGGGCTGCCCACGTACCTGGAGCCCGGCCGGCAAGGGCCGCCGCCCTCCTGAAGCCCTGAGGCAGTCCGGTGAACGCGAGGCGCGGACCGCGGTGACCAGACGTCACCGGTTACGGCCACACGGGTGAACAACGAGAGTGTGCGCTGCTCCGGTCGGCTTGTGTCGGCCCGACGGCCGAACCGGGAGGGGAGTTCGTCTCGGAAGTGGTGAATCAGGTCGGCACCGATCGAGGAGACCGCCATGGACCGGGACCTCTACACCGAGTGCGCCGCAGAGCTCGCGGCGTCGCCGGACCTGGTCGCGTCGCTGCTCACCGAGCACCGTGCGACGTCCGACGGCTGGTGCCGCAGCCACAACGTGCATCCCGAACGGCACCCGTGCTCGATCCGCAGGCTCGCGGAACTCGCCGCCGGCCACGAGTGCGACCCGGCGGTGCCCGCCTGACCCCCCGTCAGGCCGCGACCGTCTCCCAGCGCCAAAGTTCGGCCATCTGGACCCCGCAGTCGGGGCATGCGGGCGTACCTGGCGCGCTGTCTGCGCCACCGAGCTCCGCGTCGACGTCGCAATCCGGACAAGTCCACCAGACCGTCGTACCCAGCATCGTGTCCACGGTTGCCCACGATAAATCACAGCCCTGTCATTCGCCCGCCATCCGGCGCACCGCAGGTAACGGGCGGTAGGCGGGGGCCGAGTTCGTGACCGTGGTTTCGGGACGAAGAGCGCTCGGGCCACAGCCGGCGGTGGACCCCCTCCCGCCGCCGGCTCCGGGTCCGCGCCGGCCGTGCCCGGACGGCGCGGGCCCGACCTCACTCCATCCCCGGTATGCGCAGTGCGCGAGCTGCGCGAGTGGCCTGCGCGGTCGGGCGACCGCTCAGGCGGCGGCGGGCTGGCAGGTCGGGCACCAGAACAGGTTGCGGGCCAGGTGGGTGTCCTGGGCGATCGGCGTGCCGCAGACCAGGCAGGGTTGGCCGGTTCTCCGGTAGGTGTAGACGCGCCGCGCACCCGGCGCTACGGGGTCGGCCGGGGTGAGCAGGCGCGGGTCGTGCTCGGCCCGCAGCGTCTCGATCCTCCCGCGCCTGACGCCGTCACGGAGCAGGTCCACGAGATCGGCCCACAGCAGTTCCCACTGCTCCCGGGCCAGCGCCCGACCGGGCAGCCGGGGGTCCAGGCCGTGCCGGAACAGCGCCTCCGCGCGGTAGACGTTGCCCACCCCCGCGATGACGGACTGATCCATCAGCAGCGTCGCGAGCGGGGCGCGGGAGCGCGAGATCCGCTCCCAGGCGCGGTCCGGGTCGGCGTCGCGGCGCAAGGGGTCGACGCCGAGCCGGGCGTGGATCGCGTCGGCCTCGTGGTCGGTGATGAGCTCGCACGCCGTGGGGCCGCGCAGGTCCGCGTAGTGCGTCGCCCCGACCAGGCGCATCCGCACCAGGCCCCGCGGCGGCTCGACGGGGTGCGTGGCGTCGCCGAACGTGCCGTACAGGCCGAGGTGGACGTGCACCACGAGGTCGGGTCCGTAGTGGTGGAAGAGGTGCTTGCCGTGCGCCTCGGCCCGCTCCAGCACCCTGCCGTCGACGATCTCCGCGCTGGTGGCGAAGCGACCCTGCGGGCTGGAGACCGCGACCGGCCTGCCGGCGTAGCGCCGCCGGTGGGTGCGGGCGAGCCGGTGCAGCGTGTGGCCCTCGGGCATTACGCGGGCAGGTCCGGCGACTCGCCGCTGCTCTCGTAGGCGGTGAGCATGTCGATGCGCCGCTGGTGGCGGGTACTCCCGGAGAACTCGGTGGTCAGGAACGTCTCGACGATCGAGAGCGACTCCTCGAGGATGTGCATCCGCGCGCCGATCGCCACCACCTGGGCGTCGTTGTGCTCCCGGGCCAGGCGCGCGGTCTCGTCGCTGTACGCGAGCGCGGCGCGGCAGCCGGGCACCTTGTTGGCCGCGATCTGCTCGCCGTTGCCCGACCCCCCGATGACGACCCCGAGGCTCTCCGGGTCGGCGACGGTCTGCAGGGCGGTCTCGATGCAGAACGGCGGGTAGTCGTCGTCGGGGTCGTAGGTGAACGGGCCGATGTCGATCGGGTCCAGCCCCAGTGTGCTCAGGTGCTCGATGAGCTTGGCCTTGAGCTCGAAGCCGGCGTGGTCGGAACCGAGGTAGACGCGCACGGCAGGATCCTGCCTCATGCCAGCGGTCGCGGGGGTCGACGGGGTTCCGGGCGGGTGGGTCGTCGCCCGCGTGTCCGGTGGGCGCGTGGAGTGGTCGGTGTGCCCGTCGGCCGTCGCGGTGCTGGACGTGGCGGCCGGGTGCGCCGCGGTCGGGGTCGACATACCGCTCGGGCTGCCGGCCGGCGCGGCGCGGCGCGCGTGTGACGACGAGACCGCCCGGGCGCTGGGACGGGCCAGGTCCTCGGTGTTCCCGGCCCCGCCGCGTGCGGTGCTGGCGGCGGCCACCCCCACGCCGAGGCGTGCGCCGTCGCGCGGCGGCTCACGGGCCGCGCGATCAGCCTCCAGACCTTCCACATCGGCGCGAAGATCCTGGAGTGGGACGACGTGCGCGAGCGGCCCGCACACGTCGTCGAGGTGCACCCGGAGCTGGCTCTGCGCCGGCTCGCGCCGGACGTCGGCTTCGCCCCGAAGAAGAGCGCGCGCGGAGCCGGCCAGCGGATCGCGGCGCTGGCCCGCTGGCTCGACGTGCCGGCCGCGCTGGCCGACCTGCCGGCCGGTGCCCGCCTCGACGACGTGCTCGACGCGCTCGCCGCCGCCTGGTCCGCGGAACGCTTCGCGACGGGTACGGCCGAGATACTCGGCGCGGAGTGGGACGACCGCGGCCGCGCGATGCGGGTGGTGGTGTAGGCGGCCGCCCTGCCGCGGCCGGGAGGGGCCGCGGGCGGGGCCGGGGGGCAGCGGCGGCCGCCGCCGATGCTCCCCCCGGGCGGAGCATCACTCCTTGCCGGCGGCGTCCTCGTGCTCGGGCGGCACCGGCCCGTCGGTGCGGGTGGCGGGATCCGGTGTCGGGTCCGTGTCGGGACCCGGTGGCGGGTCCGTGGCGGGATCGGGCGCGGTGGCGTCCGGGACGGGTTCGCCGGGCGTGGCCGCCACCGTGGCCACGGTCTCCAGGGGCGGGGCGATCTGCGGGGGCGCGCCACCCGCGACGCGCTCGTCGATCCGCTCTCCCAGGTACCGCACGATCACCGCGATCGCGGCGACCACCGGCACCGCGAGGAACGCGCCTGCGATGCCGTAGAGCGTGCTGCCGCCGGTGACGGCCAGCAGCACCACCGCCGCGTGCAGCCCGAGGCTGCGCGACTGGAGCATCGGCTGCAGCAGGTTGCCCTCGATCTGCTGCACCGCGACGATGATCACCAGCACGATCAGCGCGGTGGTGAACCCGTTGCTCACCAGCGCCACCAGCACGCCCAGCGTGCCCGCCACGATCGCGCCGACGATCGGCACGAACCCGGCGATGAAGGTCAGCACGGCCAGGGGCAGCGCGAGCGGCACCCCCAGGATGAACAGCCCCGCCCCGATGAGCACCGCGTCGACCAGGCTGACGATGGCCTGGGTACGGATGAAGTCGCCGACGGTCTTCCAGACCCGGCGCAGCACCTCCGCGACGTGCCCGCCCGCGCCCGGGCCCGCCACCGCCCGCACCCAGGGCAGGAACCGCGGACCGTCCTTGACGAACAGGAACGCCAGCACCAGCGTCAGCAGCGCCGTGACGACACCGGACGCGATGCCCCCGACACCGGTCAGGACGCTGGTGGCGATCGTCGACACGCTCTGCTGCAACTGGGCCGTGGCCTGCTGGATGTACTCGTCGAGCTGGCTCTGCCCGAGGTTGAGCGGGGGCCCGGCCAGCCAGTCGCGGATCGACTGGATGCCGGTCGTGGCGCTCGCGGCGATCTGGTTGACGCTCCCGGACACCGACGTGCTGATCAGCGCCACCATCGCGGCGAGCACGACGATGCCGGCGATCAGCACGGTGGCCGCGGCCAGCGCGGGCGGGAAGCGGTGGCGGCGCAGCCACGCGGTGGGCGGCCAGAGCACCGTGGCGACGATGACGGCCAGGAACACCGGCAGCACCACCGACCACAGCGCCGCGATCAGCAGCCACAGCACCACCGCTCCGGCCCCGACCAGGATCAGCCGCAGGCTCCAGCGCGCCGCCCAGGTCACGCCCTCGCCGATGGCCCTGCCGCGGCCCCTGCGGGGATGCTCGGTCGTCGTCACGGCGCCAGGTTGTCAGAGATGGCCCGCTCGCGTCGTGTGTGACGGCATCGCATCAGACGGCGAGCAGTCGCCGTCCGCCGACCCACAGGCACACGATCGCGACGAACCAGAACAGCGCCACCCACAGGAATGCGGGGATCCAGGTCAACCGGGCGAGCTGCCCGGCGTCGGTTCTCGGGTCCCCGCCGAAGCGCTGCCCGCGCATCGTCGTGATGCCGCCGAGCAGCATCAGCCAGACCAGCCCGACGGCCAGGCCGGCCTGCACCTCGGGCGGTGCCGCCGTCGCGGCCCACCCGATCCCGCCGCCTGCCAGCACCACGATCAGCCCGGTGTAGAGGTCCTTGGCCTGGAACAGCGCCCCGAGCAGCAGCAGCACCGAGGCCCACAGCACCGACCAGGACAGTCCCTCCAGGACCAGTACGGCCCCGCCGAGCCCGACCAGCGGCGGGGTGAGGTACCCGGCGAGGGCGCTGAGGATCCCCCCGACCCCCCCAACTGACGTCCGCCTGGGTCGCTCCGCCGAACGAGTTCTGCTCGACGTGGAACGCGCCGTCGTAGCGGCCGGTGAGGATCGACACCACGATGTGCCCGCCCTCGTGGGCGACGGTGACGAAGGGCTCGACCCACAGCGGGACGGTCGCCAGCAGCAGTACGACGATCACGCCGGAGACGTGCACGACCGGCTGCCCCGCAACCGAGGAGCCGACGACCTGGACGTACACCCGAACGAGTGTAACGCAGAGCACAGAGCCGTGGGCCACCTTGACCTCAACCGCGCTTCAACTCCTAGCGTCGGCGCGATCCGGGCGATGAGAAATGTCGGTGCCGGTCGTCACACTGGGCGGACCACCACGGAGGAGTTCGCGATGAGCATGGAGATGGTGGCCTGGCACTCGATGTACCAGGCCTCCCACGGGCACGACGAGCGGCGGCCGTTCCGGCGGGCCACGCTCGTCCGCATCGCCCGGTTCGCCCGCCCGCACCGGCGCATGCTCGCCGCGTTCCTGCTGATCAGCGTGGTCGGGGCCGCGCTCACCGTGGCCACGCCGGTGCTCGCGGGGCGGGTCGTCGACGCGATCGTCGATGGCGGGCCGGTCGGTGTGGTGGTCGGGCTGGCCGCGCTGATCGGCGGTATCGCGATCGCGGTGGCCGGGCTCGGGGTGGCCCAGCGCTGGCTGTCGTCCACCCTCGGCGAGGGCCTGATCCTCGACCTGCGCGCCGCCGTGTTCGACCACGTGCAGCGCCAGCCGGTCGCGTTCTTCATGCGCACCCGCACCGGCGCGCTGGTCAGCAGGCTCAACAACGACGTCATCGGGGCGCAGCGCGCGTTCAGCGACACGCTGTCGGGGGTGGTCGGCAACCTGGTCACGCTCGCTCTCACCCTCGCGGTGATGCTCACGCTGTCCTGGCAGGTCACGCTGCTCGCGCTGGTCCTGCTCCCGGTCTTCGTGCTGCCCGCCCGTCGGGTCGGGCGCCGGCTCGCGGTGCTGCAGCGGGAGGCCGCCGAGCACGACGCCCGGATGGGCACGCAGATGACCGAGCGGTTCTCCGCCCCCGGGGCCACGCTCGTGAAGCTGTTCGGCCGGCCCGAGGAGGAGACGGCCGAGTTCGTCGCCCGCGCGTCGCGGGTGCGTGACATCGGGGTGCGCACCGCGATGGTCCAATGGATCTTCGTGACGGCGCTGACGCTGGTGTCCGCGCTGGCCCTGGCGTTGGTGTACGGGCTCGGCGGGTACTTCGCGCTCACCGGCACGATGGCCACCGGTGACGTCGTCGCCCTGTCGCTGCTGATCACCGGCCTGTACGCGCCGCTCACGGCGCTGGCCAACGCCCGGCTCGACGTGATGACCGCGCTGGTCAGCTTCGAGCGGGTCTTCGAGGTCCTCGACCTGCAGCCGCTGATCGCCGAGCCCGCCGAGCCCGCGCCACTGCCCGACGGCCCGCTGTCGGTCGAGTTCGCGGGCGTGCGCTTCGGGTACCCGGCGGCCGACCGGGTGTCGCTGGCGTCGCTGGAGGAGGTGGCCCAGCTCGACGGCCGCGGTGGTGAGGAGGTGCTGCACGACGTGTCGTTCCGGGCCGAGGCCGGGCAGATGATCGCGCTCGTGGGGTCGTCGGGGGCGGGCAAGTCCACGATCGCGCAGCTGCTCCCCCGCCTCTACGACCCCGACTCGGGCGCCGTCCGGATCGGCGGCGTCGACGTCCGCGATCTCGCGTTCGGCACCATTCGGGGCGCGCTGGGCCTGGTCACCCAGGACGGGCACCTCTTTCACGACTCGATCCGGGCCAACCTGCTGCTCGCGCGACCCGGGGCCGCCGACGACGAGCTGTGGTCGGCGCTGCGCCGCGCCCGGCTCGGCGACCTGGTGGCGTCACTTCCCGAGGGGCTCGACACCGTGGTCGGCGAGCGCGGGTACCGGCTGTCCGGCGGCGAGCGCCAGCGGCTCACGATCGCGCGGCTGCTGCTCGTCGCGCCCCGGGTGGTGGTGCTCGACGAGGCCACCGCGCATCTGGACTCCACCTCCGAGGCCGCCGTGCAGGACGCGCTGGCCGAGGCGCTGGAGGGCCGCACCGCGATCGTGATCGCCCACCGGCTGTCCACGGTGCGCGCGGCCGACCAGATCCTCGTGCTGGAGGCGGGCCGGATCGTGGAGCGCGGCACCCACGGCGAGCTGCTGGCCCTGGACGGCCGCTACGCCGAGCTGCACCGCACCCAGTTCGACCAGCCGCCAGCCCCCGTCCTGAGCGTCGGCGCATGAGGGCGGTCGTGCCGCCCCTCGCACATGTCGCGGCTCGTCGCAGAGGTCGTACGCCCTGCGCGAAGCCGGAAGCCCTGCGACGGCGCAGCGGCGACGCGCCTGCCGTCGGCGCCGATCACGGCGCGGTGTCGGCCAGCACCGCCATCGCCGCGTTGCGCCCGTTGATCCCGATCACGCTGCCTCCGGGGTGCGTGGCGGCCCCGCAGAGGTAGAGGCCGGGCACGGGCGTACGCGGGGCGAAGCGGCGGTCCCACATCTGGTCGGGTAGGCAGTCGCCCTGGAAGATGTGGCCGCCGGTGAGGCCGATGCGCGCCTCGACGTCGGGTGGGCCGAGCACCTCCCGGTGCACCACGCAGTCGGCCACGTCGGGGGCGAAGCGGGCCACCTCCGCCAGCGCCGCGTCGCCGATCGCCTCGCGCCGCGACTCCCAGGTCCCCTCCGCGAGCGTGTACGGCACGTACTGCGCGAATACCGACATCACGTGCCCGCCCGGCGGCGCCACCGACGGGTCGTATGCCGACGGGAAGTACACCTCGGCCCACGACGGCGCCGGCTCACCCGCCTCGGCGCGTGCGAAGGCGGCCTGCGTGGCGTCGATGCCGGAGGTGATCGTCACCATCGCGCGGTGCGGGAGGCCGGACTCGGGGGCGGCGGTGAACGTCGGCAGCCGCGACAGCCCACAGTTGATCTTGAGGACGGGGCTGGTGGACCGCCAGGCGTCCACCCGCTCCCGCCACGGTGCGGGGACGTCGGACGAGCAGAGCGCCGTGGTGCGCTTCGGGTCGGCGTTGGACACCACCGTGCCCGCACCGACCAGCTCGCCCCCGGCCAGCCGCACCCCGACCCCGGGCTCGATCGCGGCCACCTCCACCCCGCTCGCGAGCACCGCCCCGTGCTCGACCGCCGCGTCGGCCAGCGCGAACGACACCCGCCCGGTGCCGCCGCGGACGTAGCCCCAGCGGCCGTCGTGGAGCGTGCCCATCGCGTGCATGGCGTGCACGGCGGCGGTGCCGGGGTCGCGCGGGCCCGCCCACGTGCCGATCACGCCCTGCCCGTGCAGCAACGCGCGCAGCCGCTCGTCGCGCACGTGCTCCTCGACGACGTCGGCGATCGAGCGGTGCAGCAGCACCTCGCGGGCCTCGGGGTCGTCGCGCAGCAGGTCGTCCTGCGCGGGGCTGTCGCCGACCCAGGTGTCGGGGGTCCGCAGCGCCCGGCGGATGCGCTCGAACAGCGCGTCGTAGCGCAGGTAGCCCTCCACATCGGACGCCGAGATCGCCGCGATCTGCGCGACCGTGCGCTGGGTGTCGGCGTGGAGCGCCACGGAGGTGCCGTCGTCGAAGGGGCACCACAGGCTCGGATCCAGCAGCGTGACCGCGAAGCCGTGGCGGCCCAGCTCCAGCTCGCCGACGACGAGCGGGTGCAGCAGCCCCACCACGTAGGCGCACGGGCTGATCCGGTACCCGGGGAACGGTTCCTGCAGCGTGGCCGCCCCGCCCAGCTGGGCACGCGCCTCCAGCACCAGGACGCTGCGGCCGGCGCGGGCGAGGTAGGCCGCTGCCGTCAGGCCGTTGTGCCCACCGCCGACCACGACCACGTCCCACCGGCGCGCGGCCAGCTCCGCCACCGGCATCGGCAGCCCGACCCGCCCCAGCCGGTCCGCAACGGTCGCCACGGGCGCCGACGCTACCGGCGGACCCGCCGCCCGCGCCGGAACGGGGTGGATACCGTGGCCGCCGTGGACGGGCGCTGGGTCGAGGTCGGCGACGGGGTGCTCGCGCGCCGGTACGCCGAGCTGGACCTGACCGTCGGGCTGGTGCTCGGCGCCGAGCGGGCACTGGTGGTCGACACCCGCGGGGACGCCCGCCAGGGCGCGGAGCTGGCCCGCGCCGTGCGCGCGGTGACCCCCCTGCCGCTCACCGTCGCGATCACCCACGCGCACTTCGACCACTGTTTCGGCACGGCGGCGTTCCTGCCCTGCCCCGTGTACGCCCACCCGGACTGCCGGAGCGCGATCGTGGCGACCGCGGGTGCGCAGCGGGCGCACTGGGCCGCCCACTACCGCGCCCACGGCGACGACGGCACCGCCGACGCGATCACCGGCACCGAGCCCCCGCGGCCCGACCGCGCGGGGCCCGCCCGCCTCGACCTGGGCGGCCGCACCGCCGAGCTCATCCACCCGGGCCGGGGCCACACCGACCACGACCTCGTCGTGCACGTCGACGACGTCGTGTTCGCCGGGGACCTGGTGGAGCAGGGCGCCCCGCCCTCGGTCGGGCCCGACTCGGTACCGGCGGAGTGGCCCGCCACCCTCGACGCGCTGCTCGCGCTCGCGCCCCGGCTCGTGGTGCCCGGGCACGGTGACCCGGTCGACGCCGCGTTCGTCGCAGAGCAGCGCGACCGGCTCGCCCGCCCGTGACCGTCGCTGCGCAGCGGCGGTGCGCGGTCGCCACCGAGTGCGCGAGCGAGATCGACCGGCGGCGCCGCGCTCCGCGCCCGGCCACCGCAGCGGCGGAGCGGATCATCACCGCGGCGCGGGGGAGGGGGCTGCGTTCGCCGGGCGGGCAGCCGCACGGCGCGCCCGATGTCGCGGCGCGTGCCCGGCGCGGCCCGGCCCTCGCGCGGCCGGTGCCCCACCCGTGAGATCGACGTGGTCTGGGTTCTCGGGCGCGAGAACCCCGACCACGTCGATCTCACCCGGGGTCGGGCGGGTTCAGGCCAGTGCGATCGATCCGCCGGCGACGGTGATCGCCTTCTCCGCCAGCGGGCTGGGCGCCGGGCCGCTGACCACCGAACCGTCGGCCAGGGCGTACACGCTGCCGTGGCAGGTGCAGTTGATCGTGTCGGTGACGGTGGCGACCACGCAGCCCTGGTGGGTGCAGGTGGCCGTGAACGCCTTGAACTCGCCCTCCACCGGCTGGGTCAGCACCGTGTCCTGATCGGCGAGGATCACCCCGCCGCCGACGGGGACGTCCGCCGTGGCCGCGAGCGGCGTGCCGGCCGCGACGGGCTCGGCGGTCACCCGGCCCGGCCCGTACCCGGCGCAGCCGGTGAGTGCGGCACCGCAGGCGATCCCGCAGGCCGAGGCCAGCACGGCCCGGCGGCCGAGTCCGTTCGTCATGATCGCCTCCATCAGAACACGATCCCGCGCGTGCTGAAGTACCACACCGAGGACGTGAGCCAGAGCGCCACGAGGGCGGTGAACACGGCGCCGCCGAAGACCGGCAGCGACCACTTGGGTGCGTCCTTGCGGCTGAGCAGCAGCATCTTCGTGACGAACACGCCGTAGAAGAAGCAGCCGAACAGCGAGTGCACCAGCACCCGCGGCTCGCCGTACTCGAACCCGAGCGCGTACAGGCAGTGCACCGCGACCGGCACCGTCACCAGCACGGCGACCCGGCCGGACCACCGGTGCAGCGTCCCGATCCAGGACGGTGCGGTGATCGAGGGGAACCGCCCGTACATGATCATCGCGGAGACGACCTGGACCAGCGCCAGCACGAACGCGATCGTCGCCAGCCAGGACTTGGCCGCGAGGCTGCTGGAGAAGCCCGCGATGTTGACGGCGAAGAGCGCGGGCTCGTGCAGCCGCCCGTACACCCCCAGACCCACGGCCACGAGCGCACCGATCCCGAGCGCGATCAGCCAGTTCGCACCGGCCTGCGGCGCGGGCGCGGGATCGGCCGGGTGCGCCGCCAGCCCGGGTTCGGTGGGCGGGTCGGTGTAGGGGGCGGGGGTCGGCTCGCCGGGCCGGGCGGGCCGGGGCGGTGGCGCCGGGTGAGGACTCGTCGGTCCGCTCATCGCTGCACTCCCTGCGAGGCGCCGTCGACGGCGCTGACGGTGACCGGGACGCCGTCGAGGACGGTCGCTCCGGGTGCGGTGGGGTCGAACGGGGGCGCCTCGATGATCTCGCCGTCGGCGCGGCCCCCGCCGGTGACCGTGCCGTCCAGGGCGATCCAGCCGATGCGCGTGGCGACGCCATCGATGTTCGCGCGGCCGTCGTAGAGACCGTCGGGTGCCTGCACGGCCTTGGCCGCGTACGGCCACGAGGTGCCACCGACGGCCACCGACCCGAGCGCGGAGGTCTCGTCGACGGTGCCGTCCAGCGTGGCCCCGTCGGCGCCCGACAGGGCGAGCCGGTCCCCGGTCAGCGTGCCCTCCAACCAGGCCTCGACCTGGTCGCCGTCGCAGACGTAGGCCACGGCCCGGCCGTCCTTGACGGCGATGGCGACCGTGACCTCGTTGCCCGAGGACCGTCCGGCCCACAGCGTCTCCACGACGGCGGGAGCGGTGTCGACCGCCGCCGTGGGCTCGGGGGCCGGGACGCCGGCCGTCGGGGCGGCGGGGGCGGCGGCCGCAGCCGGGGTCTCCTGTGCAGCCGGGTCGGCGACGCTGTTCACGAAGAACAGCGCCCCGCCGAGCACGGCGACCGCCCCCACCGTCAACAGGGGTGCGTACCTCGTCATGTCTCTGCTCCTGGTGGGTCGACGCCCGCCGGGCGGCGGTGTGTGGTGGGAATCGAAATCGAGCCCCACAACGTGACACCCACCCTGCCCGCGCCCGGCCGACGACTCCCGGCCCGCACACCCCACCCGAACACGTACTTCGACACACACGCCTGCACTTCGGAGCCGTACTGCTGTTCCCGCCGCCGGGAAACAGCGCTGTGGCTCCGAAGTGCTACGGCCCGCAGTGCTACGGCGGGGTGAGCGCGCGCAGGCGGTAGGCCACCACCGGTTCGGTGCGGCCCTTCACCGGCAGGGGCCCCAGTGCATCGAGCTGTGCGTCCTGCGGGAGGCGTGCGCGGGTCGATCCGCCGATCACGACCTGGCCGGGCTCGGCGATCGACTCCAGCCGGGCGGCGACGTTCACCGCGTCGCCCATCGCGTTGAAGTTGCGCAGCGCCGTGCTGCCGATGTTGCCGACGAGCGCGGGCCCGGTGTTGATGCCGACCCGGAACGTCGGGCTGCCCGGCTCGGCGATCGCACCGATGCCGGCCTGCATCGCGAGCGCAGCGCGGGCGGCGGCCACGGCGTGGTCGGGCTGCCGTGCCGGGGCGTTGAACAGCGCCATCATCGCGTCCCCCACGAACTGCACGACGGTGCCGCCCTCGGCCAGCACGGCCGCGGTGGCGACCTCGAAGTACCGGTTGAGCAGCACCACGATCTCCTCGGGCGTGGCCTGCTCGGAGAACGTGGTGAAGCCGCGCAGGTCGGCGAACACCGCCGTGACCTCGACGACGGCCCCGCCCAGCGCGGCCTGCTCGGGGTCGGCGAGCAGCGCGGTGGCGACGTCGGGCGACATGTACTGGCGGAACAGCCCGTCGAGCTGGTGGTAGAGCCGCGCGTTCTCCAGCCCCATGGACAGCTGGCTGGACAGCGAGGCGAACAGCGAGCGGTCGCGGTCGGTGAAGCCGCCGTCGCGCCGGGCGAGCAGCACCCCGGCCGGGAGGTCCTTGACGGTGAGCGGGCAGGCGAGCACGCCGTCGCGCTCGACGGGATCGAGCCCCTCGGGCACGGCCACGTCCGCCGTCCACCCGGGATCGGTGGACAGCGCGGGGGGCCAGCGCATCTCCCCGGAGCCGAGCAGCCCGACCCGCACCTCGTGCCCGTCGAACCCGGCGGCGACGCGTTCCACGGCGCGGCGCAGCAGGTCCTCCTCGGCGATCCGTACCCGCGACTCGTGCCCGATCGCGACGAGCACGCCGAGGCGCTCGATCTGCTCCCGCTCTCCCCGCAGCGCGGCGGCGGCCCGACCCAGGACCGCCGTCTGGCCCTCGGTGAGCCCGAACCGGGTCGCCATCCCGGCGGTGATCAGCCCCATCTCGTCCGCGGAGATCTCCCCCGCCTCCTGCCGGCGCACCGCGGAGACCAACGCCTCCAGCGCCGCCCCGTACTCGGCGCGCACCGCCTGTACGGTCTCCTCGGTGCGCACCCCGTCGAACAGGCCCGTGGTGGCCCCCTCGGCCTGGTACCCGGAGTAGGCGCTGTAGCCGATGTAGCCGAAGGCCAGCGTCATCAGCACGTGCCACAGCCACCACGTCAGGTGCCAGCTCGGCCCCAGCGCCACCGCGATCATCGACTCGGCGAGCAGCACGTTCGCCGTGATGATCGACAGCAGCATCACCGAGCGCCGCCGGCGGTAGAGCTGGTAGTAGCGGACCGTCACCACGGCGTAGAGCAGCACCGAGACGACCGCGATGACGACGAGCGGCGGGCTGAACCGGTCCGCCAGCGCCGGGTCGGCCAGCGGCGGCAGCCCGGCGAGCGAGACGACCAGCCAGAGCGCCGCGAAGCCCAGCAACCCGCCCCGCAACCACGGCACCACCCGCAACACGGCCGCCGCGCGGGCCGGCGGGAGGTCCAGCGCCGACACCGCGGTGAACAGCGCCGCGAGCCCCAGCCCGACCGGGGTGGCGAGCGCGAACCCGCCGTTGCGACCGCCCAGCAGCACCCCGGGGGTGGCGAGCGCGTGCAGCCCGAGGAACACCGCGGCGGCGAGGAAGCCCAGCCCGACCAGCAGCAGCCGCGCGTCGTCGTGGCGGCGGGCCGCCCTGGCGACGATCACCGCCAACCCGACGTTGACGGCGGCGGCCAGCGCCACCAGCCAGAAGTGCGTGGGGTGGTGCTCGAGCCGGACGTCGGCGGCGGGCACGGCGAGCAGCAGCCACAGCCCGGCCAGCGGCAGCGCCAGATGGAACACCCACACCGCGAGCCGGGCCGGCACCCCCCGCCGCGGCGGCACCTGCACGTCGGTCGTCATCGCGCTCCCCCGCTGCGCCCGGCAGGCGCAGATCCGTGCCCCGGGTCACTCATCCGCGGGCCCTGCGCCGCAGCCCGTCCAGGTCCAGCACCGTCATCGTCCGCCGGCCGGTGGTGACCAGGCCGCGGTCGCGAAGCACGCGCAGGGCCTTCGCGACGGCCTCCCGCGAGGCCCCCACCCATCCGGCGAGCTCGTCCTGCGAGAGCGGCACCGCGATCCGCACGCCGTCCGGGACGGGCTCGCCGAAGCGGTCCGCCAGCTCCACCAGCCGTCCCGCCACGCGAGCCGCGATGTCGAACGCCCCGAACTCCACGCGCTTGCGGTCGGAGTCGCGCACGCGCGAGATGACCAGGCGCAGCAGCACCATCGCCGCGCCGGGATGGGTGCGCAGGAACTCAACGAAGTCGGGCACGCCGACCACGAGCGCCACCACCGGCTCCAGCGCCGCGACCGACGCGCTGCGCGACGAGCCGTCGACCGCGGACATCTCACCGAGCAGCGCCCCGGGCCCGCGCACCGCCAGCAGGATCTCGTCCCCGTTCTCGGTGAGCGAGAAGACCTTCACCCGCCCGGAGACGATCACCAGCACGGTGGAGGACCGGTCGCCGTCCAGGAACAGCGACGACCCGGTGGGCCACCGGCGGTGCCGCCCGCGCTCGGCGAGCGCGGCCCGGTCGGCCGCGTCGAGCCGATCGAGGAACTCCTCGGGCTCGTCGTCCGGCATGGGTGCGGAGTGTAGGGCCCGGGAGCTACCGGACGGCCGCTCCTGCCCCCGTCCCGCCGATCACACCTCGCCGGGGGCGGGCTCGCTCTCGGCGCCGCCCTCGGGGGCCGGTGGCACGTCCGGCTCCTCGGGCACCACCGGATCGGGGACGTCGGGCTCGCCCTCCGTCGGGTTGTCACCCGGGTCCGGTTCGGGCTCCGTCGTCGGCTCCGTCGTGGTCGGCTCGGTGGTCGTCGGCTCCGTGGTGGGCTCGGTGGTGGTCGGCTCGGTGGTGGTCGGCTCCGTCTCGACGGGGGTACGGGTCTCGCGCGGCGCAGGAGGCTGCTCGGGCTGCGGCCCCCGGGTGCCGGGCTCCACCGGCGCCGAGGTCACGGGGATGTCCGATGTCGTGACGACGACCGGCCCCGGCTCCGACGCCTCCGCCCCCGACGAGGGCCTGCCGGCGAGGGCGAACGCGCCGCCCAGCGCCGCGGCCGCCACGACCCCGGCCGCCACCGCCGCGAGCACGGTGCGCGGCAGCCCCGGCCGGGCCGTCGAGCCGGAGAAGGGCCGGGCCTGCGTGGAGGGCCGGATCACGGCGGTCGGGCCGCCGGGCCGGGCCGGTCCCGCTCCCCCGACCCGTCCGGGCGCGCCACCCGCTCCGGGGTTCCCCGGGCCCACCGCGGCGCCGCCCCGCGGTCCACCCGCGGCCCCGCCACCCGCGCCCCCGCCGGCGGCGACCCCACCGGCGGCAGCCCCGCCGGCTGGCGCCCCGCCACCCGCAGCGCCGCCACCGGCAGCCCCGCCGGCTCCAGCCCCGGATCCGGCCGCCGCCGCGCCCCCCGCCGCGGCGGCGGCCGCCGCACCCGCGCCCGCCGAGGCCGCGGCGCCCGGTGCGGCCTTCTCGAACGGCCCGGTCGGGACCGGTCGCAGGCGCCGCTCCGCAGGGTCGACCGACCCGGCCCCGTGCGCGGCGAGCACCGCTGCGCCCGGCGCGCGGGCGGGACCGTCGGCCTCCCGGGCGACGAGCGCGGCCCCCGCCGCGATGACGCCCTTCGGGTCCACGTCGACCGAAGCCGGGCGCTCGATCCCCGCGGACACCAGCTCGGCGACGAGCGGCGTCCGCGACGAGCCGCCCACGAGCAGCAACCGCACCTCGGACGGCTCCACACCGGCGGAGTCGATCGCGCGGCGCATCGCGTCCACGGTCTCGACGACGGCCGGGCGGATCATGTCCTCGAAGTCGGCCCGCCCGAGCCGGACGCGGGTGTGCAGGCCGGGGAGCATCACCGGCACGTGCACGACGGTGTCCACCGACAGTGCCTCCTTGGCCGCGGTGCACTCCCGGCGCAGCCGCGCGACGGCGGCCAGCACGGCCGGGTCGCGGCCGTCGAGCTGCTCCCACGCCGGCCCGAGCACGGAGCGGACGTGCGCGAACACGGCCTCGTCGAAGTCCACTCCGCCGAGCCGCTCCAGGCCCTCCGGCGTGCCGAGCAGCTCGAACCGGCCGTCGGCGCCCTTGCGCACGACGGCCGCGTCGAACGTGCCACCGCCGAGGTCGAAGACGGCGACGACCGATCCCGGCTCGACCTTCTCGGTGGCGGCGTAGCCGACCGCGGCGGCCTGCGGCTCCGACAGCAGCACCACCGGCCCGACACCCTGCCCGGCGAGCGCGGCCCGCAGCGCGGCCACCTTGTGCGGTCCCCACCCGGCCGGGTGGGTGACGGCGATCCGCGACGGCGGTGCCCCCTCCCGCGCGGACACCTGCCGCACGACGGTCGCGATGAACCGGGCGGCCAGCACCTCGGCCGGGACGGGCTCGCGGCCCACCAGCACCGGGGTGGGATCGCCGATGCGGCGCTTGAACTCGCGGATGACCCGGTCGGGATCCGACAGCGCGCGCCGCTCGGCCGCCTCGCCCAGCAGGAACGACCCGTCGCCGCCGGCATAGACCGCCGACGCGACGGCGTGCGCGTGCTCGCCGAGCGTCACCGGCTCGGGCGCGACCGCGCTCGGCCGGCACACGGCGGCCGCCGACCAGGTCGTACCCAGGTCCACACCAAGCTGATACATCGGATCCTCCGCAGCTATTTGCCCAGTCCGTCTTTGTCCCGGTTCGTCGAAGCAACGAGCCGAGCATCAGGCACGGAATGCGGGGAGCGCCGGAAATACCGGGGAAATCCCCTGCCCCGGGCCGGGCGGGGTACGGGGTCCCAGGGGTGCCCGGGCGACGCACAGGGGGTCACCCGGATCCGCGTGCCGCGCCGGCCGCCGATAGTTCTCCCCAACACCGCCACACAGCCGGTGGGCGCGACCAGAGCGCCACCCCCCGAGATCATCAGGAGATCGTCATGACCGGATCGTTCAACGTCGAGTCCTTCATCGCCAACCTCAACGAGGACCTCGACCTCGACCAGAACCTGCTGCAGGAGAACGCGCAGGACAACGAGAGCGCGCAGGTCTCGGACCAGGACACCACGCAGGTCGGCGACCAGGACCAGAACGTCACCACCGCCACCAACACCGAGGCCGGCGACGGCGGCGACGGCGGGATCGCCGCGGGCGGCGACGCCAGCGGTGGCGCGGGCCTGGGCATCGGCGGCACCTCCGGCGGCATCAGCCAGGGCGGCGGCACCGGCGTCA
>NZ_JAJCYB010000082.1 GCF_029263155.1 Pseudonocardia sp.
AAACGAGCCCGACACAACAGCTACCGGGTCAAGAAGACCAGCGAGCCGGCCAGCATCCGCCACCGAGCACCGGCCACGATCAACATCCGCGGGCTGAAACCCAGGTCGGCAGCATGATCGACTTAAGCTACGTGGCATTGCACCTTGAGGGCGTTGTCCACCGATTCGATCGGATACTGCGGTTTCGGCCGGTGGGGACCTTCGTGCGCGGGCGCGGCTTTCTCCACAGCAGAAGTCTAGTCCGGCCCCGCAGATGTCGGCCACCGCGCGGACGGCGGGGTGAGTCCCGGCGGCAGGCCGTAGAGCTGGTCCTGGACGACGTCGATGATCGCCGGACGGCCCTGGGCCAGCGCCTCGTCCACGGCCACCTCCAGGTCGGCGTCGGTCTCCACCCGACGTCCGAAGCCTCCGAGCGAGCGGGCGAAGTCCGCGAAGTCCGGGTTGCCGTAGAACACGCCGAGATAGCGGCCGCCGTGGGTGGTCCGCTGGCGGTCGCGGGTGTTGCCGTAGGAGAAGTTGTTCATCACGATGTTGACCAGGCCGATCTTCTCCCGGACACAGGTCTCGAAGTCCTGGGCGACCATCCAGAAGCTTCCGTCACCGTTGACGGTGACGACCCGCTGGTCCGGGCGGGCCAGTGCGATGCCCATCCCGGCCGGCAGCCCCCACGCCATGGCGCCGCCCGCGGAGGCGTACAGGCTCCCCGGGCGCGGCAGGCGCAGGTACCGGTGGGTCCACGGGGCGAAGCTGGGCGCGTCCTGCAGCAGGAGCACGCCGTCCCGGGTGGCCAGCCGTTGCAGGACGCGAACCGCGCTGAGGCTGCTCACGCCGGTGCCGGGGTCGTCCGCGACGAGATCGTCGGAGCCCGTCGAGGACACCCGCTCGAACTCGTCCCGCAGGGCGCGCAGCCGGGCCCGACGACGGGTGCGCTGCGCGTCGCCCGGCTCCGGTGCTGCAGTGGCCTGTGCTGCAGTGGCCGGTGCTGCGGTGGCCAGTGCTGCGGCGGCGAGCCGCGCGTCGGACACCAGCCCCACGTCGGGCACGTAGACCCTGCCGAGCTCGGAGGCGTCGATGTCGACATGGACGAGCCGCGTCGTGGCGGAGAGGAGCGTCCATCCGTTCGTGGTGAACTCGGAGAACCGGCAGCCCAGGGCCAGCAGGACGTCGGCGTCGCGCACGGCCCGCTCGGTCACGTCGTGGGCGCCGTAGCCCAGGGCCCCCAGGTAGGCCGGGTGGTGGTGCGGGACCGCGCTCTGACGCATCCACGTGGTCATGACCGGTGCGTCGAAGCGTTCCGCGAGCCGGAGGTAGGCGCCGGGATCGCCCGCTGCACCGCCGCCCAACAGGATCACCGGGCGTTCCGCGGTGGCGAGCAGCTCGACGGCCTCGCGCACGCCGTCGGCGGCGGGCGCGGGAGGGTGGCTCCGCCGTCGGGGCGCGGGTCGGAGCTGCCCGGGGGCAGGCGCCTGCAGCACGTCGAGGGGCAGGGAGACGACGACGGGCCCCGGTCGGCCGGTGACGGCTGCGCGTACCCCACGCTGGAGCAGTTCCGGGATGCGCAGGACGTCCTGGATCTCCACCGTCCACTTCGTCATGGGCCGGAACGTGGCCACGATGTCCATCTCCTCGAACGCGCGGCGTCCGGCGATGCTGCCGGGAACCTGTCCGATCAGCACGAGCAGCGGGACGGACTCGTCGTACGCGTTCTGGACGGCGATGGCCAGGTTGGCCGCCCCGGGACCCCGGGAGGCCAGGCAGACTCCCGGTTGCCCGCCGGCGCGGGACACGCCGTCAGCCAGGAACCCGGCGACCTGTTCGTGCCGGGTCGCGACGAAACGGATGGTGTCCTGGCGGGCGAGGCTGTCGATGACGTCCATCACCGTCGTGCCCGGGACGCCGGCAACGAGGCGGACTCCCTCCTGGGCGAGGCATTCCACGACCAGGTCGGCGCCGTTGCGCGGAGGTGGATCACGGGTCGGCTCCGGCACGGAGCTCCTCTCTGGTGGGGACACGGTGCTCGGCCGGCGTCAGGCCGAGGGCTGCCAGCAGGCGAATCCGAGACCGGTGACCGCGTGGTGGAGGGGCACGTAGTCGACGACGTGGGCAGGGAGACCGGCGAATGCTCCCGCCACCACGATCCACGACCGGATCTCGCCGGTGCCGCCCCGCAGGGCATCGGAGTCGACGCTGAACATCGTGGTCAGCTCCTCGCCCCGGCCCTCGGCGATGCGGTCGAGCACCCAGCGGTCGAGCCGCTGGTCGATCCAACCCGCGCGCGGCCCCATCGGGTCGTGCGAGAGGCCGCCGGAGCCCACGACGACGATCCGCTCCGGCCGCCCGTCGGCGATCTCCCGGATCGCCCTGCCCAGGTCGTAGCAGCGCTGACCGGAGGGCAGGGGATCGTGGTAGGCGTTGAGGAAGACGGGGATCACCGGGATGCCCGTCTCGGCCAGGCCGAGGAACTGCGCGGGCCGGGTGAAAGCGTGCCCGATGCCGTCCGGGCGGCTGAGCGGCCGGAGCTCGGTCATGACGGCAGGGTCGAACCCGCGTCGCGTCAGGCCGGCGGCCAGGTGCGACGCCAGCTCGCTGTGGCAGGTGAGCTCCACGCGGCGGTCGAGTCCTGGCTCGTCGCGGAACCGGGGCAGGGTGCTCCCGCTCACCGCGCTGCCGCAGAAGACGGCGAGCGTCGGGTTGAACGCGGGTCCGAAGACCTCGTCCTGGTCGTCCCCGACGATGACCACCGCGTCGGGCCGTGCGGCCTCGATCGCCGCGCGCAACGTGGCGACGCCGTGATCGATCCGCCCGCGGGCGACGGCGTTCGTCTCCGACGTCTCGGCCGCGGCGGCCCGCGGCTGGGGGACGTCGCCGACGAGCATCGCGTAGGCGGACGGCCACCGGTCGGCGGGCAGGAGCACGGCGGGGGCGTGCGACGAGGCCACTCCGAGGACCATCACGGCTTCGCACCCCCCTCGGGGAGTGTCACGTGGACGTCTCCGTCATGCACCGTGACCTCGTAGGTCCGGACCGGGAGCAGAGCGGGGAGCGAACGCGGCCTGCCGGTGACGAGATCGAACCGGGCGAAGTGCATCGGGCACTCCACCTGGCAGTCCGTCACCTCGCCGTCGGCGAGCGAGGCGTCGGCGTGGCTGCACATGTCGCTCAGCGCGAACAGCCGGCCCCCGTCGTTGAACACCGCGATGGGCTCGGGCAGCTCGGGACGCTCGATCCGAATTCCCTCGCCGGCGGGAACGTCCCGCACCGCGCACACCCGGACCTGGACGCTGGACGACATCGCCGTCACCGATTTCTCCCCACCGGTTCAGGCGTCCACGCGGCGACGGCCATCCCCATCATTGCCCGATAGAAGGTCTGGTACTCGACGAAGTCCGCCGGCAGGTCGCCGAGCGCACCGATGAGGGCGATCCAGGCGCGCAGCTCCACCTGGCCGTGTTCCAGGAGGTCGGTGTCGGTCAGCTCGCCGAGCCTGCCCCCGTCGCCTCCTTCCACCAGCTCCCGCACGACGTGGTCGAAGGCGGCGTCGATGGCGCCGTGGGTGTGCGGCCCGCGATAGGCGTCCCACGGATATCCGGCGGTGAAGTGCGACCAGCCGCCGGAGGCGTAGACCGCCACCCGCTCGCCCTCGGGCCGGTCCCTGACGACGCGGGCCAGGAGCTGCCCGAACTGCGCGCATCGCCACGGCGGCACCGCCGGGTGGTGGATGGCGTTGAGGAAGACGAGCACGACCGGTATGTCGGCACGCGGCAGCATGTCCGCGAGCACCTGCGTGTGCGCGTGCGACCTGAGCTCGCCGTTCGGGAACGAGCCCAGTCTCGCGATGTCGAAGCCCTCACGCACACCCTGCTCGAGCAGCGCCGTGGCGAGCCCGCGGTGCACCCGGTGCGTCGCCGCACCGGTCGCCAGCGGGCCGGCGAGGGTGAACTCCTCGCCGACGTGAACCGCGAGTTGGGGGACGTTGCTCGCGTCGAAGTTCTCGTCCTGGTCGTCGCCGATGACGACAAGCGCGTCCGGCCGCTGCTCGGTCAGCAAGGACCGCAGCCGGTCGAGGCCACCGCGGATGCGGGCGTACCCCCGCAGGTTCGCGGCAAGCGTCTCGACACGGACGCCGTCCTGCACCGGTGCTGCCACCCCCCGGCGCTCGTACAGCAGCCGGCGGTTCTGCTCCCGGAACTCGTCCCAGCGCTCGGGCGGCATGAACGCGAACGCGTGCGAGGACGCCAGGCCCGCAACGATCTCTCCCACTGCTCTGCTCTCCCGTGCTTCGGGCAGCTCACGCGGCCGGTGCGGATGACCGCTCGAACAAGGTCATGAGCAGCTCGTGGACCCGTTGGGGCTGGTCGGTCTGCACCTGGTGGCCCGCGCCGTCGACCACGTGGAAGGGCACCTCCGGGTGGAGCTGACGCATGCCGGTCCCCAGCGATCCCAGTGGCGCGGTGCGGTCGTCGGCACCCCAGATCATCGACCAGGGGACCGCGAGCCCGGCCAGCCGTTCCCGTACCTCGAAGACCTGCCGCTGGTCGGGGTCCTCGGTGACGACCGTGCGGTAGCGCCCGAGGGAGTCGAGCATCTCGCGGTGCCCGGGCAGCGACGCGACCGCGAACCGGGCCCCGATCAGGTCGTCGTCGAGCTGCGCCCGATCGTGGACGATCGTCTCGAGGAACGCGACCAGTGACGCCCGCGAGCCGTCGAACCGTGGCAGCGCCACGGCGCGGCCGTCGTCGCGCAGGCCGACCGCGGAGGCCAGGGTGGCGGTGCCGATCGTGCCGACACCCCGGACGCGGGCGGGGTGATCGAGCGCGTATTTCATCGCGACGTAGGCCCCCTGGGAGTTGCCGACCAGGCGCACCCGCGGAAGGCCGAGAACGTCGACGAAGCCCGCGAGGTGGTCGACGAGGGTCTGGAACGAGTAGTCGACCAGCGGCTTGTCCGTGTGGCCGGAGCCGATGAGGTCGATCGCCAGTACCCGGAAGTGCCGGGCCAGCAGGGGGAGGAGCCGGGCCCAGCCGCTCGCGCCGGAGGCTCCGGGGCCGCCGCCGTGCACGAGGACGAGCGGGTCGCCCCCGCCTGCGTCGACGTAGTGCGTCCGGACGCCGTACACCGTCTCCCTCATGGCCCTGACCTGCGGTACCACGACGAATCGGGACTGGGCCGTGATGCCGGTTCCGTCCGTCACGCCGCGGCCAGGAACTCGAGGGCGACCCGGTTGAACTCGGTCTCGTGCTCGATCTGCGCCCAGTGCCCGCAGTCGCGGAACACGTGCAGGCGGGAGTCCGGGATGTCGCGCAACAGCAGGAGACCGATCTCCAGCGGGTTCACGCGGTCCTCCCGGCCCCACACGATGAGGGTCCTCGCCGCGATACGGGCGAACTCGTCGGTCTGGTCGCGCCACGGAGCCGTGGAGCGGGCCGCCGCGTCCCGGTGCGCGGGGTTGCGCGCCGCCCGCACCCTGCTCTCGAGAGCCGCAGCGGACATGAGTCCGGGGTCGAACAGCATCGTGTCGACCAGGGCCCGCATCGTCGTCACGCTCGGATCGGCACCGGCCTCGGCGAGCCGCCGATGGCCGTCGGTCGGCTGCGGCGCGATCACCGTGCGGGTCTTGCCCGCCGCCCCGACGAGGACCAGCCGCTCCGTCCGCTCAGGGTGGTCCACCGCGAAAGCCATCGCGGTGCTCGCCCCCATGGAGTTGCCGACGAAGCTGGCCTTCTCGATGCCGAGGGTGTCGAGCAGGTCGCGCAAGGCCCGCGCCCGCACCGTCGTCGCCGGCTCGCTGTCGAACACGACGGAGTCCGACCCACCGAATCCCAGCATGTCGACGAGCAGCGTCCGGTGCTGCTGGGCGAAGGGCCCGATGTTGCCGCCGAAGTTCGACCACGCCGTCGCTCCGGGCCCGCCGCCGTGGAGCATGACGACGGCCGCGCCCTGGCCGGCTTCGTGGTAGTGGAGCCGGTGGGGCCCCGCCTGCGCGTACCGGCTGGTGCCCTCCTCGCTCGGGGCGACCACAGTCTGAGTCATGAAGTTCCCTTGTCCGAATCGTTCCGGTGGAGGATCAGAAGAAGATGGCGATGCCGCGGGGCAGCACCGTCGAGTCGAGGTGCACCTCGCGACGCGCGATCTTCCATCCGCCGTCGACGCGGCGCAGGCGGTCGCGGCGTCGGCCCGCCCACCACGCCTCGTCGCGCAGCTTCCGGGCCTGGCGCACGGTGAACGCGCTCAGCACGTCGACCTCGTCGGGAGTGGGTGCCTCCTCCACCACGATGTTGCTGATGAGGTGGCAGGTCATCGACACCGGGGTC
>NZ_JAJCYB010000083.1 GCF_029263155.1 Pseudonocardia sp.
CACCTGCATAAGTACAACCCCCGCCGCATCCAGGCCGGCCTCGACGGGCTGTCTCCCGACGAGTACGAGGACGCCTACCATCGCGCCCAGCACGACGACCCCGACAGGTAACGAGG
The DNA here is from genome assembly GCF_029263155.1 of Pseudonocardia sp. Taxonomy (GTDB): domain Bacteria; phylum Actinomycetota; class Actinomycetes; order Mycobacteriales; family Pseudonocardiaceae; genus Pseudonocardia. The sequence continues at coordinate 117 of NZ_JAJCYB010000083.1, forward strand.
ACTCCGGCCAAGCGGGGGAAGCTCATCCGGCTCGTGTCCGGCTTCCTCTGCCGGGCCACGACGCCGTGTGGCCGCGGACTACCCTGGCTTCCCGTGTCTCTCACCCTCGGGATCGTCGGCCTGCCCAACGTCGGCAAGTCGACCCTGTTCAACGCGCTGACGAACAACGACGTGCTCGCCGCGAACTACCCGTTCGCCACGATCGAGCCGAACGTCGGCGTGGTGCCGTTGCCCGATCCGCGTCTCGCCGAGCTGGCGAAGATCCACGGCTCGGTCAAGCTGGTGCCCGCTGCGGTGTCCTTCGTCGACATCGCGGGCATCGTCAAGGGGGCGTCCGAGGGAGCGGGCCTGGGCAACAAGTTCCTGGCCAACATCCGCGAGTCCGACGCGATCTGCCAGGTCGTGCGCGTGTTCGACGATCCCGACGTCGTGCACGTCGACGACCGCATCGATCCGGCCGCCGACATCGAGACGATCTCCACAGAGCTGATCCTCGCCGACCTGCAGACGCTGGAGAAGGCCGTCCCGCGCCTGACCAAGGAGGCGCGGATGCAGAAGGACCGCCGCCCGGTGCTGGAGGCCGCGGAGCGGGCGGTGGAGGTCCTCGACGGCGGCACGACCCTGTTCGCCGCGCGGGTCGATCCCGCGCCGCTGCGCGAGCTGACGCTGCTCACCACGAAGCCGTTCCTCTACGTCTTCAACGCCGACGAGGGCGTGCTCACCGACGACGCCCGCCGCAAGGAGCTCGCGGAGCTGGTGGCGCCCGCGGACGCGGTGTTCCTCGACGCCAAGGTCGAGTCCGAGCTGCTGGAGCTCGACGAGGAGTCGGCGCGCGAGCTGCTGGAGTCGATCGGCCAGGCCGAGCCCGGGCTCTACGCGCTGGCCCGCGCCGGCTTCCACACCCTCGGCCTGCAGACCTACCTCACCGCAGGCCCCAAGGAGGCCCGCGCCTGGACGATCCCGAAGGGCGCCACCGCACCGCAGGCCGCGGGTGTCATCCACACCGACTTCGAGCGCGGGTTCATCAAGGCCGAGATCGTGTCCTACGACGAGCTGATCGCCGCCGGGTCGATGGCGGCGGCCAAGGCGGCCGGCAAGGTGCGCATGGAGGGCAAGGACTACGTCATGGCCGACGGCGACGTGGTGGAGTTCCGCTTCAACGTCTGATGCATCGCAGGTGATGCACCTATGATGCGGTGATGCGCACCACCGTCGACCTCCCGCCCGCCGTGCATCGACGTGCGCTGGAGATCGCCAGGCGAACGGGCCGGTCGCTCTCGGCCGTGGTTGCCGATCTGGTCGTTCGTGGCCTCGGTCAGCTCGACCAGCCGATCGTGGTCGGCACGGACGAACGGTCCGGCTTCCCGGTCGTCACGATCGGTCGCCGGGTCACGTCGGAGCAGGTCGCGGAGATGCTGGACGAGGAGTGAGGACGTACCTGCTGGACGCGACCGTGTTGATCGCTCTCACGGTCGCCGATCACGAGCACCATGCGCGGGCGTCGGTCTGGGCGTCCGGGATCACGGATTTCGCGGTCTGCCCCGTGGTGGAGGGTGCGCTGGTGCGCTTCCTGATCCGCATCGGGGAGAGCGCCGCCGTCGCCCAGCAGGTGCTCCGGGCGGTCCACGCCCTGCCGGGTTGTGAGTTCTGGCCGGACTCCCTGTCCTACGCGGAGGCGGGTCTCGGGAGGGTGCACGGGCACCGTCAGGCCACCGACGCGTACCTGGTGGGTCTGGCCGCGGAGCGGGCCGGCGCGACGCTCGCCACGCTGGACGAGGGGCTCGCGCGGTCGCACCCCGAACGGACGATCCTGGTACCGGCCGCGTGACGCGGCGGGCTTCCGGTTCGGCGCGTGGGAGCTCATCCCGATCCGATGCCCCGCCATCCGGCGACGTCGCACCTGCCGTCCGCGCCGTCCCCCGCGGCGACGACGGTGCCGTCGACGCGCAGGCCGAGCGTGTGGGCGGACCCCGCCGCGACCGCGACGATGCCGTGCCAGTCGCGCACGTCGCACTGCCCGTGGTCGTCGGCTCCGACCGCGCGGACCCGGCCGTCCGTGCCGACCCCGACCGTGTGGTGGCTGCCCGCGGCCACCGCCACCATCTCGGTCCACGCATCGACGTCGCACGCGCCCGAGCGGCGCCGGCCTGCGGCGGCGACGGTTCCGTCGGACCTCAGCCCGACCGTGTGCAGGTGCCCCGCCGTGACCGCGGCGAGGTCGTGCCAGGCGCCGACGTCGCACTGCCCGTACCGGTCGTTGCCCGCCGCGACCGCCGTGCCGTCCGCCCGCACGCCGACGGAGTGCCAGTCACCGGCGGCGAGCGCCACGATCTCGCGCCAGGCGCCGACCTCGCACTGCCGCTCGTCGTTGCGCCCGGCGGCCACGACGGTGCCGTCCGCGCGTGCGCCCAGGGTGCGGCGCCAGCCCGCGGCGATGGACGTGACATCGCGCCAGCCGTCCACGGCGCACTGCCCGTCGCCGTCCCAGCCCGTGGCCACGACGGTGCGATCCGCCCGCAGCGCGACGGTGTGGGACCTGCCGGTGTTGCGGGCCGCATGGACGTTCCCGGCGGCGACGGCGACGACGTCCCGCCAGCCGGTGACGTCGCACTCGCCTGCGGAGCCGTGGCCGGCCGCGACGACGGTCCCGTCCGAGCGCAGGCCGACCGAGTGCCGCCTGCCCGCGGCGAGGACGGGCGGGTGATCCGGCATCGATCCTTGCCTCCTCGCTCGGGCCCACCGGCCCGGCCGATGGTGGCACGGCGCCCACCGAGGCGGGCGGCATGGTCGCCCACGGACCGTGCGAGGCTCAGCGTCGCGGACGCGAGTGCAGGAGGTGGACTCCGATGGCCGGCACCCGGCGGGTCGGTGTCGCGGTGCTCGGGCTGGTGCTCGGCGCGTCGCTGCTGACCGGCTGTGCGGCCACGACGTCGGGGGCGGGGCGAGCGTTGACCGCGATGCCGGGTGCACCGGGCATCGGCGACCCCTACTTCCCGCTCGACGGCAACGGCGGCTACGACGTCACCGACTACGCGCTCGACGTCGCCTACCTGCCCGCGACGGACGAGCTCACCGGCACCGCCGAGCTGGCGGTCCGCGCCACGCAGGACCTGTCGGCGTTCAACCTCGACCTGGTCGGGCTGGAGGTCCGCTCGGTCGCCGTCGACGGCGCCCCCGCCACCTGGACCCGCGACGGCGGGGAGCTCACCGTCACCCCCGCCGCGCCGCTCGCCGACGCCGCGGCGTTCACCACCGTGATCACCTACGCCGGCGTGCCCGCGACCCTCGACGATCCGCTCGGCGTCGCCGGCTTCTTCCACACCGACGACGGCGCGCTGGTCGTCGGGCAGCCGGACGTGGCCGCCACCTGGTTCCCGGTGAACGACCACCCGCTCGATCCGGCCACCTACACCGTCCGCATCACCGCTCCCGAGGCCCTGGAGGCGATCTCGAACGGGGTGCTCACCTCGACCACCTCGGCGGGTGGCATGACGACGTCGACGTGGCGCGCGGACGAGCCGATGGCGCCCTACCTGGTCGGGATGGCGATCGGCGAGTTCGACGTCCGCGCCTACGGCCAGGGCGGCATCCGCTACTGGGACGCGCTGGACCCGGCGCTCGGCGAGACGGGCGCGGTGGCGTCGGCGTCGCTGGCCCGGCAGCCCGAGGTGATCGCGTTCCTGGAGGGCATGTTCGGCCCGTACCCGTTCGCGGCGGCGGGCGGGATCGTCGACGACGTCGGTGAGCTGGCGTTCGCCCTGGAGAACCAGACGCGCCCGATCTACGCGCCGTCGTTCTTCTCCGACGCGGTCTCCGGCGACGTCGTGGTCGTGCACGAGCTGGCCCACCAGTGGTTCGGCAACAGCCTCCCGCTCGCGCGCTGGCGCGACATCTGGCTCAACGAGGGGTTCGCGACCTACGCCGAGTGGTTGTGGAACGAGGGCGAGGGCCGCGGGAGCGTCGATGAGCAGTTCGACCGGATCGCCTCGATCCCGGCCGACGCCGCCTTCTGGACGCTCCGCATCGGCGACCCGGGCCCGGACCGGCTGTTCGACCCGGCCGTGTACCTGCGCGGCGCGATGACCGTCCACGCGCTGCGCACGGCCGTCGGCGACGACGCGTTCTTCCGCATCCTCACCGAGTGGACCGGCCGCAACGCCGGGCGGAACGTCACCACCGGGGGGTTCGTCGCCCTGGCCGAGGAGGTGTCCGGCCAGGACCTCACGGAGCTGTTCGACACCTGGCTCACGACCCCGCAGAAGCCCGACCTCCCGTAGCCGCACGGGCGCCGGCCGCCGCCCCCGCTCGCACACAGGTTGCGGGGCCCGCACACGGGTTCTGCCCTGTGTGCGAGCCCCGGGAGGTGTGTGCGGGCGCCGGTGCGCCGTGCTCAGCGGCGGGCCGACACGGCCGCGGCCAGCTCGTCGAGCACCTCCGCCGTCGTGTCCCAGCCCATGCACGCGTCGGTGACGCTGCGGCCGTAGGTCATGTCGGGCCCGAGCTCCTGGCGACCCTCGACGAGGAAGCTCTCCAGCATCAGCCCGGCGACGCCCCGCTCGCCCGCGGCGATCCGGGTCGCGATCTCCCGCGCCACCGCGGCCTGGCGCACGTGGTCCTTGCCGCTGTTGCCGTGGCTGGCGTCGACGATCACCCGCTCGGGCAGGCCCGCCGCACGCAGCAGTTCCTGCGCGGCCCCGACCGACGCGGTGTCGTGGTTCGGGCCCGCCGACCCGCCGCGCAGGATGACGTGGCAGTCCGGGTTGCCGGCCGTGGTCACCAGCGCGGCGAGCCCGTCGGGGTTGATGCCCATGAACACGTGGCTCGCCGCGGCCGCGCGCACGCCGTCGACGGCCACCTGCACGTCCCCGTCGGTCGGGTTCTTGATCCCCACCGGCATCGACAGCCCGCTGCACAGCTGCCGGTGCACCTGGCTGGCGGCCGTCCGCGCCCCGATGGACCCCCAGGTCACGACGTCGGCGAGGTACTGCGGCGTGATCGGGTCGAGGAACTCGCAGCCCACCGGCAGGCCGAGCGCGCTGATGTCGAGCAGCAGGCGCCGCGCCGTGCGCAGGCCGGTGTTGACGTCGTAGGTGCCGTCCAGGTGCGGGTCGTTGATCAGACCCTTCCACCCGACGGTGGAGCGCGGCTTCTCGAAGTAGGTGCGCATGACGACGTGCAGCTCGCCCGCGTGGCGCGTGGCCTGTGCGGCGAGACGGTGCGCGTAGTCCAGTGCGGCGGCCGGATCGTGGATCGAGCACGGCCCGACGACGACGAGCAGCCGGTCGTCGTGGCCGCGTCCTGCCATGATGGCGACGACGTCGGCGCGCGCCCGGGTGACCGTGTCGGCCACCGCGTCGTCGACGGGGAGCTCGTGGCGCAGCATGGCGGGGGAGAGCAGCGGGCTGATGCGGCGGGTGCGGTGCTCGTCCAGCGCGGGCAGGGTGATCATCAGGCGGCGTTCCTAGCTCCGGCACCGCCCGCCGAGAAGTCCCCGTCCGAGCCGGTGTCCGGCTCGTGGGGATGGGTGTCAGCGCAGCAGTTCGCCCGCCGACCCGTCACGGGCCGGAGCGGTAAACCAGTACTGGCGCTGCACGGGCCGGACTGTAGCGCAGCGGCGGGGCCCGCGTCAGCAGGCCCTGTCGATGCCGATCAGGGCGAGGTCGGCTCAGACCCGGTTCCGCAGGTAGTTCATGGGATGATCTCCAGTGGTGACCGTTGATCTTCGTGGGCGGTTGAGGAGTCGGCGCGCAGGTCGAGGGCCCGGATGTCGCGTCCGGGTGGGCGGAGTTCCAGGGCTCGGGGG
>NZ_JAJCYB010000084.1 GCF_029263155.1 Pseudonocardia sp.
GGTCGACCGCATTCTGGAGATCGCCGAACTCCTCGCCCAAGCCTCCGGGGGCCGCCTCGAACCACCCGTCGTCGCGGTCCTCGACGAGGCCGCGAACAACTGCCCGATCCGCGCCCTGCCCCAGCGCTACAGCCACTACGGCTCCCGCGGCATCCAGGTCCTCACCCAGCGGCAGAGCGACCAGCAAGGCGCCGGCGTGAGGGGTGAACAGGGCATGCAGGCCCTCGGGTCCGCCGCCACCATCAAGCTCGTCGGCGCCGGTGTCGACGACCACGCCTTCCTGCAGAAGCTCTCCGGCCTGATTGGCGACCACTACGTCGAGCGGATCTCCACCAGCGTCGACCGCAGCCGTCACTCCCGCCAGTACTCCCAGGCCCGCGAACCCGTCATGCCCCCGTCCGCGCTGCGCGCGATCCCCCGCGACCAGGCGGTGCTGTTGTCCACCGGGCGCCGGGTCGGGCTGGGCCGGCTGCACCCCTGGTACCGCGAGCACGACCACACCGACATCCACGAGTACGCCGACACCGCGCTCACCGAACTGCGTCAGGCCGCCGCCGCCGCGCTCGGACCCAACAACCCGATCAACCGCCCGGCCCCGGCCGGCCCAGCCACGCACAGCTTCCCGACCCCGCGAACAACAGGAGCCCGACCATGACCACGTCCGACACGACCGGCCCCGAGGAGACCACCCAGCCGTCCGGTGAGCGACTGATCGCCGAACTGTGTGCCCGTGTCCAGGCCCTCGAAGCCTGGCGGACCCACCAGTCCGACCTCCTCGACGAGCTGCTCAACGGCGTACCCGTCCCGGAGCCCGCCGTCGAGTCGTCCGAGGACGGGGACGACGAGCTCGACGTCGACGCCCTGATCGTCTGGGTGCACGACACGATCACCTCGATGATCGCCCGCCCGCTGCGCGGTGAGCTGATCTGGTGCCCGCTGTGGTGGGAACACCCCGAGGCCGTGTTCCGCCTCGAAGCGCTCCGGCGGGCCTGGACCGAACTGGCCCCCGAACCCGGAGCCGCCATGTCGATCTGGATCCGCGACCACCTCGACCCCTGCCTGCGCGAACTGCTCACCCCGCTGGGCCCGTTCGCCGACTGCGCCCACAACGAGCGCTACCGCAGCCTCAGCGGGCACACCCCGATCGCGACCCTGCCGACCCGGACACCCGAGTGACGGCGTGCGCGCCGTCCTCATCACCGGCGGCGGCCTGGTCGCGGCGCTGCTCCTGCCGCTGCTGCTGATCGCCGGGCTGCTCGGCGGGCTCGCCGCGGCACCACCGGCCAACGCGGTGAACGCCGCCGCCATCCCCGCCCTCGCCGCGGAGCACCTCGAGACCATCGCGACCGTCACCGCCACCGCGTGTCCGGAACTCCCGCCGCTGTGGGTGATCGCCCACGTCCAGGCCGAGTCCAGCTGGAACCCCGCCGCGTTCAGCAGCGATCGAAACGGCGGCGCCGCCGGGCTTTACCAGCTCAACGAGGCCAGCTGGACCGACGCTGGCGGTGCGGCCTGGTCGGCCAGCCCACCGACCGCCGACGCGGACATCCTTCAACCCGACGAGCACCTGCGCCGCGCGCTCCCATGGGTATGCGCCAACCTGCGCATCGCCGCCGCGCACCTGCAGGCCACCGGCAAGCCGACCAGCGCCCTCGACGGCATGCTCGTGTGCCACATCGCCGGCTGTGGCCGCCTCACCGGCTCGGCCACCGGCATCCCCGCCGCCGGTGAAGCCGGCTGCAACCGCACCTGCGCCGACGTCATCGCGAACTACCTCAACCGCGTCCACACTCTCGTCGCGCAGTACGGTGCCGCAGCGGGGCCGGTGTCCGTGGAGGACCTGCCCGCGCCCACGCCGTTCGAGGGCCCCAGCGCGCTCTGCACAGCCGATGACCCCACCGGCGGCCGCTGCCTCACCCCCGCCACCCGCCACGCCCACGACGAGATCGTGCGCGCCTTCGGCCATCCCGGTCCCGATGCACCGGTCCGCTCCGCGGGCTGCTGGGACGAACACGCCTGGAACCCCGACAGCGACCATCCCCGCGGCCAGGCCTGCGACTACTTCCCCGCCGCCGCAGGCCAGTTCCCGCAGGGCCAGGAACTCCAGAACGGATGGCGGCTGGCCACCTGGCTCCGCACCCACGCCGCCGCCCTCAAGGTCAAGTACCTGATCTGGCAGGGCCGCTTCTGGTCACCCGACACCCCCGACACCGACGGCTGGGGCCGCCCGTACACCGGCGGCGGCGTCTACAACCCGGCGGACGCCACGGGAGGGCACTTCGACCACCTCCACGTCAGCTTCCGGGAGTGATCAGAATTCCGTCGGATGCATGATCCGTGCATCTGACGCAAGCCCTCGACCTGTCAAGCTCACGTCTGCTTCGGCCAGCGACTGGACGGCGGTGTGGAAGTCGGCTGCTCGGCACTCCGCCCGGCCAGACGGTCCGCCTCCAGCGCCGCACTGAGCACGAAGCACGGCCACGGCCCACTGCTTGTTCCGCAGGATGTGCAGTGCCCGTCCGCTCGCCGCCGGTGCTTGGCCCGCACCCGCTGCACCGACCCGGCGTCAGCGCCGATGAGCCGGGCTGCGAGGACGAGAACGGTGTCGGCGGGGTCGGCTGGCGCTGGCACCTACCGAGCGTGCGCGTCCACATTCGCGACGAACAGGGCACGCCTTCGGGCATCGTCGGGCATTCTGTGACGCAACCGCACGGGGCACGCCCGACCAAGGGAGGCAGCGTGGGGGCGAACGACGCCCTGAGGGCCGCGCGGCTGTCCCGCCCGTCCGCGCTGCTCGACGGCGAGCCGATGAGCCGCGGCGAGCTCGCCGACGCCGCCAACGCGCACCTGTGGCAGACCACCCACACCCGCTACGCCCTCGACGCCCACACCATCGCGCGCTACGAACGAGGCGTCGTCCGCTGGCCCAGCGCCGCGTACCGGTCGGCCCTGCGCGCCGTGCTCGGCGTCGACACCGACGCCGAGCTCGGTTTTCGACCCACCCGACGCGGCCGAGCCGGCCCCGATCTGCCCGGACCGGACGGTGACGCGCAGGCTACTGACGTGCCGCTCGATCGCCGCGAGGTCCTTCGCACCGGACTCGCCGGTCTGGCCGCCGTGGCGGTCGGCGGCGGCCGCGGCCACGCCTCACCAGCGGACTACCGCCGGGAGCTGGAACACCTGCAGCAGCTCGACCGCGCGCAAGGATCGGACCGGGCGCTCGCCGGTGTCCTCGGCACGCTGACCTCGATCACCACCGCCCTGCGGGCCAGCCAAGGAGCCGACCGCGTATCGCTGCTCGGGATCGCCGCCCGCTCGGCCGAGTTCGCCGGCTTCCTCTACCGCGACCTCGGCGACCGAGTCCGCTCCCTCCACTGGCACGACCGGGCGATGGAATGGGCGCAACAGGGTGACGACGTCGCCATGCAGTCCTACGTCTTGCTACGCAAGGCGCAGGCCGCCTACGACGAGCGCGACGCCCGACGGATGCTCGACCTGACGATGGCCGCAGGTCGGGGGGAGGACGCACTCGGGCCCGGGCTCCGCGCGGAGATCCACCAGCAACGCGCCAGGGGCGAGGCGATGCTCGGCGCCACGGACCGGGACGTGCGGCGCCGCCTGGAGGTGGCCCACGATCAGCTGAGCGGGGCGACAGGGCGACAGGATCCAGACGAGCCCGGCATGCACTACAGCGAGAAGCTCCTCACCCTGCAGACCGCGGTGTGCCTGACCGAGGCCGGGCGACCTGCTGAGGCCGTAGTGCTCTATCAGCGCATCCTCGCGGACGGGATCTCCTCGGCACGCGACGACGCGTACTTCCGAATCCTGCTGTCCACCTCGCTCGCGCTGTCCGGAGAACCGGACGAGGCAGCGCGCACCGCATGCGGCGCTTTACCGGTGGCTGTCGCGACCCACTCGCGACGCAGCATCGGGGAAGCCCGTTCGTTGCTCGGCGCGCTGCAACCCTGGCGACAGCGCTCCCAGGTCAGGGCACTCGAAGACGCGCTCCGCACCGCAGCGCAACCATCACCGTCGTAGCCACTGCGCGGTCTCGTCGATCACCGAAGCCTGCCAGCGCAATGTCTGCGGCTGCCGGTAGCCGGGGTCGTCGTGCACCGCCAGCCCGTGCTGCGCGCCGTCCAGCTCGAGTAGCCGAGCCGGACCACCCAGGGCGGCGACGGCGGCCCGCGAGGACTCCACCGGGATGAAGGTGTCGTGCGTGCCGTGCACGATCAAGGTCGGCGCGGTCACGTTCGGCAGCTCCGCTCTGCTGTCCCACCAGAAGACCTCGTTGAGCAGTCCGCTGCCCAACCGGAAAGACGGGGAGTGCGCGACGTACCGATCGGTCGCCAGCCGTTCCGCTGCCGGCTCGTCGATCCGGTCGCCGCTCCAGTACTCCTTGTCGTCGACGAACCGCTTCTTGTAGTCCAGCAGCGGGTTGAACAGCACCAGCCGGTCGATCAGCTGCGGGTGCCGGGCGGCCAGGACCGCGCACACGCCACCGGAGAAGCTCGCGCCGAGCACGCCCACCCGGTCCAGGGCGGCGATCGACGCGAGGTGGTCGGCCACCGCGCGAATGTCGTTGCCGACCCCAGCCAAGGTCAAGTCCTCCTGCCGACCTCCGCTCGCACCGTGACCACGCAGGTCGAACCGCACCGACGCCACCCCGGCCGCAGCAAGACCGTCGGCCAGCCGGACGAAGAACCCGCCCTCATCACGGGTGACGCCGCCACCGTGGACCAGGACCACGCCGCGTTCCGCGTTCGTCGGGACCGCGATGTCCGCCGCCAACCTCGTCCCGTCGAGGGATCTGAGGAACGTCGTCGATGAGGCCATGCGCTGATCCTGCCCAGACGTGCGTGCCACCGGCAGGCCGGGGAGGCCCGGCCGCCCACTCGTTGCAGGCGCTCCAAACATGAAGACCACGGAACGACCACGGAGCGACCACTCGGGTCGTGGGACATCCGTCCTTCGACCACGCAACCGCCCACCCGCAGCCGTAGGACGGAGGTCAGCACCGGATCCGACCCAACGGGTCCTTCCACGATCGGAGGTGGCGGCGCATGGACGTTGCGGAGCAAAAGCTCGAAGTGATCCGCAAGCTGCTCGCGAAGGCCGAGCGCGCGGCGACGCCGGACGAGGCGGACGCCTACAACACGAAGGCCGCGGACCTGATGGCGCGCCACGGCGTCGACGCGGCGATGGTCGCCGCCGCCGGAGGCGACACCCGCGACGTGATCGGGAGCCGCCGCATTGCGATGACCGACCCGTACTCGACGGAGAAGGCGACGCTGGCCGGCGGCGTGGCCCGAGCGATGGGTTGCCGCGTCGTTCGGCACCCCGGGTGCAACCGGGGCCAGACCGCAGCGGTGACGGTAATGGGGTTCGAGACCGACCTGCGCCGGGTCGAGCTCGTGTTCACCTCGCTACTGCTCCAGGCGACACGGTCCGTGGTGCGTCAGCGACCGCCAGGATGGTCGGGCGAGTCGACAACGGCGTTTCGCCGGACGTGGCTGGTCGGGTTCTCCTCAGAAGTCCACCGCAGGCTGGTCGCCGCGGAGCAGGGCGCGGTCCAGCAGCACGACGCGCGAGCCGCCACCGGCAAGCCGTCCGCAGCGCTGGTCCTCGCCGACCGCCGGTCGCTGGTGGAGAAGGCGTACGACGAGCGGTACGGACACCTGCGGGCATCGCGCCCGCGGCGCCTGTCCGGAAGCGGGTACGCGGCCGGCACGGAAGCCGGGCGGCGCGCCGACGTGGGCCACACCCGCCTCGGCCCGTCCCGCCGCGCCCTGGATCGCGGGTAGCCGGCCCGGGTTGTCCACAGTTGGCGCTTTCGCGTTGCGCGTGTCGATGCTCGACGTCGAGCGTTGACCGATGACGTCGCTTCGTACGACCCTCTGTTTGTCGCTGCCGATCATCATCGCGCTGATCTGTGCGGGGTGCTCGCCCGCAGCATCGTCCTCGGGCGACCTCGACATCCGCGCCGGATGCGCCGTCGTCACGGCAACATCCACGATGGCCGCGGCGCAGGTCGTGGCGGACGTGAGGGCGACGGGTTGCCGCGACTCCGACGGCCGCCCGCCGTCCCGCGACGACACCGTCGACCGGCTCGCTGAGGCTGTGTGGCGATCGCTCCGCCTGCCGGTCGACGCGCTCCACGTCCGGGTGCTCGACTCGACCGATGCACACGACGACTCGGCGACGGTCCTCACGAGTGAGGAACTGGAGGCTCGATTCGGCCCCGGCCCGCCCGGCGTAGTGTGGCCCGTGCTCGAACGCGGTGCCACCGACGGCATCTGGTTCATGCTTCCTGTTGCCTACGTGATCGTCGGACTCGGCATGGTGCGGCTCGTGCGGCGCGCAGGCGTAGTGGTCGTCGTCTTCCGAACATGAACGCACGCCGCCACGTCGCACTGATCGCACTACCCGTGATCGCGACCCAATATGGGGCGAGCCCGCCCTCCCGAGGACGACGCTCGAATGCGGCCACCACCAATCCGTCGTGGAAGCCGCATGCCGTACCGCATGCCATCCTCGATCGTCTGGTGAACCTCGCGGGGCGTCGTGCCGTCGACTCCGACGTGTCCGGCGGCCGCGGTGTGCAGGGCCATGCGGGCGTCAGCTTCGGAGAGTTCCTCACCGCCGACCAGGCGCCCTAGAGTCCGCGCCGCCCTGAGCAGGGTGTGGTGACGAGTGCCGGTGCACGCGGCCGCCACCAACTGCGCCTCGCGCTCGACGATCGCGCGCACGTAGGCGCTGGCCCGCGCGGGTGTCAGTTCGGTCCGGTTGACGGGTGTCGGCAGCGCCCGCGGGATCAGGGCGCGAGCGAGCCATGCGGGCAGTTCAGCGACCGAGGCATGCCGCTCCACCCGGTAGGAGCCCTGCTCACGGGCCGAGCCGGCGGCCACGACGTAGCCACCGTTTGTCGTTGCTTTGCTGCCGTGTCTCGTTTCTCCGTGGGCCGGGGTAGAGCGTGCGGGCGAGTTCAGGCACGTCGGGCGTCGGCTGTAGGTTCCGCCGATGCTGTTGATCGACTTCTCGCCGCGGGGCTGGGAGTCCTGGGACGTGGGGCGCCGGCCGCTGATCCGCGAGGGCATGCCGGTCCTGGTGGATGACGATCTGCGCTTCGAGGACGGTCCGGCGCACCCGCGCCCGGCGGTGGTGGTCAACCGGTGGCTGCGGGAACTACCGGTGAACGGCGCTCCGGCTCGACGGACGTGGCGGGTCTACGCGGAGGCGTTGCGGGCGTGGCTGGAGTTCCTGTCCGAGCGGCGGGTCGCGCCGTTCGGGTCGCGGGAGGAGCTGCGGTCGGTGCTCAGCGCGTACGCCGGCTACCGGCTCAGCGAGTCGCCGCAGCATCGCTGGGACGGCTCGACGTGGAACCTGCACGTCACTGCGCTGTCGTTATTCTACGAGTGGGCGCAGGACGAGGGCTGCGCGGCCGCCGGGCCGTTCAGCTACTCGACCGGCAGACGGATCACCGACGGCGCGGTGTGGACGCATCGTCGCAATCACGCCAAGCTGCGCCCGGCGAAGCGCCACGCCCAGATCAAGTACCTCGAGCACGACTTCGCCGCGCTGTTCCTGCACGCGCTGGCCGGGCTGAACCCCGACGGCAGCCCGGACGAGGCGTATCGGGGCCGGGAGCTGGGCCGCAACGCCGCGGTGGGCCGGCTGGCGCTGGCCAGCGGGCTGCGCCGCCAAGAGCTGACCCACCTGCTGGTCTACGAGATCCCGCCGTTGCCGACCCGGCGGTCTGCGGTCCCGGTGGCGTTCCCGCTGGGACCGGGCACGACCAAGGGCAGCAAGCCCCGCACGACCTGGGTCGATCACGACACCCTGGTCGAGGTGTGGAACTACGTGCGCCTGGAGCGCGCGGCCGCGGCGGGGCGCGGCGGGTGGCAGCCACCGGCGCAGCTGGGCGAGCCGCTGCGGGTGCGCGACCCGGACTGGGAGGGCGCCCTGATCAACGGGGTGCGCCGCTCGTGGCGCACGCTGACCCCGAACGAGCGGCTGCGGCTGGTCTCCCCGGACGGCGCGGCCTGCCTGCTCGCGGTGCGGTCCAGCGGAGCCCCGTTCACCGACTGGGCCACGGTGTTCCGGCGCACCTCGCAGCGGATCCGGCGGCGGTTCGAGCCGCGGTTTCCGATCGTGAGCCCGCACCGGCTGCGGCACTCGTTCGCGATGCACACCCTCGAGCAGCTGATCTGTGGCTACTATCAGCAGGCCGCGGCGCTGGTCACGGATACCGGCGCGGACGCCGCGATGGCGCTGTATCTGACCAAGAGCGACCCGGTCACGGTGCTGCGCGACCTCATGGGTCACTCCTCGGTGACCACCACGCAGGTCTACCTGTCGCGCCTGGACATCACCCGGGTCTACCGCGACGCCTACGCCGCCGCCGCGCCCGACACCGGCAAGCTCGGCGACGAGGTCGGCGCCGAGCTCGCCGCCGAGTTCGACGCGGGGCTCGACGACGAGGCGAGCGGATAGATGCCGGCGGAGGTGATCGACGCGCCGCTGACGGTGCGGTTCTCGTTCCCGGGTGGCCGCAGCTGGAGCGCGCGGCTGGACGGGCTGCCGAACCCGCGGCTGGCGCTGGATCTGGCGCACGGGATGGTGATGTGCTTTCACCCGTACGGGCGGGCGAACGCGACGCACACCGCGCGGCACTACGTCGTCGCGTTGCGCAACATCGTCCGGGCGCTGGCCGAGGCCGGGTTCAGCGGGCCGGCCGGCGAGCTGACCCGGCCGATGCTGCTGCGCTACTGGATGAGCCACAGCTCGGGTCTGGAGTTGGTGACCCGGGGGTTGTTGCGCGGGTGCGACGCCGCGACCGGCGCGCTGCGCCCGGAGGTCCGCGAGCACCTGTCCGGGCGGGCGATCCACGCCAACCCGAAGAACAGCAGCTACCAGCCCTACACCGACACGGAGTGGGCCCGGCTGACCGGCTGCTGCCAGCACGACGTCGCGCACAGCTGGGCCCGCCACGCGGCCGTCCTGGCCGCCGCCGGCCGGGCCGGCGATCCGAGAACGGCGGGGGTCAGCGAAGACAGCCTCGGCTGGCTCATGCTGCGCCGCGGCCCGCTGGACATCGGCGAGGTCAAGGAGCATCTGCGCGGGCACGTCCCCACGATGCGCCGACACGATCCGGCCGGCCGGGAGGGGTTCGACGCGCTGGTCGGTGCCGCGCGCGAGGCGCTGTTCCCGACCTACCGCACGCAGACCGCCTACCGGCTGCTGTTCGGCGTCTACACCGGCATCGTCCCGGACGGGATCGACTCGGTGGGGTTGGGTGACATCGACTGGGCCGGTGATCACCGGATCCTGCTCGACTACGTCAAGGGCCGGACCGGGCCGGAGGGGCTCGCGCTGCCGGTCCGGGCGGTCCGGCTGCTGGCCCGCTGGTTGGAGCACTCCGCGCCGCTGCGGCGCGTCGCCCCGCCACACCTGCAGAACCGGGTATGGCTCGCCGCCCCGGCCCCCGGTGGGCGCTCCGCCGCCGGCGCGCGCGTCGCCGCGCCGACGGGCCACGAGATGGTCAACCGCTGGGCCGATCGGCATGATCTGCGCGGTGACGACGGCGCGCGGCTGGCGCTGCACCGCAGCCGGATCCGCACCACCTACCAGAACGTGCTGGCCCGGCGGGGGTGGACCGGCCGCACCACCATCGACCCGAACCACACCGCGCGCGTCGAGGGCGACAACTACCTCAGCGCCACCACGCTCGGCCAGCGCGACGCTCTCGAGTCGATCGTCGAGGACGGGCAGGCCGACCTGCTGCGCAAGGCGCTGCCCCCGGTGGTGCTCTCCGGCGACCAGGCCGTCGAGCTGGTCAACGACTTCCCGGACGCGGTGTCCCGGCTCGGGCTGGACGAGGGTGTCCTCGCCGAACTGGTCGGGGGGCGCCGCGACGTGTTCACCGCCGCCTGCGTCGATCAACTCGCCGGTCAGCACGGGCCGAAGGGGGTCCCCTGTCCGGCGCGGCCGTGGGTGTGTCTGCTCTGCCCGCTGGCGGTGTTCCTGCCCCGCCACGCGCCGAACCTGCTGCGGCTCAAGGCCTACTTCGCCCGCCAGTTCCGGCAGATGCCCACCGAGCAGTTCCTGCGTGTGTTCGGCCCCTACGCCGACCGCCTCGACAACGACATCCTGCCCCGGCTGCCGGCGGCCGTCCTCGCCCAGGCCGGGCGGCAGGTCCGCGACGCCGACGCCGAGCTCCCCCTACGTCCCGAGGAAACCACGACCTGATGTCCATCCCCGTGAGCGCCGCACTGAGCGAACCGCTGGGCGCCGTCGCGGCCACGGACCCGGCTGCCGTCGGCGGCGGCGCGCCGTCGGTGTTCGCCGGCGCCGACGTCTGCCGCACCGCGGGCCTGACGCTGCGGCCCGGGGCCGTCCGCCCGGTCTACGACGACGAGCGCTGGGACTTCGGCGGCCTGGCCGACGCCCCCCAGGAGATGACCGAGCGGGAGAAACTGTGGGACTTCTCGGCCATCGACAACCCGCGCTGGCGGCCGGTGATCAAAGACCTGCTGCTGGGGTTGCTGGCCCCACACGACGAGCGGGTGCTCACCGTCCCGGCGGCGTTTCGCACCGTGCGCAGCCCGCGCACCTGCTACCTCTATCTGCGCCGCGCGATCGCCTGGTGCAACTGGCTGACCGCGCACGACGTCACCACGCTCGGCGAGGTCACCCAGGCCCACTGCGAGGCGTTCCTCGAGCAGCACTCCTGGAGCCACCCGGAGACCGGCCAGTCGCGCCGGCGGCTGGCCCGCTCAACGACCTCGAACCTGGCGAAGGCGATCCAGGTGTTGGCCCCCTACGGGCCGCTGTTCCTCGCCGACCGCTACCGGCCGGGCTTCGTCCCCTGGGCCGGGCGCACCGCCAGCCAGGTCACCGGCCGCAAGGCCAACATCGAGAACTCCACCCCGCCGGTTCCCGAGCACATCTTGGCGCCGCTGCTGGCCAACACTCTCTACCTGGTCGAAACGGTCGGGCCGCACCTCGCCGAGGAGCACGACCGGCTGCGCGCGAGCCCCACCGAGGCCGGGTTGTCGAACGCCGCGCATTTCGGTGCGGCGCGCCTGGCCCGGTTCGAAGCCGCCGTGGACGCGCTTCGCTCCCGCGGTGCGCCGCTGCCTCGGTCCTCGGAGGCGATCGTCGGTCAACGGCTGGCAGCCGGGTGGGACCCGCACGACCCGCTGCTGCGCGTGCACGTCAACCTGATCGCGCGCCAAGCCCGCATCCGGCGGCTGCCGGCGCACCAGCTGCCCCAGATGCGCCCGGTCCTGCACGCCGCGGTTGCCGAGGTTGGCGTCGCCGGGTGGTGGGGACGCGACGCGGCGCCGGTCCCGCGCGCGGATACCGGCGAGCCGGTGGCCTGGACCGAACCGTTGACCGCCGAGGAACTGCAACGCGCCGTCGGCTACGTCCTTCTCGCCGCGCAGATCCTGACCACGGCCACGACCGGGATGCGCCGCTGCGAGCTGATGGAGATCACCGCCGGATCGCGCCTACCCGCCCGCGAGGTCCACGGGGGTGGGCGGCGGTTCCGGCTGGCCAGCAGACTGATCAAGCATCAGCGCTTCGGCGGCATCCCGGACGAATGGGTGGTCATCGAGCAGGTCGACCGGGCCGTGGCGCTGGCCGAGCGGCTCACCGGTGCCGCCCCCGGCCAGCCGCTGTTCGGGGCGGTGCTCATCGGCACCAGCTACCACAACCTGCGGGCGTGGCTGACCGAGCCGTTCGCCCGCCGGCTCGGGCTGGCCGCGCTGCCAGCGGGTCCGGTCAACGCCCGGATGTTGCGCCGCACGCTGGCCCAGGAGATGGCCAAACGGCCCGGCGGCCTGCTCGCGGCGAAGATCCACCTCAAGCACGTGTCGGTGGCCACCACCGAGGGCTACGCCCACCGTCCCGGCGGTTCCCAAGCGCTGTTCCGCGCCGAGGTTGAGCACGCCGAACACCAGCATCACCTCGAGCTGACCGTCGCGGCGTTCCGCGACTACCAGAACTCTCAGGAATTGCATCAGGCGGGCGGCGAAACCGCAGGTCGGCTGGTCAGTATGTCCTCGGAGTGGCTTGTCTCGGGCCGCTGTCACCGGCCCCTTGACCTGCCGATTTGATCAGTGGCGCCCGTCTGGTGCATGA
>NZ_JAJCYB010000085.1 GCF_029263155.1 Pseudonocardia sp.
CCCCACTGCGGTTCCGGGGCGGGCTCAGCGGCGGCGGCGGGCCGGGGTGGCGCCGGGCTGGCAGGTGGGGCACCAGTAGGCGATTCGGGCGTAGACGCCGTCGCCCTGCTCGGCCATCCGGATGCGGGTGCCGCAACGGCGGCACGGCCTGCGGCCGCGCTCGAACACCCAGTGCTGGTCGCGGCCCAGCTCGCCGGTGGTCGACTGTTCGGGGCGGTCGGCGTTGCGCAGCAGCAGCTCGCGGGCGCACGCGATGACGGCGGCCGGGTCGGGCACGTCGCGGGTGAGCGTCCACGGGGACAGGCCGCGCAGGAAGCAGACCTCGGTCTTGTACAGGTTGCCGACGCCGGCCAGCACGCGCTGCTCCAGCAGCACCAGCCCGATCTCGGAGCCGCCGCGGGCGGTGAGGCGGCGCAGCGCCTCGGCGGCGTGAGCGTCGGACCAGCCCGGGTCGAGCAGGTCCGGGCCCAGGTGCCCGACCAGGCGCGACTCGTCCGCGGTGGGCAGCAGCTCCAGGTCGTGCAACGCGAACCCGACGGCGACGCGCTCGGCGGTCTCCAGCACCGCCCGGGCCTCGTGCGCGGGCCGCTGCCAGGACATCCCGGGCCGGTAGAGGTGCCAGGACCCGTCCATCCGGAAGTGGCTGTGCAGGCTGCGGCCGTCGTCGAAGCGGGTGAACAGGTGCTTGCCGACCGACACCACACCCGTGACGGTGCGCCCGGCGAGGTCGTGCTCGGCCAGCCGGGGATGGCGCAGCTCGCCGCGCAGCAGCGTCCCACCGGTGAGCGCGGCGCGCAGGCGCTTCCCGGCGAGGTAGACGGTGTCACCCTCGGGCACCGGTCGAACCTAGCGCCGCGACTCGTCCGCCGCCGTGCCACGCCGGGTACGGTGGCTGCATGCGCGGGACGTGGGCACAGGTCAGCGGTGCCCTGTTGCTGCTGTCGGTCCTGCTCGGCGCCTCGATGGCCGACGGCGCGCTCGCCGAGCCGTCGCTGCTGATCGGCGCCGTCGGGGCCCTGCTGCTCGCCTGGGGGGCCGCCCGGCCCGCCGTGCCGCCCGCCCTACCCGCGGGTGTCGCCGTGGCGGCCCGTGAGCACCGCCGGGCACTCGCCCGTCTCGCCGCACCTCGCCAGCGGGACCCGGACGCCCCGGGCCACACCCGCTCCCGCGCACCGTCGGGCCTGCTCCCGGCGGCAGGCCCCACCGGGTAGCACCCTCCCGGTAGCACCCCTTCAGGTAGCACCCCTCCTGGGCACCACCGCCGGACACGCGTCCCCCGTCCCGGCTGCCCTGGAGTGCCGCCTTGCTGCTCGATCCCCTGTACTACGCCGTGTCCGCCGTCATGTGGTTCTGGCACGAGGTCCTGGGCCTGCTGCTCGGACCCGCGAGCGGTGTCGCCTGGGCGCTCGCCGTCGTGCTGCTCGTCCTCACCCTGCGCGCCGTCATGATCAGACCGTTCCTGTCGTCGGTGCGCTCCGGCCGCCGGATGCGGGCCATCGCGCCCCAGCTGGCCGAGCTGCGCAGGCGCCACCGCGACGACCCAGCCCGGCTGGTGCAGGAGACCCGGGCCCTGCAGGGCGCGCACGGGGTCAGCACCCTGGGCGCCCTGCTGCCCGCGCTGCTCCAGATACCGGTGTTCCTCGGGCTGCTGCACGTGCTGCACGGCTTCAACCGCCCGGGGCTCTCGTTCGAGCAGAATGCGGCGCTGCCCAACTACGCCTTCGCCCCCGACGAGGTGCGCTCGTTCCTGCAGGCGCGGCTGTTCGGGGCACCGCTGTCGTCGTACCTGTCGATGCCGCAGGACCTGCTCCACTCGTTCGGCGTGCACGTCGCGCGCTGGGAGGTCGCGGCCGTCGCGCTGCCGCTGATGCTGCTCGCGGCCGTCGCCACGCACTTCTCGGCGCGGCACTCGCTGGCCCAGCAGACCCTGGAGGGCCCCGCTGCGTCGATCATGCGCTGGACGCCGTGGGTCTTCCCGCTCGGCGCGGTGCTCGGCGGGCTGTTCTTCCCGTTCCCGGTGGCGATCCTGCTGTACTGGTTCACGAACAACGTCTGGACGCTGGTGCAGCAGCGCATCGTGTTCCGCCGCGTGGCCGCCGAACCGCTGCTGACGGTGCCGCCGGCTCCGCCCCCGCCGGCCGTTCCGCAGGGCGCCCGACGGACCCGCCCGGCCAGACCCAGGCGACACGCGTCGGGTCACCGGCCGAGCCGGCGCAGGCGCCGCGCCGCCACGTGATCATCGCCTGCGGTGCAGGAGCGACAGGGCCGTCGTCCCTGCACCGCAACCGCCGATCATGGCGGCCGGCTCGGCAGGCCCTCACCAGCGGCGCAGCACGTGCACCAGGAACTCCTCGTCCGCGTGCTCGACGAGCAGCTCGAAGCGGGGGTCGTCGATGAGGATCCGGTGCGCGGCGGCCCCGTCGCGGGGGGCCTCGGCGGGCCAGCCGTCCCAGTGCACCAGCACGACGTCGCCACCGGGTTCCAGGGCCTCGGCGAGGCGGTCCACGCTGCGGGCGAGGTCGGCGGCGGCCAGGTAGTAGAGCACCTCGCCGAGCACGGCGAGGTCGATCCCGGCGGGCAGCGCCGCCGGGTCGGGCAACGCGACCCGGGTCACCCCGACGTGCGTCAGCCCCGCGGTGGCCGCCGCGGTCTGCGCGACCGCCGCGGGGGAGAAGTCGGAGGCGTCGAGGCGGTCGCAGCGGGCGGCCAGCTCGCGCGTGAGCGCGCCGGTGCCGCAGGCGGGTTCGGCGGCGTGCCGGTAGCGCTCCGCGGGCAGGCAGGCCAGCACGACGGCGCGCTTGCGGCGTTCGTACCAGCTCGTGCGCGTCTCCCACGGGTCGCCGTCGCCCGCACCGTCGGTCCCGGCGTAGAGCTCGTCGAACCGGGACAGCGGGGCGCCGTCGACGCGCGGGATGCGGAACACCACCTCGGGCCCGGCGGCGCCTCCGGGCCCCGGGCCGTGGGCGAACGCGTGGGCCCAGGGGATCGACGGGTCGTCGGGGCGCATCCGGGACCACATCCCGACCGGGTACCCCCAACCGCAGGCCGTGACCGGTGCCGCGGCGGCCGCGGCCCGCCCGGCGGCGGCGTGTGCGGGGTCCGGGTCCCCGGCCCAGGGCGCAAGGTAGGCGTCCGCGTCGTGCAGCAGCGGGGCGAGGGTGCGGGCCAGCAGGCCGGGGTCCGGATCGGCGAGCCCGAGATGGTGGACGGGGATGTCGGCCGGACCCGGCGGCCCGCCGCTCGCGGCCCCGCCTCCCCCCGGCCCGTCCTCGGTGACGATCACCAGCTCCAGCCGCGCGCCCGCGTCGTGCACCGCACGCATCGTCGTGCCGACGGCGCGCACCGCGTCGGCCGGGTGGGTGGCGACGACCACCACGTGCCCCATCTGTGCCGGGTCCAGCGGGCGGGGCGGGTGCGCGGCCAGGGCCGCACGCCAGTCGGCGGGGGGTGTGGTCACGGGCCCAGCCTCCCAGGCCGACCGATCCTCGGGCGAGCGGCTCCACCGGCGACTCGCCCCGTCGCCGCACCCGGTGGTCGGCGGGTGGTCGACGATCCGCCGCGGTGCCGCACCGACGACCGACCCGCCCGGATCGGCCTGCCCGTGCTGCGCGCCCCGGCCCGCGCCGGCCGGTCCGGGGCCCGCTGTGCGGTAGCACCCGCGAGGTCGTGCGTGCCGCTCCCGGTCGCCGCCGCGCGGGTCAGGCCCGCAGCCGCAGCCCCTTGGGTGTGACGCGGAAACCGGCCTCGGTGAGCACGTCGGCCAGCTCCGAGCCCAGCGACCCGACCCCGTCGGCCTTCTCCACCGCGATCGACCCCAGCCAGCCCTCGTGGACCGCCCCCGCCAGGGCCTGCGCCGCGGCGGCCAGCTCCGCACGCTCGGCGGTGAACGACAGCAACGACCTCCCGCCCCGCTCGACGTACAGCGCCGGGGCCCCCTCCACGAGCACCACGAGAGCCCCGGCCTTGCGCCCCGGCCGGTGCTTGGTGTCGCCGACGGTGCCCGGCCAGGACAGCGCCGCACCGTAGGGCTGGGCGGGGTCGGCCGCGGCCAGCACCACCCGCGACAGCTCGCCGGCCGCGCCGTGCTCCCCGGGGTCCGGGGACCCGTCGGGGCGCGACATCGCCCGCAGCCGGTCGATCGCCCCGGGCACGGCGAACTGCGCCGCCCCCAGCCCCTCCACGACGTACCCGCGCCGCGCACGCCCGGAGTCCTCCATGGCCCGCAGGACCCGGTAGACGGCCGCGAACCCGCCGGTGACCCGCTCGGTGCCCAGGGCCCCGCGGGTGAGCACGCCGTGACGTTCCAGGAACGCCTCCGCCCGGGCGTGGGCGCGACGGGTCGGGTCGGGCTCGCGGTCGACGGCCAGCGCCCACCGCCCGCCCACCGACGGGGGGCCGCCACGGCTGGGCATCGCGGGACGCCCGGCGCGCAGCTGCGCGTACCGGCCCCGCGACGCCGTGCGCCGGGTGCGGTGCGCCCCGCCCCGCCCGCCCGACCCGCCGCCGAGCCGGGCGCGCAGCGGACCGAGCGTGTCGTTGCTGAGCAGCCCGGCCCACACCAGGTCCCAGATCGCGGCGACCGTGGCGTCGTCGCCGGGGCCCGGCTCCCCGGCGTCCACCAGCACCCGCCCGGCCCGGTCGGCCAGCTCCCTGAAGAACAGCGCCCCGCCCCCGGTGGGCGGCAGCGCGGGATCGGGCCGGCCGAGCGCGGCGAGCAGCGCCCGGTGCAGGGGGGTCCCGGCGACGTCGGTCTCCGGTTCCGGGAGCAGCAGGTCGGCGACGTCGGCGGGCGCGATCGCCAGCCAGCCGTCGCCGCCGGCCAGCGGCCCGCAGCCGGTCCAGGTGACCTCGCCCGCGGCCGTGAGCTCGTCGAGCAGCGCGGGCGTGTACCCGGGCAGCCGGGCGGGCAGGATCAGCGACTCCAGCGCACTCGCCGGGAGCGGCGCCCCGGCCAGCTGCTCCACCACCCCGAGCACGTCCTCCGCGGCGGGCGCCCGTCGCATCCGGCCGCGCCGGCCACCACCGGCCCCGGTCTGCACCCCCTGCCATGCGGGCAGGAACCGGCCCAGCGCCCGTTGCTCGACGGGCTCCACCTCCGCCCGCAGCCGGGCCAGCGAGGCGCGCCGCAGCCGCCGCAGCACCTCGGCGTCGCAGTACTCGATACCGTCGGCCCCGGGCCGCAGCTCGCCCCGGGCGACCCGCCCGGACCCGACGAGCCGGTCGAGCACCCCGGCGACGACGGCCACCCCCAGCCCGAACCGCACCGCACAGTCGGCCGCCGCGAACGGCCCGTGGGTGCGGGCGTAGCGCAGCACGAGATCGCCCAGCGGATCGGCGACCGGCTCGGTGAAGGCCTCCGGCACCCCGACCGGCAGCGCCGCCCCGAGCGCGTCGCGCACGCGCCCGGCGTCCTCGACGGCGAGCCAGCGTTCCTCGTTGCCCATCCGGACGCGGATCACCCGACGCGCCGACTCCAGTGACGCCAGCCACTCCGGGGCGACGCCGCGGGCCGTGGCCTCGGAGGTGGTGAGGTCGCCGAGGAAGCGCAGCAGGTCGGCGGCCCCCTCGGCGTCGCGGGCGTGCCGGTCCGGGGCGAGCCGCTGCAGCGACGCCTCGACCTCGGCGAGCACCTCGGGATCGAGCAGCTCCCGGATGGCCTCCGACCCGAGCAGCTCGGCGAGCAGGGTGGAGTCCAGCGCCAGTGCCGCGGCCCGGCGCTCGGCCAGCGGGGCGTCGGCCTCGTAGAGGAACATCCCGACGTAGCCGAACAGCAGGCTGCGCGCGAACGGTGACGGCGCCGGCGTGTTCACCTCGACGACCCGCACCGTGCGGGCCTGCACCTCGGCCATCAGCCCGCGCAGGCCCGGCAGGTCGTAGACGTCCTGCACGCACTCGCGCATCGCCTCGAGGGTGACCGGGAACTGCTCGTAGCGCCCGGCCACCGCCAGCAGCTGGGCCGAGCGCTGCCGCTGCTGCCACAGCGGCGACCGCCGCTTGGGGTCCCTCCGGGGCAGCAACAGCGAGCGTGCCGCGCACTCCCGGAACCGTGAGGCGTACAGCGACGACCCGCCCAGCTCCGCGACCACGATCTGCTCCACCTCTCCCGGGTCGAGCAGGACGTCCTCGGCGGTCGGGACGACCTCGTTCCCGCTGTCGTCCACGGCGTCGGGCAGGCGCAGCACGATCCCGTCGTCGGCCCCCGAGGCCTGGCACTCCACCCCGCGCCGTTCCCGCATCCGCGCGGCGATGGCGAGCGCCCACGGGCCGTTGACCTGGCGCCCGAACGGCGAGTGCACCACCAGCCGCCAGTCGCCCAGCTCGTCGCGGAAGCGCTCCACGAGGATCGTGCGGTCGCTCGGGACGTGCCGCGTCGCCTCGCGCTGCTCGTGCAGGTAGGCGACCAGGTTGTCGATCGCCCACGCGTCGAGCCCCGCCGCCGCCCGCTCGCGCGCCGCGGTGTCCGGCAGCGCCGACATCTCCCGCACGAACGCCCCGACCGCGCGCCCCAGCTCCAGCGGCCGCCCGATCGACTCCCCCTTCCAGAACGGCATCCGGGCGGGCACCCCCGGCGCCGGGGTGACGATCACGCGGTCGTGCGTGATGTCCTCGACCCGCCAGCTCGACGTGCCGAGCAGGAACGTGTCGCCCACGCGCGACTCGTAGACCATCTCCTCGTCGAGCTCGCCGACCCGCGAGCCCGCGCCGTCGGCCCCGCCCGGCGTCATGACGGTGAACAGCCCGCGGTCGGGGATCGTGCCCCCGGAGGTGACGGCGAGCCGCTGCGCGCCCGGCCGCCCCGCGAGGGTGTCGGTCACCCGATCCCACGTGATCCGGGCCCGCAGCTCACCGAACTCCTCGGACGGGTAGCGCCCGGCCAGCATGTCGAGCACCGAGTGCAGCGCCGACTCGGGCAGCGCCGCGAACGGTGCGGCGCGGCGCACGACACGCGCGAGGTCGGGCAGGGCCCACGGCTCCAGCGCCACCATCGCGACGACCTGCTGGGCCAGCACGTCGAGCGGGTTGCGCGGGTAGCGCATCGACTCGATGGCGCCGACGGTCATCCGCTCGGCCACCACGGCGCAGGACACGAGATCGCCCCGGAACTTGGGGAACACCACGCCGGTGGAGATCGCCCCGACCTGGTGTCCGGCCCGCCCGACCCGCTGCAGCCCGGACGCCACGCTGGGCGGCGCCTCGACCTGCACGACGAGGTCGACCGCGCCCATGTCGATGCCCAGCTCCAGGCTCGACGTGGCCACCACGCACGGCAGCAACCCGGCCTTGAGCTCCTCCTCGACCAGCGTGCGCTGCTCGCGCGACATCGAACCGTGGTGGGCCTTCGCGACCACGGGCGGCGCCCCGCTCCCGATGCCCGACTGCCCGACGGCCTCGGCGGGGAACTCATCGAGGTCGGCCGCGTCCTCGGACTCCTCGGCGGCCAGTTCGTTGAGCTTGGCCGTCAACCGCTCGGCCAGGCGCCGCGAGTTGGAGAACACGATCGTGGAGCGGTGCTCCCGCACGAGCTCCAGCAGCCGCCGCTCCACCGCGGGCCAGATCGAGGGCCGCTGCGCCGTGCCCGCGGCCGACCCGATGACCTCCTCGTCGGAGCTGCCCGGCGCGGGCCGCTCGTCGAGCGCGGCCAGGTCCGGTACCGGCACCTCGACGGTGACCTCGATCGTCTTCGGGATCGGCGGCTGCACGATCTCCACCGGTCGCGCGCCCGCGAGGAACGCGGACACCTCGTCGATCGGGCGCACCGTGGCCGAGAGCCCGATCCGCTGCGCCGGCCGCTCCAGCAGCTCGTCGAGGCGTTCGAGCGACAGGGCCAGGTGCGCGCCGCGCTTGGTGCCGGCCACGGCGTGCACCTCGTCGAGGACGACGGTCTGCACGCCCCGCAACGACTCGCGCGCCGCCGAGGTGAGGATCAGGAACAGCGACTCGGGCGTGGTGACCAGCACGTCGGGCGGGGTGCGCATGAACAGGCGCCGCTCGTCGGCCGGGGTGTCGCCGGTACGCATGCCCACGGTGATCTCCGGGACGGGCAGACCCAGGCGCTGCGAGGCCTGCCGGATGCCCGCCAGTGGCGAGCGCAGGTTGCGCTGCACGTCGACGGCCAGGGCCTTGAGCGGCGACACGTAGAGCACCCGGCAGCGCTGCCGGGGATCCTGCGGCACCGGCGTGGCCGCCAGCCGGTCGAGCGCCCACAGGAACGCCGCGAGCGTCTTGCCCGAACCCGTCGGCGCGACGACCAGCGCGTGCCGCCCTGCCCGGGCCGCCGCCCACGCCCCCTCCTGCGCCGCGGTGGGCGCGGCGAAGGCACCCGTGAACCAGTCACGGGTGGCGGCGGAGAATCCGGCGAGCGGGGTCATGGCCTCCATCATGCGCCGGGGGTCCGACAGTCCGGCGCCGGTCGTCGTGTTTGACGGCCCGCCCCGCGGGGGAACGAGCTGGCGACCGAACCGACAGGAGCCCACCACCATGTCCGCCACCAGGCCCGATGTCATCCGCTTGATCCTCGACGACCACGAGTCCTTCCGCGCCCGGTTCGCGGAGCTGGACACGCTGCGCGACGACGCGACCGCGGCCGCCGCCGTCTGGGGGCCGCTCGCCGCCGAGCTGGAGGTGCACGCCACCGCCGAGGAGGAGTTCTTCTACCCGCAGCTGCTCGACCGGGTGGACGGCATGGTGGACGAGACCGAGGACGCCGTCTCCGACCACGACGAGATCCGCCACGGCATCCGCCGCGCCGCCGCGGCCGAGCCGGGCAGCGACGAGTGGTGGGCCGGGATCTCCGACGCCCGGGCGGCCAACGACGAGCACCTCGCCGAGGAGGAGCGCGACGACCTCGCCCCGTTCCTGGAGAAGACCTCGCTCGAGGTGCGGGAGCGCGTGGGCGAGCAGTTCGCGGCGTTCAAGCGCGAGCACGCCCACGGCGCCGGGCTGGACTACTCCGACACCGGCTCGGACGAGTACCTGGCCGAGCACACCTAGATCGGTCCTTCCCGGATCAGCCCTTCCCGCGGTTCTGCCACCACCAGCGCAGCAGCAGCACGAGCGAGGTCAGCAGGGCCGCCAGCACCACGAGCTGCCCGAGCGGCGAGGAGAAGCCGGTGGGGTCGCCCGTGAGGTCCATGGGCCCGACGTTACCGCCACCGCGGCTCCTCCGTTCCGAAGGACGGCGGAGGGGGCGGCCAGTGCAGCGGTCGACCGTCGACGGTTCCGGGGGGTGACGCGAGGGTGAGCGGGCCCACCCGTTCCAGGTGGGGCTCGGGGTCGACCTCGGGTACCGGCCTGGGCGCGGGTCGGGGGAGCCCCTGCAGCCACGACGCCGTCCCGACCAGCGACAGCCGCACGTGGTGCGTGCCGCCCTCGCGCCGCTGCCTGCGCAGCGCGAGCAGGGCGGCGGCCGCGGCGAGGTAGCCGGTGGCGTGGTCGAGGACCTGCGCAGGCAGCGCGCCGGGCGTCCCGTCCGCCCGTCCCTCCGCCACGGCGATCCCGCAGGCGGCCTGCACCAGGCTGTCGAATCCGCGGCGCCGTCCCCACGGCCCCTGCTCCCCCCACGCGGAGAGCGTGACGACGACGAGCCCGGGATGCCGCCGCGCCAGCGCGCCCGGGGCGAGCCCGAACCGGTCCAGCGCCCCGGGCCGGTAGCCGGTGACGACGACGTCCGCGCCGGCCAGCAGTTCCTCGCGGGTGGCGGTGTCACGCAGGTCGAGCAGCGCGGAGCGCTTGCCGGGCAGGGTGTCGAGGGCCTGCAGCGGGATCTCCGGACGGTCCGGCGGGTCCAGGCGCAGCACGTCGGCGCCGTGGACGGCCAGCGTGCGGGTGGCGACGGGACCGGCGATGACGCGGGTGAGGTCGAGCACGCGGGGGCGGCGCGCCGGCCGGGGCGGGGCGTCGCCGACGACCCGGTGCTCGACGAGCGGCGGCGCCACGCCGTACTCGGAGCGCCAGCTCGCCGCCGTGCGCACCGCCGCGGCGACGCCCCCGGTCGCGTGCAGCGCGTTCTCCAGTTCGACGCCCGCCCGGCCGGCGATCGCCGCTGGCACCTCCTCCTCGGCGCAGTGGAGCACGCGCAGCGCGGCGGCGCGGTGCCACGGGTAGTTCGCGTGCAGCCGGATCCAGCCGTCCGCGGTGCGGTGGAACGTCGACAGCGGGTCGAACGGGGAGCCGGGCGACCGCCCGTCGCGGAGCAGGTACCGCTCGCTGCGCAGGGCCACGGCGAGCCGGCGGGTGTCCAGCGCGACCGCCCCGTCGGTGGCCGCGAGCAGGCTCGCGCCGACCGCGGCGACGCCGGCGTCGGTGACGGCGAACGTCGAGGTCAGGGTCGTGGTCGGGCCGGTGACGGTGAGCCGGGCGAGGTCGGCGGCGGCTCCGCCGAGCGCGGCCCAGACCCGGGGCAGGGGTGCCGTCATGGACGGCGACGCTAGCGTGCAGGGGTGCGACTGACCCAGTTCCGGGAGCTGATGGCCGACGAGTTCGGGGCCGTGCGTGCGGCCGCGGTGGCCCAGGACCACGTGTTCGCCGAGCTCGGCGGCCGGACGGTGGAGCAGGCGCTGGAGCACGGCATCGACCCGCGCGAGGTGTGGCGGGCGGTGTGCGCGGCCTACGACGTGCCGCCGTCGCGACGGTGACCGCCACCGGGCGCCCGGCGTGTCGCCCGTCGCGGTCGAACAGGTGTTCGCTAGAGTGTTGTCCACATCGGGTGGTGGCCGTCCACAGGTCCGGACCTCGCCCGCAGATTGTCGGTGGTCGCCCCTACCGTCGGCACCAGTCACGCAAGACGTCGAACAGCACACGAGGTGGAGACCCGGCGATGAGCACACCCGACCGCGAGAAGGCGCTCGAGCTCGCCCTGGCGCAGATCGAGAAGAACCACGGCAAGGGTTCGGTGATGCGCCTCGGCGACGACACCCGCCCGCCCGTCGGCATCATCCCCACGGGTTCGATCGCCCTCGACGTCGCGCTGGGCGTGGGCGGCCTGCCCCGCGGGCGCATCGTGGAGGTCTACGGCCCGGAGTCCAGCGGCAAGACCACGGTCGCGCTGCACTGCGTGGCCAACGCGCAGGCCGCGGGCGGCATCGTCGCCTTCATCGACGCCGAGCACGCGCTCGACCCAGAGTACGCCAAGGCGCTCGGGGTCGACACCGACAACCTGCTCGTCTCCCAGCCCGACACGGGGGAGCAGGCGCTCGAGATCGCCGACATGCTGATCCGCTCCGGCGCGCTCGACCTGATCGTCGTCGACTCGGTGGCCGCGCTCGTGCCCCGCGCCGAGATCGAGGGGGAGATGGGCGACAGCCACGTCGGCCTGCAGGCCCGGCTGATGAGCCAGGCACTGCGCAAGATCACCGGCGCGCTCAGCAACTCCGGCACCACGATGATCTTCATCAACCAGCTGCGCGAGAAGATCGGGGTCATGTTCGGCTGCCTGTCCTACGGCACCCGGATCACGCTCGCCGACGGCAGTCAGGAGAAGATCGGCAAGATCGTCAACCAGAAGCTCCCGGTCGAGGTGCTGTCCTACGACCCGGACCTGGGTCAGATCGTGCCGAAGAAGGTCGTCAACTGGTTCGACAACGGCCCGACCGAGCAGTTCCTGCAGATCACGGTGGCCCGTCCCGGCGGCAACGGGCGCGCTCAGATGGGACTCACGGCCAATCACCTCGTGCACACCCCTGGTGGATGGCGGGAAGCGGGCGAGCTCGCGGTCGGTGATCGGGTGTTGCTGTCCCAGCCGTACCGGTTGGGGCAGCAGCAGTGGCAGATCGTGCTCGGCGCGCTGATGGGTGACGCCAACCTCTCGCCCAGCCGGATCCCCGGCAGCCTCGGCACCCGGTTCCGGATGGGCCACGGTGCGAAGCAGATCGACTACCTCGACTGGAAGGCGTCGCTGCTCGGCAACATCGGTCAGAGCCGCCGGACCAACGCCACGGGCGCGGGCTTCGTCGACCTCAGCCCGCTCCCGGAGCTGGCCGAGGTACGGCAGGCCGTCTATCTCGGTGACGGGCACAAGCACCTCTCGTGGGAGTACCTCAAGGCGCTCACCCCGCTCTCGCTCGCGATCTGGTATTGCGACGACGGTTCGTTCCAGTCGAGGGCGAAAGGTCTCCAGGAGCGCACGCGAGAGGGCAGCGGACGCTCGGAGATCTGCGTGCAGGCGCTCAGCCCGGGTTCCCGGGAGCGGCTCCTCGAACATCTGGCCGATACCTTCGACCTCCGCCCCACCCTCACCGTGCGCGGAGCTCGGCAGGTGCCGGTGCTGTCCTTCGCGAAGGACGAGACGGCGAAGCTCCACGAGCTGATCGCACCGTTCGTGCACCCCACGATGCAGTACAAGCTGCTGGAGCGGTTCCGCGGTCGGTTCGCGATCGAGCCGGAGTTCGTCGCACCCACCCTCCTGCCGACCCCGGCGCCCGTGCTCGACGTGCGTGTGAAGCCGCGAACCCGATCGATGCACAGGTTCGACATCGAGGTCGAGGGCACGCACAACTACCTCGCCGACGGCGTCGTGGTGCACAACTCGCCGGAGACCACCACCGGTGGGAAGGCGCTCAAGTTCTACGCCTCGGTCCGCCTCGACATCCGGCGCATCGAGACGCTCAAGGACGGCTCCGACATGGTCGGCAACCGCACCCGCGTCAAGGTCGTGAAGAACAAGGTCGCCCCGCCGTTCAAGCAGGCCGAGTTCGACATCCTCTACGGGGTCGGCATCAGCCGGGAGGGTTCGCTGGTCGACGTGGGCGTGGAGCAGGGCCTCGTCCGCAAGTCGGGGGCCTGGTACACCTACGAGGGAGACCAGCTCGGGCAGGGCAAGGAGAACGCCCGCAAGTTCCTGCGGGAGAACCCCGACGTCGCCAACGAGATCGAGAAGCGGATCAAGGAGAAGCTGGGTATCGGCGCCGTCGTCGATGCCGACGCCGCCGTCCCGACGCCCGTCGACTTCTGATCGTGGGCGGCGACCCGCGTCGGGTCGCCCGCTTCGACCCCGCCGGGCCGGCCTCCGGCCCGGCCGTCGAGGCCCGGTTCGACGCGATCGGCGACGGCGACGGGCCGGCCGCGCCGGTCGCTGCGCTCGCCCGGATCGGGCCGGCGGGGGATCCCGCCGACCCCGGGACCACTGCCGACGGCGGCTCCGTTCCGGACGACCCGGTTGCACCGCTGGCCCGCCTCGGCGAGGTGGGGGAGCCCGCCCCGTCGGTCTCCGTGGCCGAGCTGGAGGTGCCGGGTGCGGCCGCAGATGCGCCGGCCCGTACGGCACGGCTCGGGTCGGGCGGGCGTGCCCGGCCCGCGCCGGGCGGAGGTCGAGGTGGTGGCTCGGCCGCGGCCCGACCGGCTCCCGGGGAGCGCCCGGTCGGGAGCCGCGCGGCCCGGCGGGGCGAGGCGCGGACGGCACCCGCCGCCGACCCCGTCGCCGATGTCGCAGACTCCTCCGCCGCCGACCAGGACGCCGCACCGGAGGCGGGCCGCACGGCCGGCGCCCGGCGCGGCTGGGGGCCCAAACAGATCGACCCGGACGCCGATCCGCTGGTGGCGGCGCGGGAGATCTGCCTGCGGCTGCTCACCGACCGGGCCCGCACCCGCCACGAGCTGTCCCGGGCGCTGACGCAGCGCGGCGTGCCCGTCGACGCCGCCGAGTCCGTGCTGAGCCGGTTCGACGAGGTCGGCCTCATCGACGACGCCGCGTTCGCCGGGCAGTACGTGCGCTCCCGCCACGCCTACCGCGGCCTGTCACGGCGGGCGATCGCGATGGAGCTGCGACGCAAGGGTGTCGACGACGAGGTGGCGGGGGAGGCGCTGCAGGAGGTCGACCCCGCGTCGGAGGAGCAGCGCGCCCGTGAGCTGGTCGACCGCAAGCTGCGCACGGTACCCGCCGACACCCCGGAGCAGCGCAGGAAGGCGGTGAACCGGCTGGTCGGCATGCTCGCTCGTAAGGGCTACGGCGGCGGGATCGCCTACCGGGTGGTCCGCGAGGCCCTCGCCGCGCACGGGGCGGACGTCGAGGAGCTCGGCGACGACCCCGCCCCCGACTGAACCCCGCCCGACCGGGATCCCGCTCCCGGCTACCGCTTCTGCCGCCGGCTCCCGGCGTGCCAGTCCTGCTGCACCCCCACCTCGTCCTCGGCGACGCCGAGCGCCCGGAGCCGGGGCAGCTCACGCAGGCTGCGCTTGAGCTCGGCGAACCCGGGGAAGCGGGCGAGCGCGATGACGTGGTCCCACAGCTGCGCGGCCTCGTCGGGAGCGGGCAGGCGGCTGATCACCGGACCGAAGAAGGCCACCCCGTCCGGGGGCTCGAACTGCAGGATCGGGGTGCCGACGTCCTTGCCGGTGAGCGCCAGCGCCTCGTCGGTCTCGGCCTGGATCTGCCCGTCCCAGCCCGGGTCGTCGAGGGCGTCGGCGAGCCCGGCGGGCAGCCCGAGCCCGGCGAGCACGGGGGCGACGAACTCCGCCGTGCCCCGGCGAGCGGTGTCGCCGGGCACCGGGTCGCGTTCGAAGATCGCCTCGCCGAGCGCGGCGTACAGCGTGTCCACGGCGTCGTGGCCGTGGGCCGCCCGGGTGGCGGCGGCCATGCGCAGCAGGTGCAGCCCCGCGGTGTGGCCCGCCTCGTACTCCGGCGGGAAGTGCGCGTCGTAGTCGATGTGGGAGTTCAGCAGGCGCAGCGAGATGAACCGCCACTGCACGGAGTAGTCGCGCGCGGCCTGCACCTGCCGCACCCACTTGCTGGTCATCCACGCGAAGGGGCACACGGGATCGAAGTAGAAGTGCACGTCGGTCATACGGTGAGCTAATCAGGGCGGCGGAGCACCTGCACGTCGCCGGGCAGCCCGCCGCCTGCGGACAGCGCGGCGAGGAACGTCAGCAGCGTGTCGCGGAACGCACTCATGGCATGGGTGGGGACCAGGTCGGCGCGGCGGGCCAGTGCGACCGTCCGGTAGAGCGGCGGGGTGAGCACGGTGCGCCGCAGCCGGGGACGACCGGCGAAGACCAGGTCCGGCACGACCGCGACCCCGGTCCCGGCCTCGACGAGCCGCAGCACCGCGTCCATCTCCCCGCCCTCCACCGCGAAGCGGGGCGTCTCACCGGCGTCGGCGTACGCGCGCAGCGTGGCCTCCCGCACGTCGTAGCCCTGCCGCGGGACGACGAGCGGGCGGCGGGCCAGCTCGCGGACGGTCATCGACCCGCGCGCGGACGGTGCGCGTTCCGAGGCCGGGGAGGCCACCGACAACCGCTCGCGCAGCAGCGGGGTGGTGTGCAGCGCGGGGTCGACGCCTGCCTCCGGCACGATCACCAGCGCGACGTCGAGCTCCCCCCGGACGAGCGAGCGCACCAGCGGCTGCGACCCGCTCTCCACCAGCTCCAGCCGGACGTCGGGGTACTGCTCGTGGAAGGTGCGCAGCACGTCGGCCAGCACGCCGATGCACAGCGACGGGGTGGCTCCGACCCGTACCCGCCCGCTGCGCAGCCCGATCAGCTCCGCGACGCCGGTGCGGGCGCGCTCGGCGTCGGCCAGCATCCGCCGCGCCAACGGCAGCACCACCTCGCCCGCGGGGGTCAGCGTGACGCCCTCGCGCCCCCCGCGCTGCACCAACGGCGCCCCGAGTTCGTCCTCCAGCACCCGCAGCTGCCGCGACAGCGTCGGCTGCGCCACCCCCGCCACGTCGGCGGCCCGGATGAAGCTGCGCGAGTCGGCCAGGGCCACGAGGTACGCGAGCTGGGTCAACGTCACCCCAATAGCCTACGAGCATCGCCGGACCGATACCGATGCCGCGGGGCGGGGTTGACGGCACGAGATCGACGCGAGCGGGTTCGTCATCCCACGCACCCCGCTCACGTCGATCTCGCGCGCGGGTTCCGCCCGGACCACCACGGACACCGCTGCCCGCCGGCGGGCCGTCCCGGCGTCGCGCACCGACGCCACCGGGTGCGGATCCCACGTCGAGCGGGCACGTCGTGCGAGCCGGGCGGGCGGTGAACCCACTTCCGCGACGGAGTGAAGCCAGGCACGTGAGGCGACCCTGGCCGGGGCGCTGACCTGCGGGGGCGCCCCGCCTATAGCGTCAGGGCACCGAACGCCCCTGAACGATGCATTGGACGGCAGGTTCGACCGGTGGTCACCCTTGCCGCATGGTGTCCCTGGTCCCGCGCACGAACGGCGATGCGCCGACCCGACGCGCCCCGCGGCCGTCGTCCGTGCAGCTCAAGTACGTGATGGCGGTGTCCGGCGCGGTCATGTTCCTCTACCTCGTCGCGCACATGATCGGGAACCTGAAGATCTTCTTCGGGGCCGAGTCGCTCGACCTCTACGCCGAGTGGTTGCGGGTCGTGGGCGAGCCCGCGCTGCCGGAGCAGACCGTGCTGTGGCTCGTGCGGATCGTGTTGCTCGCCGCCGTCGTCGGCCACATCGTGGCCGCGACCCTGCTCGCCCGGCGCGCGTCGAGGGCGCGCCCGGTGAAGTACGCGCACCGCAGCAGGGTCGCGGGCTCCTACGCCGCGCGCACGATGCGCTGGGGCGGCGTGATCGTCGCGCTGTTCATCGTCTACCACATCCTGGACCTGACGACGGGCACGCTGAACCCCAACGGGGTGTACGGCGAGGTCTACGCCAACCTCGTGGCCGATTTCGCTCCGCAGCGCTGGTACGTGACGGCGTTCTACGTCCTGTCGATCGTCGCGCTGACGCTGCACCTGCGCCACGGGCTGTGGAGTGCGCTGCAGTCGCTGGGCCGCACCCGCGGCGGCAACCTGGTCGCGCTGAAGACCACGGCGGACGTCGTGGCGGTCGCGCTGGCCGTGGGCTTCCTGGCAGTCCCGCTCTCGATCACGTTCGGACTGGTGTCATGAGCATCTACAGCGACTTCACCGTCGGCGACCCGATCGTCGACACCGCGGCCCCGGACGGGCCCATCGAGTCCCGCTGGGAGCGTCGCCGGTTCGGCGTCAAGCTCGTCAACCCGGCGAACAAGCGCAAGATGAAGATCATCGTGGTGGGCACCGGCCTGGCCGGCGGCTCGGCGGCGGCGACGCTGGCCGAGGCCGGCTACCAGGTGGCGAGCTTCTGCTACCAGGACAGTCCGCGGCGCGCGCACTCCATCGCCGCGCAGGGCGGCATCAACGCGGCGAAGAACTACCGCAACGACGGCGACTCGGTGCAGCGGCTGTTCTACGACACCGTGAAGGGCGGTGACTTCCGCGCCCGGGAGTCCAACGTGCACCGCCTCGCCGAGATCAGCGTGCAGATCATCGACCAGTGCGTGGCGCAGGGTGTGCCGTTCGCCCGCGAGTACGGCGGCCTGCTCGACAACCGCTCCTTCGGCGGAGTACAGGTCTCCCGCACCTTCTACGCCAAGGGCCAGACCGGCCAGCAGCTCCTGCTGGGCGCCTACCAGGCCCTGGAGCGCCAGGTCGACGCCGGCCGCGTGGAGATGCACACCCGCCACGAGATGCTCGAGCTCGTCGTCGTCGACGGCCGCGCCCGCGGGATCATCGTCCGGGACATGGTGACCGGGGAGATCGAGACCCACCTCGCCGACGCCGTGGTGCTCGCCTCCGGCGGCTACGGCAACGTGTTCTACCTGTCCACCAACGCCAAGGGCTGCAACGTCACCGCGACCTGGCGGGCGCACCGCAAGGGCGCGCTGTTCGCCAACCCGTGCTTCACCCAGATCCACCCCACGTGCATCCCGGTCTCCGGTGACCATCAGAGCAAGCTCACGCTGATGAGCGAGTCGCTGCGCAACGACGGCCGCATCTGGGTGCCCAAGGAGATGGGTGACACCCGCCCGCCGAAGGACATCGGAGAGGACGAGCGCGACTACTTCCTCGAGCGCCAGTACCCCGCGTTCGGCAACCTGGTGCCCCGCGACATCGCCAGCCGCGCCGCCAAGAACGTGTGCGACGCCGGGCGCGGCGTCGGGCCGTCCGGGCTGGGCGTCTACCTGGACTTCTCCGAGATCATCGAGCGGACCGGCCGCGCCGCGGTGGCCGCCAAGTACGGCAACCTGTTCGACATCTACGAGCGCATCACCGGTGAGGACCCCTACGAGGTCCCCATGCGGATCTACCCGGCGGTGCACTACACGATGGGCGGGCTGTGGGTCGACTACGACCTGCAGAGCACGATCCCCGGCATGTTCGTCGTCGGCGAGGCGAACTTCTCCGACCACGGCGCCAACCGCCTCGGCGCGTCCGCGCTGATGCAGGGCCTGGCCGACGGCTACTTCGTCCTGCCGAACACGATCGGCGACTACCTGGCCGAGAGCCACCTGGACCCGGTCGCCGAGGACGCCCCCGAGGTGGTCGAGGCCCGCGCGCAGGTCACCGACCGGATCGAGAAGCTCCTCTCGATCGACGGCACCCGCACCGTCGACTCCTTCCACCGCGAGCTGGGCCACATCATGTGGGACCACTGCGGCATGGAGCGCACCGACGAGGGCCTGCGCAAGGCGCTCGACCTGATCAAGGACCTCCGTCGCGAGTTCTGGCAGTCGGTCAAGGTGCCCGGCTCGGCGGCGACGCTGAACCAGTCGCTGGAGAAGGCCGGCCGGGTGGCCGACTTCCTGGAGCTCGGCGAGCTCATGTGCCTCGACGCGCTGCACCGCACGGAGAGCTGCGGCGGCCACTTCCGCGCGGAGAGCCAGGTCGACGGCGAGGCCGAGCGCGACGACGAGTACTTCGCCTACGCCGCGGCGTGGGAGTTCACCGGTGTCGGCGAACCCCCGGTCCTGCACAAGGAGGACCTGGTCTTCGACCACGTCACCCCGAGCCAGCGGAGTTACAAGTGAAGCTCACCCTGAAGATCTGGCGCCAGGACGGTCCCGCCGACCCCGGGAGGATGGTGGGGTACCAGGTCGACGACGCCGACGCGGACATGTCGTTCCTGGAGCTGCTCGACGTCCTCAACGAGAAGCTGATCCTCTCCGGTGACGAACCGGTGGCCTTCGACCACGACTGCCGCGAGGGCATCTGCGGCTCCTGCTCCATGGTGATCAACGGGGAGCCGCACGGTCCCCAGAAGGCCACCACCGCCTGCCAGCTGCACCTGCGGCACTTCCGCGACGGCGAGACGATCGTGGTCGAGCCGTGGCGGGCGGCGGCCTTCCCGGTGGTCAAGGACCTGGTCGTCGACCGTTCGGCGTTCGACCGCGTCATCGCCGCCGGCGGCTACGTCAGCGCCC
Organism: Pseudonocardia sp.; assembly: GCF_029263155.1. Taxonomy (GTDB): domain Bacteria; phylum Actinomycetota; class Actinomycetes; order Mycobacteriales; family Pseudonocardiaceae; genus Pseudonocardia. The sequence goes on from NZ_JAJCYB010000085.1 coordinate 19,176, forward strand.
CCACCGGCTCCGCGCCCGACGCCCACGCCACGCCGGTGCCCCGGCCGCAGGCGGAGCGCGCGTTCACCGCGGCGGCGTGCATCGGTTGCGGTGCGTGCGTGGCGGCGTGCCCGAACGGGTCGGCCTCGCTGTTCCTCGGAGCGAAGATCACCCACCTCGGCGAGCTGCCCCAGGGCCAGCCCGAGCGCGACGACCGCGTGCTGCGGATGGTCGCCCAGCACGACGCCGAGGGTTTCGGCGGCTGCACCAACACCGGCGCCTGCACCGTCTCGTGCCCGAAGGAGATCCCGCTCGACGTGATCTCCCAGCTCAACCGGGACTACCTGCACGCCACGACGGGAGGCCGCCGCCGGGCCTGACCCCACGCCGCCGACACCCGGCCCGACCCCCACGGGGGCCGGGCCACCCGTCGTGTCACGACCCGGTGACGCGAATGTGACTCCGGTCTCGACCACGGGGTTTGTTCCCCACCCGTCACCGACGTGGCCGACGTTACGTCGTACGCTCCGGCCCAGTTTCGACCCCGTTCGATCGCGGAAACGAAGACGAGGACCCACTGACGTGTCATCCACCACAGACGCGTCCACGGGCCGGGCACAGATCTCGGCCAGGACGCTGCGCACCGACCGGTGGTGGCTGCCGCCACTGCTCAACTTCGCCGGGCTCACGGCCTGGGTCGCCTACGCCACCGTGCGGGCGTTCCAGCAGGACAACTACTACGTCGCCGAGTACGAGTACCTGACGCCGTTCTACTCGCCGTGCTTCTCGGTGGGCTGCATCCCCGAGGCGTCGCACTTCGGGCAGATCCTCCCCGACGTCTGGTGGCTGCCCTACGCGGCGCTGACGCTGCCGTTCCTGCTGCTGTTCCGGCTCACCTGCTACTACTACCGCAAGGCCTACTACCGGGCGTTCTGGCTCTCGCCGCCCGCGTGCGCCGTGGCCGAGCCGCACAAGAAGTACACCGGTGAGACCCGCTTCCCGCTGCTCGGGCAGAACCTGCACCGCTACTTCTTCTACGCCGCCGCGCTCATCTCGGTGATCAACACCTACGACATGATCCTGGCGTTCACCGCCGGTGTCGGGCTGGGCACGATCATCCTGCTGATCAACGTGATCGCGCTGTGGGCGTACACGATCTCGTGCCACTCCTGCCGCAGCATCGTCGGCGGGCGGATCAACAACTTCTCCAAGCACCCCTCGCGCTACAAGGCCTGGGTGTACGTGTCCAGGCTCAACGCCAAGCACATGCAGCTGGCATGGCTCACACTGGCCACGCTGGCCATCACGGACTTCTACGTCATGGCCGTCGCGGCCGGCTGGATCTCCGACCTGCGGATCGTGGGGTGACCACTGACATGAGCGAGAACATCGAGCGGCACGAGTACGACGTCGTGGTGATCGGCGCCGGCGGCGCCGGGCTGCGCGCGGCCATCGAGGCCCGCGCCCAGGGCAAGCGCACGGCGATCATCTCCAAGTCGCTGTTCGGCAAGGCCCACACGGTGATGGCCGAGGGCGGCTGCGCCGCGGCCATGGGCAACGTCAACAGCAACGACAACTGGATGGTCCACTACCGCGACACCATGCGCGGCGGGAAGTTCCTCAACAACTGGCGGATGGCCGAGCTGCACGCCAAGGAGGCGCCCGACCGCGTCTGGGAGCTGGAGACCTACGGCGCGCTGTTCGACCGCACCAAGGACGGCAAGATCAGCCAGCGCAACTTCGGCGGGCACACCTACCCCCGCCTCGCGCACGTCGGTGACCGCACCGGCCTGGAGCTGATCCGCACCCTGCAGCAGAAGATCGTCTCGCTGCAGCAGGAGGACTTCGCGGCCACCGGCGACTACGAGTCGAACATCCGGGTCTTCCACGAGTGCACGATCACCGAGCTGTTCAAGGCGGACGGGAAGATCGCCGGCGCGTTCGCCTACTACCGCTCGACGGGCGAGTTCGTCCGCTTCGACGCCCCGGCCGTCGTGCTGGCCACCGGCGGGGTCGGCAAGAGCTACCAGGTGACGTCGAACTCCTGGGAGTACACCGGCGACGGCCACGCGCTGGCCCTGCGGGCGGGCGCCACGCTGATCAACATGGAGTTCCTGCAGTTCCACCCGACGGGCATGGTCTGGCCGCCGTCGGTGAAGGGGATCCTGGTCACCGAATCGGTGCGCGGCGACGGCGGCATCCTCAAGAACTCCGAGGGCAAGCGGTTCATGTTCGACTACGTGCCCGACGTGTTCAAGGAGCAGTACGCCACCACGCCCGAGGAGGGCGACCGCTGGTACACCGACCCGGACAACAACCGGCGCCCCCCGGAGCTGCTGCCCCGCGACGAGGTCGCGCGTGCGATCAACTCCGAGGTGAAGGCCGGTCGTGGATCGCCGCACGGCGGCGTGTTCCTCGACATCGCCTCACGCCTGAAGCCCGAGGAGATCCAGAAGCGGCTCCCGTCGATGTACCACCAGTTCAAGGAGCTGGCCGACGTCGACATCACCGCCGAGCCGATGGAGGTCGGACCCACCTGCCATTACGTGATGGGTGGCGTGGAGGTCGACCCCGACACCGCGATGTCGGTCGTGCCCGGCCTGTTCTCCGCCGGTGAGTGCTCCGGCGGCATGCACGGCTCCAACCGGCTCGGCGGCAACTCGCTGTCGGACCTGCTGGTCTTCGGCCGCCGCGCCGGGGCCGGCGCGGCGGAGTACGTCGACGGGCTCAGCGGGACGCGCCCCGCGGTGCTCGTCGACGACGTCGCCGAGGCGGAGCGGCGCGCCCTGCTGCCGTTCTCGACGGCCACGGCAGGCGGGGAGAACCCGTTCGTCGTGCACCAGGAACTGCAGAAGACGATGAACGACCTGGTCGGCATCATCCGCAAGGCCGACGAGATGGAGCTGGCGCTCAAGGCGCTGGAGGACATCGCGACGCGCACCCGGACCGTCAGCGTCGAGGGGGCGCGGGTGTTCAACCCGGGCTGGCACCTCGCGCTGGACCTGCGCAACATGCTGCTGGTCTCGCTGTGCGTCGCGAAGGCGGCGCTGGAGCGCCAGGAGAGCCGGGGCGGGCACACCCGCGACGACTACCCGGTGATGGACTCCGACTGGCGCCACGTCCTGCTGCAGCTGTCCGCGCTGGGCGAGGACAACGTGGAGCTGGTCCGCAAGGAGCAGCTGCCGATGCGGCCGGAGCTGTTCGACCTGTTCGAGCTCGACGAGCTGAAGAAGTACTACACCGGCGACGAGCTGGGCGGCCACCGCGCTGATTCGGCGGCCGACAAGGGGGCGAAGGCATGACCCACGACCAGCACTTCCGCGTCTGGCGCGGCGACGACGAGAAGGGCGAGCTCGTCGACTACCCGGTGGAGGTGAACGAGGGCGAGGTCGTCCTCGACATCATCCACCGGCTGCAGGCCACCCAGGCCCAGGACATGGCCGTGCGCTGGAACTGCAAGGCCGGCAAGTGCGGCTCGTGCAGTGTCGAGATCAACGGCAGGCCCCGGCTGGCGTGCATGACGCGGATGAGCACGTTCGACGAGAACGAGGTCATCACCGTCACGCCGCTGCGCACGTTCCCGGTGATCCGCGATCTGGTCACCGACGTGTCGTTCAACTACACCAAGGCGCGCGAGATCCCGTCCTTCGCCCCGCCCGAGGGCGTGGAGCCGGGCGAGTACCGGATGGCGCAGGTCGACGTCGAGCGGAGCCAGGAGTTCCGCAAGTGCATCGAGTGCTACCTGTGCCAGAACACCTGCCACGTGGTGCGCGACCACGAGGAGAACAAGGAGAACTTCGCCGGCCCGCGCTACCTCATGCGGATCGCGGAGCTCGACATGCACCCGCTGGACTCCGCCGACCGGCAGAAGGAGGCCCAGGAGGAGCACGGGCTCGGGTACTGCAACATCACCAAGTGCTGCACCGAGGTGTGCCCCGAGCACATCAAGATCACCGACAACGCGCTGATCCCGCTGAAGGAGCGGGTGGTCGACCGCAAGTACGACCCGCTGGTGTGGCTGGGCAGCAAGATCTTCAAGCGCGGTGACGCCCGCAGCGGCGCCTGAGGGCCCTCCGCCCCGGCCCGTCACGGGCCCCTCTCCGGGCAGCGCCCCGGTGGCACGTCGCGGGACGGCCGGGGTCGGACCGGAATGGTGATCGTCGTTCCGGAACCGTCCGGCGTGCCGTGGCCCGCAGCGGGTTCCGAGCCGATGACCGACGCACACCGCCGCGGCCATGATCGACGGCTCGGAACGCGCCGGCGGATCCGCCGCGCCCACGGGTTCCGAGCCGACGATCACCGCCCAACAGCCGGTCCGTGCTCGCGCCGCGGTCGATCGGAGCGCGTTCCTCGACGCGGCGGTCCCGGTGCTCACCCAGCGGTCGCGACCGGTGGGTGGGGGCCGCGAGCGGCCTGCGCGCGCTGCAACCGGCCGGACCGGCGCGGAGCTCGGTCAGCCGCCGAGGCCGCGGCGGATCTCCGCGAGCCTCTCGGCCGCCTTGCGGTCACGCTCGGTCATCTCGTCCTCGACCGTGCGCGCCTCCGGCGTGTCCGCGGTCAGCTCCGTCATTCCCTGTGACGTCGCGTGGCGACCCTCGATCTTGGTGCGGACGTGGTCGAAGCTAGGCACGCCGCGGTCGTCGTAGTCCGGCGCCGGTGCCGTGAGCGGCGCTTCCGGGTCCGCGGGCACGATCTCGGCGTCGACGGGCTCCGGGGAGTCGGATGTTCCGGGCATCGGGGGACACCTCTCACGCGGGTCTCGGGACTTTCCCCACGGTACCCCGTCGATCACCCGAACGGCCCAGCTCCGGAAGGGTCGGACCCCGTCACGTGATCGCCACCCGATCGTTGGACGGGTCGGGGGCGGCGGTCGCCGCCTGCGCTCACACGTGGAGGACGACGATGGCGGCTGCCGCGGGCACCGGCCTTTCGCGGATCGCGCCCTCCGGCGCGCCGGTGGAGATGACGGTCCCGGGGGCGTTCGGAGAGTTTCGCTGGTACGGCAGCACCCGGTTCTCCGGGCCGCGGCTCTCGCGCCAGTTCTTCCTCGCCCCCGCCGGTGAGCACCGGGCGATCCCCACGCACGCGATGCCCGGAGCCACCCGCCGCGTCACGCCGATGCGCGGGTTCGACGCGATCGTGTTCGAGGCCCGGGACCGTTCCGACTCGGCACTGGTCCTCGCCGGACCGCACCACGAGGCCACCACCTGGTTCGGCGGGCCCGCCCCCGACCTCGTCGGGCTCACCTCGATGCTCTCGACATTCCGGTTCACCGACTCCGCCGACGGCGCCACCCTCGTGCCGGTATCGGATCTGCTCGTCTCGCAGCCGGACGTCGCCATGATCGGCCGCAGCGAGCAGGCGACCCTGATCGTGCGCAACGCCGTCGATGTCCTGCCGACGTTGCCCGAATGGGCCGGGCTGGCCGTCGCGGGCGGCGAGCTGTGGCGCGCGGGTCGCGTGCTCGACGACCGCGGCCTGGCCCTCGTGGCGAACACCCCGCACCAGTGGCGGTTCATCCTCGCCGGCGAGAGCCTGGCGATGGACCTGGTGCTGCTCGGCCCGGAGTCCGGGCGGGCGGCCACGACGATGTCGGAGGACTCCGTCGTGGAGGCGCTCGGGCAGCTCACCGGACGCTGGGGGGCCTGACCGGTGTCGATCGAACTGGCCGTCGCCCTCCTGGCGTTGCTCGTGGCGCTCTTCGCGCTGGTCGCGCTCGTGGCCGTGCACGCCAGGGTGCGCGCCCTGGAGGCCGGGCGGGCCGCCGAGCTGTCCGGCTACGCCTCGCTGGTCGGGAAGCCGGCCCCCCTCGCCGTCCGCCCGCGGACCGGGGAGAGCGGTGCGCTGGTGGCCGTCATCGACGGCGACTGCGCGCTCTGCCACGGCGTCTGGGACGCGCTCAGCGACGTCAGCCGCCCCGGGATCCGCTTCGTGGCCCTCTCCGACCGCGCCGACGCCTTCGCCGACAACCTCGCCGAGATGATCGTCGACCCGGACACCCGGGCCGGGCTGTTCGAGGGCTACTCGCCCACCGTGCTGGCCCTCGACGCCGCCGGCACCGTGACCGACCGACGTTTCGTCTACGCCGACACCGACGTGCGCGGCCTCCTGCGGGACCTGATCTCAGAACACGAGGTAGCGAAGGCATGACCCGGCTGGACCAGATCCCCACGGCCGCGGACGCCCCGCCCGACGCCCGGCCCAGTGCCGTGGTGGCCACCCTGCGCGCGGCCCGGCCCAGCCGCCGCGCCGTCGTGCGCGGTCTGATCATCGGTGCGGCCGCGGCCGCGCTGGTGCCGATCGACTGGTTCCTGACCCGGCGCGAGGCCGCGGCGCAGCCCCGGACCGATGGCGACGACAAGTCCGAGCACCTCACGTGCTCGCCGGAGAGCTACCGGGAGGAGGCCAACAACTGGCCGGCCACCGGCCCGGCGGTCTGCTACGGCGGCTGGCGCCGCGGCGGGTTCCCGTGCGCGAGCGGCTACCACCGCGAGGGCACCTACGGCGACGGCCCCGACTCCTTCGAGTCCACCCGGGTGACGACGAGCTGTCACGGCCGCAACGCATGGCGCTGGCAGGGCTACCGGTGCTCCGACGCCATCACCACCGCCACCTTCGCCGACGGCACCGAGTACAACGGCATCACGATCGCCGCCTGCGACATCTCCGACCTGCCCGCGCCCGCTCCCGAGCCGGCCCCCGCCCCCGCCCCCGGTGGCGACGGCTCCGGCGGTGGTTCGGGCTCCGGCGGTGGGTCGGGGTCCGGCGGTGGGTCGGGATCGGACGGTCCGGACTCCGGAGGGTCGGCGTCCGGGCCCGGCGAGTCGCCCGACCCGTCGCGCCCGCGGCGCCTGCTCCCCGTGCTCGGCACCGGCGTGAGCTCGCTCCCGGTCCTCGGCACGCTGCTCGGTGGGTAGCGCGACCGGCTCGGGCCCAGGCGGCGGCCGGTTCGTAGGCTGCCTGTCGTGACCTCGGCCCGTCCCCGCGCGCGGTGGGCGCTGCACCCCGCCACCACGGCGGTGGTGCTGCTCGGCCTCGGTGCGGCCGGCGCGGTCCTGGACGGCCCGTGGGCGGTGGCGGTGGCGGCCCTCGCCGCGGGCGCCGCAGCCGGCTTCGCCAACTCCGGCAGCACTTGAAGCCACAATTCGGCGTTCCTGCTGAGCGCGTCGGTCTGGCGCGCATCCCCCGTGGTCCGGTTCTTCGGGGCCGGCCTGTTCCTCGGCGCCGCGGTCGTGGCGTTCGTCGCGGCCGTCGTGGGCGCGATCCCGCAGGCGCTGGTGCCCGAGCCCGTCCGGTGGGGTCTCGTCGGTGCGGTGGCGCTGGCCGTCGTGGCGCGGGAGTGCGGGCTGCTGCGGTTCCGCGTGCCCGAGAACGCGCGGCTGGTGCCCGAGGACGTGCAGCACCTGCGCGAGTGGGGGGCCCTGCAGTTCGGGTTCGAGATGGGCACCGGCATGCGCACCTACTCCCCGTCGGGGCTGCCGCACCTGCTGCTGCTCGCCGTCGTGCTGGTGGTGCCGTTCCCGGCGGCGTTCGCGGTCGCGGCCGGCTTCGCCGCGGGACGGCTGGCGATGCCGCTGCTGTCCAACGCCTGGAGCGACGACGGCGGCTGGTCCGAGCTGTGGGCGCGCACGCAGCGGTGGGTGCGCCCGCTGCTGGCGGCCGTCGTCGTCGGTGCGCTCGCGGTCGTGGCGGTGGCGTCGTGACCGTCGTCGAGGTGGTCGTCGTCTACGACGTGGCCTGCCCGAGCTGCTCGGAGATCGCCCGCGAGCTGCCGGATCTGCTGCGCGTGCCGGTGGTCGTGCGCTCCTGCCGCGACCCGCACCTCGCCACCGCCTACCCGACGCTGGCTACCCGGGTGCGGAGCTGTGCCACGCCGGCGTTGGGCACCGTGCGCACCGACGGGACGATCCGCTGGTGGCCCGGCCTGACCGGAGCGATCGGGGTGCTGCCGGTGGTGCGCCTGCGGGACCTGGCCGAGGCGGTGGCGCTGCTCCGGACGGCGTTGCGGGCGAGCAGGTAGGAAGCGACGCGGCGGCGGGAGGGGACCGCGCCGCCGCGTCGCACCCCGCCCGCCGGGCAACGGGCCGGGATGACTCCATTGTGAACGAAGTTCGTAAGAACCGCATGAGCGCGACATGACGCGCTTCTCATCCACGCGACCCCCGGATCCGACTAGCGTCGCCACCGTGACGATCGCCCCGTTCGGATCCTGGCCCACCCCGATCACCTCCGAGCTCGTCGTCGCCGCGGCCGTGCGGATCTCCGAGGCCCGCGTCGACGGTGCCGACGTCTACTGGTCGGAGGACCGCCCTGACGAGGGCGGTCGCACGCAGATCGTGCGCCGCTCCGCCGACGGCACCGCCGGTGACGTGCTGCCCGCCGGGTCGAACGCCCGCACCGCGGTCCACGAGTACGGCGGCGGGGGCTGGTGGGTGCGCGACGGTGTCGTATGGTTCACCGAATGGGCCGACCAGCGCCTCTACCGCCTCGAGCCCGGCGGCACGCCCGTGGCCCTGACCGCCGAGCCCGCCGTGCCGCGCGGCGACCGCTACGCCGACGGCGACGTCCTGGGTGACACGATCGTCTGCGTCCGGGAGCGGCACGGCGACGGTGACGAGGGCCGGGGGGAGCCACGCAACGAGATCGTCCGGCTGCACGCCCACACGCCCGGTGAGGCGGAGGTCCTGGTCAGCGGACCGGACTTCGTCGCCGCGCCCCGCCTGAGCCCGGACGGGGCCACGCTCGCCTGGCTGCACTGGAGCCACCCCTCGATGCCGTGGGACGACACCGAACTGGTGGTGCGCGACCTCGTCACCGGTGAGGAGACGGTGGTGGCGGGCGGCCCGGGGGAGTCGGTGGCCGAGCCGGTGTGGCAGCCCGACGGTGCGCTGTGGTTCCTGTCCGACCGCACCGACTGGTGGAACCTCTACCGGTGGGTGCCCGGCTCCGACATCGAGCCGGTCGTGCGCACCGACTCGGAGATCGCGCTGCCCGCCTGGCGGCTGGCGACCTCGCGGTTCGCGGTGCTCGACGGCGGCGCGGTCGTGTTCGCGCACCGCCGACGCGGCGCCGACGCGCTGGCGGTACGGGGGAGCGGGGGCCTGATCGCCGATCTCGACCTGCCGTTCTGCTCGATCGCCGTGGTGCGTGCGGCCGGCCCGGACGCGGCCGTCGTCGTCGCCGGGACCCGTACCTCGGAGCCGGGCGTGTACCGCGTGACCGTGGCCGGGGACGTCGAGACGCTGCGGCCCGCGCGTGACCTCGGACTGGACCCGGCCGGGATCTCCGTGTCCGAGCACGTCACGTTCCCGGCTGGGGAGGACCGGGTCGCCCACCTGCTGTACCACCCGCCGACGAGCGTCACCCACACCGGCCCGGAGGGCGAGCGGCCACCGCTCGTCGTCGTCATCCACGGGGGCCCGACGGCCGACGCCGACCCCGGCTTCGCGGTGGGCACCCAGTTCTGGACGAGCCGCGGGTTCGCCGTCGCGAGCGTCAACCACGGCGGCTCCACCGGCTACGGCCGGGCGTTCCGCGACGAGCTGCTCGGACAGTGGGGCGTCGTCGACGTCGCCGACTGCCTCGCCGCGGCCCGCCACCTGGCCCGCGACCGGGTGGACCCCGACCGCATGCTGATCCGCGGCGGCTCCGCGGGCGGGTACACGGTGCTCTCCGCGCTGGCCCGCTCCGACACCCCGTTCGCGGCCGGGGCCGACCACTTCGGCGTCGCCGACCTCGAGGTGCTCGCCCGCGACACCCACAAGTTCGAGAGCCGCTACCTCGACCGGCTGGTGGGCCCGTACCCGCAGGCCCGCGACGTCTACGTCGAGCGCTCCCCGATCCACCACGTCGCCCAGTTCTCCCGGCCGCTGATCGTGCTGCAGGGCAGCGAGGACGCGGTGGTGCCGCCCGAGCAGTCCGAGCTGATCGTCGATGCGCTGCGGGCCAAGGGCGTGCCGGTGGCCTACCTGCTCTTCGACGGCGAGCAGCACGGGTTCCGGCGGGCGGAGAACATCCGCCGCGCCCTGGACGCCGAGCTCAGCTTCTACGCCCAGGTGCTCGGCTTCGACCTGCCGGCGGCGGAGAAGATCGAGCCGGTGCACATCGAGAACCTGTGACCGGTCAGTAGGTCGCGCAGATCCTGCCGGTTCTGGACTCCGCTTGGAGCGCGTGACGATACCGCCAGCTGACGGTGGTGATCGCACAGAATCTGTTGTTGCCCTCCTCGTTGCGCGCGCGCACGCCCTTGCCGGGAACGACGCCCCCACCCCGGTTGCTGTAGCGACTCTCGCTGGAGTCCACGAAGGCCCGCCCGTCGACCTCCAGCGTCGCCGAGATGATGATGGATCGGTACGGGCCGTTGGTGCCGCAGCGTGCCGCCGGGTAGGCCGTGACGAAACCGTGGGCGTCCAGTTCGAAGTAGACGTCTGGTACGCATCCGCCCGGCGGTTGGGCGCTTGCGGGCGACGCGAGGCTTAGGGTGCACGCCGTTGCCGTGACCGCGCCGACGACAAATCGACCAAGAATGGTCGGGAATCTCATTGTCCTCCCCTATCAGAAGGTGCCGGTTGAAATGGCTTCGGTGGTGACGGCGCGGGCCCCTGGCCCTGGAATGTAGCGGACCGTGACAATCAGGCGGAACGACTGGTCACCGTCGGGGTTGGAAGCCGAGAGCAGTGGTGTCGTGCAGTAGTCGCCATCGTTGAACCGGCCCGGGACGCAGTGGTTGCTGCGGGTGCTGATGAGCATGTTCGCGCGGAACAGCTTGGCGGTTACCCAGGCTTCAGAACGTTCCGGCTGGTGGCAGAATGCCCCGGCCTGGCCGTAGATGGCGCCGACCTCCGGAGCGGACCTGCTGATCGAACTCTCGGCCCGGCAGAACAGACCGGGTGACGCGCCGGCCTCCTCGACATCGCCGACCGACGTGGCCGCTCCGAGGACGGCGGCAAGCAAGAGAGTTGTCGAAGTCCTTCGGTATGCAGTTCCGTTCATGTCTGTCCCCCAGGTGGTCTTCGAGGCCGATGACATAATCGTCGACCGAATTCGGGGGAGGCTCAATACCTGCCCACTAAAGAGTGGGCGATTTAGGGAAGACTTGATGCTGGAGCAGCGGCTGTCGCCGACCTGTTCGAGGCAGGTCGAATCCGTCGGGGCGAGGTCGGGCGCCGCGATGTCGCCCTATCAGGGCCCCGGTGGAGTCAGCGAATGTCACCGCTCGGAGACCCGCCCGGATTCGACGATGTCCGCGCATGGTCCGAAGCTCCGGATCTCGCTGTCTCAGCCACCGGTCGTCGCCGTACCGGCCAGTGCCGGGGCAGCGGGCGCAGACGGGCCCGTCGCGGGGCTCGAAGCCGACCGGCTGAGCCGGCGCTCCACCCAGATGGCCAGCCGTTCCAGCAGGTAGTTGATCACGATGAAGATCACGGCGAGGGCGAAGAACAGCTGCAGGGGGTTCTCCAGCGTCTGGATCGCGATGCGGGTGAAGCGCACCGACTCCTCGTAGCCGATGATGAAGCCCAGCGAGGTGTCCTTGAAGATCACGACCAGCTGGCTGATCAGCGCCGGGAGCATGACCCGGAACGCCTGCGGGAGCTGGATCAGGCTCAGCGACTGCCACCCGGTGAGCCCGACCGCGGACGCCGCTTCGGCCTGGCCCCGGGGCAGCGAGGCGACCCCGGACCGGACGATCTCGGCGATGATCACCGAGTTGTACGCGGTGAGCCCGATGACCAGGTACCACAGCAGCGGCAGGTCGATCCCGATCTCGGGGAACACGGTGTAGGCGAAGAAGATCGCGACGACGACCGGCAGCCCGCGGAAGAGCTCGACGAACCCGACGACCGCCCACCGCCACGTGCGCGTGCTGCTGATCCGGGCCACGGCGAGCAGGGTGCCGATGACCAGCGACAGCGCCATCGCCAGCACCGCGGCCACGACGTTGTTGAGCAGGGCCGGACCCAGCCCGGACCACAGCGCGAGGAACTGGGGGTGGAACGGGCTGATGATCGGCCCCCAGCGCTCCATGGACAGCTGGTCCTGCGCGGCGAGGCGCGTCAGCACGACGGCCGCGACGGCCACGAGCAGGACACCGACGACGATCGAGCCGATCAGCACGCGCCGGCGCATGCGGGGCCCCGGGTTGTCGTAGAGGACGGGCGTGCTCATCGCGCCACCGCCACCTTCCGCTCGAGGACGCCGAGACCGATGCCGGCCGGGATCGTGATCAGCAGGTAGCCGGCGGCCATGCCCAGCAGCACCGGCACCACCGGCAGACCGCGGGCGGCGACCAGGGTCTGGTAGACCGAGAACAGGTCGCCGCCGACGCCGAAGGCGCCCACGATCGCCGAGTTCTTGATCATTGCGATGATCACGCTGCCCAGGGGGGGTACGACGGTGCGCAGGGCCTGGGGGAGCACGACGTTTCCGAGTGACTGGGTGAAGGTCAGGCCGACGGCGCGGGCGGCCTCCGCCTGTCCCGCCGAGACGGAGTTGATGCCGCTGCGCACGGCCTCGCACACGAACGCCGAGGTGTAGAGGACCAGCCCCAGGATCCCGAACCAGAAGAAGCTGGCGTTGATGCCGATCTCGGGAAGGGCGAAGGCGCAGAAGAACAGCACGATCGTCAGCGGGCAGTTCCGGAAGAGCGTGACCCACGCGGTACCGACCGCGCGCAGCGGCGGGATCGGAGACACCCGGAAGCCCGCGATGATCGTGCCGAGCACGAGCGAGCCGAGTGCACCGTAGAGCACGATCTCCAGCGTGCGCAGCAGCGCGTTGCCGAACAGACCCAGGTTGCTCAGGACCGGATCGAAGTAGGTCATGGTCGCCCTCCGGGCGGGACGGGACGGGGCCCGCCACCGGTGGTGGTGGCGGGCCCCGTCCCGGCGGGCGGGATCAGCTGCAGGGGTCGAACTCGGGCAGGGTCGGGACCTCGGGGTCGATGGTGCCGGCGGTGGCCGTCCAGGCGGCCTCGTACGCCCCGGAGGCCTCGGCCTCGGTCAGGGTCTCGTTGATGAACTCGCAGAACGCGACGTCGCCCTTGGTGATGCCGATGCCGTAGGGCTCCTCGGTGAACGTCTCACCGACGAGCTTGTAGGCGCCGTCGCTCTCGGACACGTAGCCGGAGAGGATCACGTTGTCGGTCGTGACGACGTCGACCTGGTTGTTGCCCAGCGAGTCGCGGCACTGGGTGTAGGCCTCGAACAGGGTGAGCTGGGCCGGGTCGATGTACTCCAGGATGTTCTCGGCCGGCGTGGACCCGGTGACCGAGCAGACCCGGGCGCCGGAGGCCCGCAGGCTCTCCGGCCCGGTGATGTCGGTGTTGTCGCTGCGGACCATGAGCGTCTGGCCGGCCTGGTAGTACGGGCCGGCGAAGGACACGGACTCGCGGCGGGTGTCGTTGATCGTGTACGTGGCCACCACGAGGTCGACCTCGCCGCGCTCGATCAACGTCTCGCGCTGGGCCGAGGGCGCCTCCACCCAGTCGATCGCGTCGGGCTCGATGCCCAGCTGCGCGGCGATGATGCGACCGATCTCGGTGTCGAACCCGGTCAGCGTGCTGTCGAGGGCACGCTGGCCGAACAGCGGCTGGTCGAACTTCGTGCCGATGCGGATCGTGCCGGCCTCGGCGATCTCGGCCATCGTCGTCCCGGCCTCGAACTGGACGTCCTGGGCCACGTCCGGGGCCGGCGCGGTGTCCCCGCCGCCGATCGATTCCTGCTGGCCGCACGCGGCGAGCACGAGGGCCGCGGTGGCCGCCACCGCGGTGAGGCTGAGTTGACGTAGACGCATTCGTGCTCCTGTGTGTGGGGGAACGGCCATCAGTGGGTCAGGATCTTGCCGAGGAAGTCCTTGGCACGGTCGGATGTCGGGTTGGAGAAGAAGGTCTCCGGCTTCGCGTCCTCGACGATCTCGCCGTCGGACATGAACACCACCCGGTGGGCCGCCTTGCGGGCGAAGCCCATCTCGTGGGTGACCACGAGCATGGTCATGCCCTCCTTGGCCAGCCCGGTCATCACGTCGAGGACCTCGTTGACCATCTCCGGGTCGAGCGCGGAGGTGGGCTCGTCGAACAGCATGACCTTGGGCTTCATCGCCAGCGCGCGGGCGATCGCGGCGCGCTGTTGCTGGCCGCCGGAGAGCTGGGCGGGGTACTTGTCGCGCTGGTTGGCGATGCCGACGCGTTCCAGCAGCGCCATGCCGTTCTTCTCCGCCTCGGCCTTGCCCGCCTTGCGCACCTTGATCGGGCCGAGCGTGACGTTCTCCAGGATCGTCTTGTGCGCGAACAGGTTGAAGCTCTGGAACACCATGCCGACGTCGGCGCGCAGCCCGGCCAGGGCCTTGCCCTCGGCGGGCAGGTCGGCGCCGTCGACCTGGATGACACCCGAGTCGATCGGCTCCAGCCGGTTGATCGCCCGGCAGAGGGTGGACTTGCCCGATCCGGACGGGCCGAGGACGACCACGACCTGACCCGGCTCGACCTCCAGGTTGATGTCGCGCAGGACGTGCAGGTCGCCGAAGTGCTTGTCGACGCTCGCCATCCGGATCATGGGGGTTTCACTCACACGGGCCTCCGGGCATGGCGGGACGCTAGGGCGGTTCGGACACCCCAGTCCAGCACCTTGAGCGGCACTTAGGGTTTCGCTCCCATAACGAGATCCTTCGATGCGAGTCTGTGGGCGTGCACATCCTGCTCGTGGAGGACGACGACCGCATCGCCGCGGCGCTGCGACCGGCGCTGCACCGGCACGGGATGACGACGACGCGGCTCGCGCGCGGGCGCGGTGCCGTCGATCATCTCGCCGGGGTGGACGTCGTGCTGCTCGACCTCGGGCTGCCCGACGTCGACGGGGTGGACGTCTGCCGGGAGATCCGCGCGGTGAGCGAGGTCCCGGTGATCGTGGTGTCGGCGCGGGGCGAGGTGGACGACCGCATCCTGGGCCTGCATTCCGGCGCCGACGACTATCTCGTCAAGCCCTACGACATCGGCGAGCTCGTCGCGCGGGTGCATGCGGTGTACCGGCGCAGGCGGATGGAGGCGGGCCCGGACGCCGCCGTCGACGTGGTCGAGATCGACGGCGTCGTGGTCGACCTGACGCGCCACACCGTCACGGCCGGCGGAAGGGCGGTGGCGCTGACGCGCAAGGAGTTCCAGGTGCTCGCGCTGCTCGCCAGCTCGGGCGGGGCGGTGTGCACGCGCGGCCGGATCGTCGCCGAGGTGTGGGGTCGCAGCTGGGCGGGCGCCAACCGCACGCTCGACGTCCACGTCGCGACGCTGCGCACCAAGCTCGGACGTCCGGAGCTGGTGCAGACCGTGCGCGGTGTCGGCTACCGGCTCGGGCTCCCCGGGGGCGAGTGACCCGTGGGCGGCCGGCTGCTGGTGATCATGGTGTTCGTCGTGGGGCTGCTCGCCGCGGGCCTGGGTGTCCCGCTCGCGCTGACCTACGCCGCGGCCACCCAGCAGAACCTGTTCACCGAGCGCTTCGCCGACACCGTCTACTTCGCGTCGCGGTCCGAGCGCCCGCTCACCGAGGCCGACACCACCTCGCTGGAGCAGGAGCTGCGGCGCTGGGACGAGCTCTACCGCGACGCCGTGCTGGTGTTCGACGCGCGCGGTGAGCAGCTCGTCGTCTCCTCGCGGATCCCGGCGCCCGCCCTGAGCGAGAGCGGTCGGGCCCGGGTGGCCCTCGCGGTGGCGCGCCAGCCCTCGGAGCCCTACCCGCTGCTGATGCCGTGGGACGACCGCCCGCTCGTGCTGGCCGAGCCCGTCCTCGACGACACCGAGCTGCGCGGTGTCGTCGTCACGATCTCCTCGACGGCCGCGGTGCGGGCCGAGGAGCTGCGCGTGTGGTCGCTCGTGGCCGCCGCGGCGCTGCTGGCACTCGCGTTGGGTGTGCTCGTGGCGCTGCCGGTGGTGCGCTGGATCCTGCGCCCGGTCCGCCGCCTCGACGAGGGCACGGGACGGGTGGCGGCCGCGGTGCTCGCCGGCGCCCGACCCGAGCCGGTGTCGGACGGGTCGGGCCCGCCGGAGCTGCGGCGGCTCTCGGCGTCGTTCGACGAGATGGCCGAGAAGGTCGCGCAGGCCCACTCCGCGCAGCGCGCGTTCGTGGCCGACGCCAGCCACCAGCTGCGCAACCCGCTGACCGCGCTGCGACTGCGGCTGTCCAACCTGGACGGTCACGTGGACGCGGCGGCGACCGACGACCACGTGGCCGCGCTGGAGGAGGTCGAGCGGCTGTCCACGCTGCTCGACGGGCTGCTGGCGCTCGCGCGGGCCGAGCGTGCCGCACCGCTGGTCGAGGTGGACGTCGACGCGGGCGTCGACGACCGGATCGAGGCCTGGCGCCCGCTCGCCGAGCACTGCGGGCTCACCCTGCGCCGCGCCGGCCCGCGCGGGCTGCGGGCGACGGGGCCCGCGGGCGTCGTCGAGACGGTGCTGGACGCGCTGCTGGACAACGCCGTCAAGTTCAGTCCCGACGGCGGCACGATCACGGTGTCCACCGCCGCCACCGCCGCCCACGTCGAGGTGGCGGTCCGCGACACCGGCCCCGGGCTCGCCGCCGACGAGCTGGAACGCGCCACCGACCGGTTCTGGCGCAGCCCCGGCCAGATCAACACCGACGGCTCGGGACTGGGCCTGGCCATCGTGTCCAGAACCGTGGAGCTCGGCGGCGGTGAGCTGACCCTGGAGCTACCGGCTGGCGGCGGCCTCCAGGTGGTGGCCCGCCTCCCCCCAGGCCCCGATCGGTCACAGCAGGGTGGCTCTGCTCCGGTCCAGTCGGAGTAGAGCCACCCTGCTGTGACCGCGCAGGGCGGCGAGCAGATCGACGGGCTGCGGGAGCAGGTGCGGCGGGCTCAGCCGCGTTCGGACCGGTAGTACCGTTCCGCGCCCGGGTGCAGCAGGATCGGCTGGGTACTGATCGCGGCCCGCGGGTCGATCGTCATCGTGCTCGGACCGGCCTCGGAGAGCATGGCCTGCTCCTCGAACAGCACCCGCACCAGCGCCGCGGCCAGGTCGTCCGGCAGCGCGGCGTCGACGAGCAGGTAGTTGCGCACCAGCATCGTCGTGACCGGCACGGTGACGCCACGGTAGATCTGCGCGGGGGCCGTGCCCGGGGCGTACACGGGATAGCGGGCGCGGACCGCGGTGAGCACACCGTCGGCGTCGAGGTCGAGCAGCCGGATCGGCAGGCCCTCGGCCAGCTCCCGCACGGCCGGTGTCGGCAGCCCGCCCGACCAGAAGAACGCGTCGATCTGCCCGGCGGCCATCGCCGCCGCGGACCCGTCGAGGCCGAGCTGGACCGCGCGCAGGTCGGCGGTGGCGAGCCCGGCCGCGTCGAGCAGGCGACCTGCCACCAGCGCCACCCCCGAGTTGGTCGCACCCACCGACACCCGTGCTCCGCGCAGGTCGTCGACCGTGGTGATCGGGGAGTCGGCCGGCACGACGACGTGCAGCACGTCGTCGTAGATGCGGGCGAGCGCGCGGGGGGCGGCCGGGTCGTCCGCCGCGAGTCCCGCCAACCCGCTCGCCGCGGCGTCGGCCTGGCTGAACACGACGTCCGCCTCGCCCGCGGCGAGCATCGCGACGTTCTGCACCGATCCGGCGGTGTTGAGGACCTCGGGGTGGCGGGTGAACCGCAGCTCGGCCTGCCAGGCCCGGGCCAGCGCCGTACCGAGCTGGAAGTAGACACCGCTCGCCGACCCGGTCGCGATCCGCAGCCGGACATCGGCGAGGGGGCTGCTGCACGAGGGGAGCAGCGCGGCGGCCGCCAGCGCACCCAGCACCGTCCGGCGCCGCACCCTCGTCATGTGCGCATCCTGCCGCCGGTTCGCCGGGACGTCGAGCGGGCGCCTACGCTGGCAGCGGTGGTGCGTCCTGAAAGCTGGATCAGGCCAGCGGGTGTGAGTCCCGCCTGGGTAGGTACCGGAGCGCCCAGTAGCAGGCCCCGGTTCGTCGGAGAGATCCGGCGGGCTGAGCGGGGCGTCGAGAGCCTCTTCGGAGG
>NZ_JAJCYB010000086.1 GCF_029263155.1 Pseudonocardia sp.
CGTCACCTGCCGCACCCCGGGGTGCCGCCGCAACGCCGCCACCTGCGAACTCGACCACGTCACCCCGTGGAACTGCGGCGGGCCCACCGACGAGGCCAACCTGTGCACCGCATGCACCGCCCACCATCACATGAAGGAACACCCCGGCTGGCAGGTCGTCCTCCACCCCGACCGCCGCGTCGAGTGGATCACCCCCACCGGACACCGGTACTGGACCCAACCCCACGACTACCGGGAGTAGGCCCCCGAGCAGCGGGGCCAGGGGCGTTCAGGCGGGCACGGGCGACGCGTCGCAGGCCCCCAGGGCTTCGGCGACCGCCCGCAGGGGTTCGTGGTCGACCAGCAGACCCAGGTGGCTTCCGGGCACCTCGATAGTGCGGGCGGCGGGGTCGAGGCACGCCCGCCAGCGCACCAGCCGGTCCTCGCGGCTGTAGACGGCGGTGAACGGCACCTCGGGGACAGCGCGGAGCCCGTCGTGGAACGACGCGCAGCACGTCCCGTAGAAGCACGACAGCGTGAACAGGCCGGGCACCCCGAGCGTGCCTGCGACGGCCAGCGCGGCCGCCTGCAGGCGCAGCGGCACGCTCACCCCGTAGACGTCGAAGGGCGTGCCCAGGGTCACGAGCGAGCTCACCGGCATCGACGGGTCGGCCGCGACCGCCCGCGCGAACTGCCCACCCCGGCTGTACCCCAGCAACCGGACGGGCGACCCGGCCGCGCGGGCAGCGGCCCGGACGACGTCCTTGAGGTCGGCCACCGTGCGCCGCCCGCAGCCCAGCCCGCTGCCCACGGTGTACGTCGTCACGGCGTACCCGAGCCGGGTGAGGCGGGCCCGCAGCGGATCCAGGTTCAGCTCCGTGGTGCAGAAACCCCCGACCAGCACGACCGGCCCGGTACCGCGCCAACCGTCCGTCAGCTCGACCGGAACCGGGTCCTTCGCCGGATCGAGGAGCGCGCGCACCCGACGGAGGAGGCGGCTGAGGGAGAACCCGGTCACGACGAACCTCCGGTCACGACGGTCGGCTGCCGTGGTGCTGCGCGACACGACGGGGTTCCCCGAACCGGGCCCTCCCAACCACCGCGTGACCCGCGTGCTCCCCCGCCGGCGCACCTCAGGCGGGACGGGACTCCGTCGGCTGGGCCTGCTGGGTCTGCAGGGCCTCGACCAGGGCGTCAGCCGTGCGCTCGCCGCGGTAGGCGACCCCGTTGACGAACAGCGCGGGCGTGCCCTGCACTCCGCTGCGCACCCCGGAGTTGAAGTCGGCCTCGACCCGGTCCTCGACCCGCTGGGTCGCCGGCCAGAGCACCGACTCGGGCGGCACCCCGATCTCCTCCGCGTAGCGGCGCAGGTCGGCCTGGGTCAGCGCGGGCTCGTCACCGGCCATGAGGCGGCCGTACATCGGCCAGAACTGCCCGACCATCCCCGCCGCCTCGGCCGCCACGGCGGCCGACAGGGCGTACGGATGCAGCTCGGCGAGGGGGAAGTGCCGGAACGCGAACACCAGCCTGCGCCCGAGCCGCTCGACGACCTCGTGGACGACCGGCACCGTGGCCCGGCAGTACGGGCACTCGAAGTCGCCGTACTCCACGAGCGTCAGCTCGGCCCCGAGTACCCCCTTGAGGTGGTCGTAGGGCCCGACGGGCGGATCCAGCTGCGGGGTGCTCATCGTCGGCCTCCTAGGGAAGGATCGACTGGTGACGATTGCGACACTAGCCGAGCGCGGCGAGCTCAGCCGCGCCGCCAGGGCGTTCCTGCGCACCGAGTCGGGCTCGGCCGTCCTGCTGCTGGGCGCCGCCGCGGTCGCCCTGCTGTGGGTGAACCTCGGGCAGGGCTACGAGGACTTCTGGCACACCGAGTTCTCGCTGCGGATCGGCGACACCGCGCTCACCGAGGACCTGCGGCACTGGGTCAACGACGGGCTGATGGTGCTGTTCTTCTTCAGCGTCGGGCTGGAGATGTCGCGCGAGGCGGTGCTGGGCGAGCTGCGCGGTGCCCGGGCGATCGCCGCGCCCACCGCCGCCGCGGTCGGCGGACTGGTGGTGCCGGCCCTGCTGTTCCTCGCGTTCAACGCAGGCGGGCCCGCGGCGGGCGCCTGGGGCATCGCCATCTCGACCGACACCGCCGTGGTGATCGGGGTGCTCGCGCTCGTCGGGCCCCGGTGCCCGGACCAGCTGCGGGTGTTCCTGCTGGCCCTGGCCATCGTCGACGACATCGGCGCGGTGGCCGCCATCGCGTTCTTCTACACCGACGACGTGCAGGTCACGCCGCTGTTGCTGGCCGGCGCCCTGTTCGGGGCGTTGCTGGCCCTGCGCTACGCGCAGTTCTGGCGCACGCCGCTCTACGTGGTGATCGGCCTGGTCATGTGGCTCGCGGTGCTCGAGTCCGGGGTCCACCCCAGCGTCGTCGGGGTGGCGCTGGGCCTGCTCGTCAACGCCTACGCGCCCCGCAGATCCGACATCGACCAGGTGGCGGTGATGGGCCGCAGCTTCCTCGTCGACCCGAGCGCGCAGCGGGCGTTGGCGGCGCAGGTGGCCGTGACCGAGGCCGTGTCCCCCAACGAGCGGCTGCAGCTGCGCATCCAGCCGTGGAGCAGCTATGTCATCGTGCCGATATTCGTGCTCGCCAACGCCGGGGTCCCCCTCGACGGAGCGACGCTCGCCGCCGCGGTGTCCTCGCCGCTGACCTGGGGCATCGTGGTCGGGCTGACCGCGGGCAAGCTCGTCGGCGTCACGGCGGGCACCTGGGTGGCGCTGCGCACCGGCATCGGGCGGGTGCCCGACACGCTGCGCTGGGGACAGATCGTCGGCGGGGCCGGGCTGGCGGGCATCGGCTTCACCGTGGCGCTGTTCGTCACCGACCTGGCGCTCGACGACACCGCACTGGTGAACCAGGCCAAGATCGGGATCCTGGCGGGGTCGATCCTCGCCGCCACGACCGGCTGGGCGATCTTCCGCTACGCCGGCGAGCGCGGCGGCCAGTGCGCACCGACCGGGCTGCCGGTGCTGCCGCCCCGGCCCTGGCGGCCCCCGAGCTGAGCGCCCGGGCGTCGATCCCGCCGAACCGTCACATAAGTGACAGGCGAGGTATAGACATCCAAAAGATGCTTTAGGCTAGGGTGCACTCACTTTTCCTA
Source organism: Pseudonocardia sp. (assembly GCF_029263155.1). Classification (GTDB taxonomy): domain Bacteria; phylum Actinomycetota; class Actinomycetes; order Mycobacteriales; family Pseudonocardiaceae; genus Pseudonocardia. Next base: position 3,135 of record NZ_JAJCYB010000086.1, read on the forward strand.
TTCGGGGGCCGAACGGGAGGCAGTGCATGCCACGACCGAGAGCTGTCGTCACCGGTGGTGCCGGATTCCTCGGCTCGCACCTGTGCGAGCGACTGCTGCACGAGGGATACGGCGTCCTGTGCCTGGACGACCTCTCCACCGGCTCGCCGAGCAACGTCGCCCACCTCGCCGAGGTGGGCCCGTTCCGGCTGGTGCGGGCGGACGTCACCGACTTCGTACACGTCGTCGGCGACGTCGACGCCGTGCTGCACTTCGCGTCGCCGGCCTCGCCGATCGACTACCTGCGGATGCCGATCGAGACGCTGAAGGTCGGCTCCATCGGCACGCTGCACACCCTGGGCCTGGCCAAGGAGAAGAAGGCGCGCTTCCTGCTGGCGTCCACGTCGGAGGCCTACGGCGACCCCCAGGTCCATCCACAGCCGGAGAGCTACTGGGGCCACGTGAACCCGGTCGGGCCACGCGGGGTCTACGACGAGGCCAAGCGGTTCGCCGAGGCGATGACGATGGCCTATCGGCGGGCCAAGGGCGTGGACACCGCCATCGTCCGCATCTTCAACACCCACGGGCCCCGGATGCGACCCGACGACGGGCGTGCGGTGCCGACGTTCATCCGCCAGGCGCTGGCTGGCGAGCCGCTGACCGTCGCGGGTGATGGCAGCCAGACCCGGTCGATCCAGTACGTCGACGACCTGGTCGAGGGCTGCCTGCGGTTGCTGGGGTCGACGCTCGCGGGCCCGGTCAACATCGGCAACCCGCACGAGGTCTCGATCGAGCACCTCGCCCGGCTGGTGCGCGACCTCGTCGGCTCGGCGAGCCCGATCCGCCACATCGCGCGCCCGGAGGACGACCCGACCGTCCGACGCCCTGACATCACCCTGGCCCGCAGCTCCCTGGGCTGGGAACCCACCGTCGACCTCGCCGACGGGCTGCACCGGACCATCGCCTGGTTCCGCGACAGCCTCGTCACTCCCGCCGCCCAGCAGGCGGTCTGACCGGGTCCCCCGACGCTGCACCCCTGATCGTTCCCCTCCCCCGCCCCCCCGAGGTCAGGTCCACATGCCCATGGCTTCCACCCCCCTGCCCGCGCCGACTCCCGGCCACGAGCCCGACCACGACCTCGACGTCGTGGTCGTCGGCGCCGGTCCGGCCGGGCTCACCGCCGCCTACGAGCTCGCCCGCCGCGGCGTCGGCGCCACCGTGCTGGAGGCCGACGAGATCGTCGGCGGCATCAGCCGTACCGTCGAGCGTGACGGGTGGCGCTTCGACATCGGCGGCCACCGCTTCTTCACCAAGGTCGCGCGGGTCGAGGCGCTGTGGCGGGAGATCCTGCCCGACGCCGAGGACTTCCTGCTGCGCCCCCGGCAGAGCCGCATCCTCTACCGCGGCCGGTTCTACGACTACCCGCTGCGCCCGCTGGGCGCGCTGCGCAACCTGGGCACCGTGGAGGCGATCCGCTGCGCGCTGTCCTACCTGTGGGTCCGGCTGCGCCCGCCCGCCGACCAGTCGCACCTGGAGGGCTGGGTCGCCGCCCGCTTCGGCTACCGGCTCTACCACCACTTCTTCAAGAGCTACAACGAGAAGGTCTGGGGCGTGCCGGCCACGGCCATCCAGTCGGACTGGGCCGCGCAGCGCATCAAGGACCTGTCGCTGGCCAACGCGGTGCTCAACGGCCTGCGCCCGCGACGCAACCAGAAGGCGATCACGTCGCTGATCGAGGAGTTCCACTACCCGCGGTACGGGCCGGGGATGATGTGGGAGCGCTGCCGCGAACTGGTCGAGGCGGCCGGCAGCAAGGTGCTGCTCGACCAGCCGGTCACCACGATCCGGCGGGAGGGCGGGCGCGCCGTGAGCGTCACGGCGACCGCGGAGGGGGCGACGACCAGCTACCCGTGCACCCACGTGATCTCCTCCATGCCGCTGCCCGACCTGGTCCGGGCCATGGACCCGCCGGCCCCCCCGGCCGTCCGGGCCGCCGCCGACGCGCTGAGCTTCCGCGACTTCCTCACCGTGGCGCTGGTGGTCCCCGAGAGCGGCAGCTTCCCCGACAACTGGATCTACGTGCACTCCCCCGAGGTGGCGCTGGGCCGGATCCAGAACTTCGGCCGGTGGTCGGAGTCGATGGTCAAGCCGGGCTGGACCTGCCTGGGCCTGGAGTACTTCGTGTTCGCCGGCGACGAGCTCTGGGAGCGCCCCGACGCCGAGCTGGTCGAGCTGGGCACCCGGGAGCTGGCCGCGCTCGGGCTCGCCGGCGCGGACGAGGTGGCGGCCGGCTACGTCGTGCGGATGCCCAAGGCCTACCCCGTCTACGACGAGGGCTTCGCCGGGCACGTCGCGGTGCTGCGCGGGTGGCTCGCCGCACACGTGCCCAACGTGCACCCCGTGGGGCGCAACGGCATGCACCGCTACAACAACCAGGACCACTCCATGGTCACCGCCATGCTGACCGTCGAGAACATCCTCACCGGCACCGACCACGACATCTGGTCGGTGAACGTGGAGGCCGACTACCACGAGGAGGTGACCGGCGACGAGGCGACGACCGGCGACGCGGGCCCGGCCGGCACCGGCCGCGACGCCCCGGTCCTGCCCCGCGCCGTCAGCCGGCGCCCGGTCCCACCGGAGGCCGCACCCCGTCCCGGTTCCGGAGCCGGATGAGCATCACGACCGGGATCAGCCCGACCAGCACGATCAGCAGGGCGGGCAGCGCGGCCGTGTCGAAGCGGGCGTCCTTGGTGGCCTCCCAGGTCAGGACGGCCAGCGTGTCCCGACCCAGCGGGCGCAGCAGCGCCGTGGCCGGCAGCTCCTTGATGACCTCCACCGCCACCAGCAGCGCCGCGGTCAGGACGCCGGGCCACAGCAGCGGGACGTGCACCTCCGCGAGCAGCCGCGCGCGGTCGGCGCCCAGCGCACGCGCGGCGTCGTCGAGATGGGGATGGATGCGCCCCATCCGCGACTCCAGCGAGAAGAACGCCTGGGCGTGGAAGCGGATGACGTACGCGCCGACCAGCCCCAGGATCGACCCGGTGAACAGCAGCCCGATGTCGATCCCGAACAGGTTGTCGGCCCCGGCGATCAGGCGGCGGTCCAGCCAGACCAGCGGCACGTAGACCGCCACGGCCACCACGGTGCCCGGGACCGCGTAGCCCACCGAGGCGATCCGGGACGCGACCGCACCGAGCCGCGACGGCGCGATCCGCTGGCCGTAGACCACCGCGAGCGAGGTGACGACCGCGAGCAACGCGGCCGCGACCGCCAGCAGGAGCGTGCTGGTCACGGCCTCGCCGAGCCGGTCGGCCACCCGGCCGGCGAGGACGGTCTCGGCCGACCAGGCCACCAGCTGCAGCAGCGGGATGCCGAAGACCAGGACCAGCAACGCGACCGGCGCCGCCGTCGCCGCGCCCGCCCGCCAGCCCCGCAGCCGCAGCGGGATCACCGCGTCGCCGCGCGACAGGGCCTGGTCGTAGCGGGCCCGGCCGCGCAGCAACCGCTCCAGCACGACCATCAGCAGTGCCAGGCCGACCAGTACCGACGCGAGCTGCAGCGCCGCCGACTCGTCGAACGCGCCGTACCAGACGCGGTAGATGGCGTCGGTGAGCGTCTGGTAGCCCAGCAGGTTCACCGCGCCGAAGTCGGCCAGTGCCTCCATCACTGCCAGCGCCGCGCCCGCCGCCAGTGCCGGTCGGGCCAGCGGCAGCGCGATCCCCCGCACCGCCTGCCCGTAGCTGCGGCCCAGGCTGCGCGCGGCGTCGATCGACCGGCGGGACTGCCCGAGGAACGCGCTGCGCCCGAGCACGTAGACATAGGGGTAGAGCACCGCGGTGAGCGCGCAGATCGCACCGAGCGGGCCGCGCAGCCCGGGCAGCTGCAGGCCCGCGCCGAACAGGCTGCTCTGCAGCGGGTTGGCGTACCCGAACTGGCCGACCAGCACGAACACCAGCACGTAGGCGGGCACGGCCAGCGGGAGCACGAGCGCCCAGTCCAGCCACCGCCTGCCGGGGAAGTCGTAGAACGACACCAGTACGGCGAGCGAGCCGCCGATCGCGAGCGTGCCGACCGCGACCCCGACCCCGAGCAGCACGCTGCGCAGCAGCGCCGAGGGCAGCAGAGCCAGCGCGATCGGGTCGAACCCGCCGCCCCCGGCGAGGAAGCTCGCGGGCAGCACGACGAGCGGGCCGGCCACGCCGAGCGCGACGAGGACGCCGGCCACCGCCCACCCGGACGGGCGTCGCCGCCGCCGGGGTGGCGGAGCGGCCGGCTCCCGGGCGGTGGTCGGGCGGGCCTCGCCCGCCGCTAGTCCCATCCCACCGCCAGCATCAGCGAGATCGCGTCGTCGAGCAGCGGCCCGGCCTCCTCGACCGCGATCGGGTCGATGCGCACGTCGGCCCAGTCCCGGATGTGCGGGGCGGGGGGCACGGCGGGGTTCGCGGCGAACTCGCTGCGCGCGATGATCTGCTCCTGCGCCGGCGGTGAGGTGAGCCACTCCATCAGCGCCACCGCGGTCGGCACGGCGTCCGACCCGGCCACGACCCCGACACCGGAGAGGTTGGTGTGGGCACCGGCGCCGTCCTGGTCGGGCCAGGCCGGCGCGACCGGGAAGCCCGGGTTCTCGTCCAGTGCGCGGCCGAGGTAGTAGTGGTTGCTCAGACCCAGGTCGCAGTCGCCCGCCGCCATCACGGCGAGCATCTCCCCGTCCGAGCCGAGGATCTGGGGCTCGTTCGCCATCCAGGACCGCAGCAGCTCCTCGGTGGCCTCCGCACCCCGCTTGGCGATCATGTCCGCGACCATCGACTGGTTGTACTCGCTGTTGGAGGTGCGCAGGCACGTCCGGCCCCGGTACGCGGGGTCGCCGAGGTCCTCGTAGCCGTCGACGGCGCCGGCCGGGATCCGCTCGGTGGACACGACCGGGATGCGCAGGCGGGTGGACACCGCCCACCAGGACCCGTCGGCGTCGTGCAGACCCTCGGGCACCTGGGACTGCAGGGTCGGGCTCGTGACGCCCTGCAGCAGGCCGGCCTCCTCGGCGCGCCAGAGGTTGGCCAGGTCGGTGGTGACCAGCAGGTCGGCGGGGCTGTCGGCACCCTCCTGCTCCAGCCGCTCGAACAGCTCGGGGGCGGTGCCGCCGCGCAGCTCGATGTCGACGCCGGTCGCCTCCTCGAAGTCGAGGAACACCTGCTCGTCGCCGTAGTGCGAGCGCCCGTTGTAGACGACGAGCCGGTCGGCGTACTCGATCCCGGCGGTGTCGACCTCGGTGGCAGCACCGGCCCGGGGCGCCGCGTCCGCGGACCCCCCGCCTGCGGAGCCCGAGCCCCCGCTCAGCACGACGACGACGCCGAGGACGACGACCAGGACGAGCACGACGGCGGGGACGAGCAGTAGTCGACGGCGGAGCAGGGCCGCGAGCATCGGGGGCCTTCCTGACGGGCGTCGGGGCGAACCCCCGGACAGGCCGAACACCGTTCGGCCGCGCCATCATAGGATAGCGTTCCCATACCATGACAGACATCGCCGCGATCGACGCCATCGACATCACCCGGTCCTTCGGTACCGCCCGTGCCGTCGACTCCGCCACGCTCACCGTCGGCGCGGGCGAGCTCGTGGCGCTGGTCGGTCCCAGCGGCTCCGGCAAGACCACGCTGCTGCGGATCATCGCCGGGTTCGAGCGGCCCGACTCGGGGACCGTCTCGATCGGCGGCAGGCTGGCCGCGGGCGACGGCGCCTGGACCGAGCCGGACCAGCGGCGCATCGGCATGGTCTTCCAGGAGGGGGCGCTGTTCCCGCATCTGACCGTGGCCGACAACCTGGCCTTCGGCAGGCCGCGGCGCGGGCGCGCGCAGGAGTGCCTGGAGCTCGTCGGCCTGAGCGCGCGCGGGCGCGCATACCCGCACGAGCTCTCCGGCGGGGAGCGGCAGCGGATCGCGCTGGCCCGGGCGTTGGCCGCGGATCCCGAGGTCATCCTGCTCGACGAGCCCTTCGCCGCGCTCGACGAGGGGCTGCGGGTCGGCCTGCGCGAGGAGGTGGCGGCGATCCTGCGCGCGGCCGGAGCGAGCGCGCTGCTCGTCACCCACAACCAGCAGGAGGCCATGTCACTGGCCGACACCGTCGCGGTGATGCGGGACGGGCGGATCGAGCAGGTCGGCCCGCCCGAGCGGGTCTACGCCGAGCCGGCCACCCGGTGGGTCGCGGAGTTCCTCGGCGACGCCGACGTCGTCCCCGGAACCGTGCGCGACGGCGTCGTCGACAGCGAGCTCGGCCGCTTCCCCGCCGACCCGGCGCTGCACGGCCCGGTGGACGTCGTGCTGCGGCCCGAGCGGGTGGCGGTGGACGACCATCCGGCGGAGTCCGCGGGCCTCCCGGTCGGCCGCGTGCTCGGGCGCTCCTTCTACGGGCACGACCAGCTCGTGCACCTGGAACTGCCCAGCGGCCTGCGCGTGCGCAGCCGGACGCCCGGCTCGGCCTCGTGGCGCGCGGGCGACACCGTGCGGGTCCGCGTCATCGGGCCGGTGATCGTCCTGCCTCCGGTCGCCGAGGCCCTCCCACGATGACCGCGGCGGCGCGGTGAGCGCGCCAGAGCGGCTCGCCGCCGCACAGCCGCCACCGCCGACCGAACCGGCCGGTGCGGAGCGCCCGCCGCCCCCGCACACGCGGCTGTTGCGGCGGCTGCGTCGCCCCGCGATCGCCTCCCTGCCGCTGCTGGCGTGCGCGGCGCTGGCGTGGGCGTCGCTCGCCGTGCCCGCCGTGCTCGGCTACGACCCCTGGGTGTGGCTGGTGTGGGGGCGCGAGCTCGTCCGTGGCGTGCCCGCCTCGGACGGGAGCATCGCGTGGAAGCCGCTGCCCGTGCTGGTCACGACCCCGCTGGCGCTGTTCGGTGACGCCGCGCCCGAGTTGTGGACGGTGGTGGCCCGCACCGCCGGGCTGGTCGGCCTGGTCGCGGCGTTCCGGCTCGCGCGCCGGTTCGCCGGGCCGGTCGCCGGCGCCCTGGCCGTGGCCGCGTTCCTGCTCACCCCCGACGCCGAGGCGCGCTGGATCCGCCACCTGCTGCAGGCCAACATCGAGCCCGCCACCGTGATGCTCTGCCTGGTCGCCGTGGAGCGGCACCTGGACGACCGCCGGGGCCAGGCACTGCTGTTCCTGGCCGCGGCCGGGCTCACCCGCCCGGAGATCTGGCCGTTCCTGCTGGTCCACGCGGTGTACGTGGTCTGGCACTCACCCCGGCTGGCCTGGCTCGCGGTGCCCGTACTGGCCGCGGTACCCGCGCTGTGGTTCGGCGGCGACGCGCTGGTGTCGGGCGACCCGGTCGCCGGGGCGACGGTGGCCAGGGTCCTGACCGGGGGTCCGGCCGAGCGCCTGCTGATGGCGATGGACAACGCGGCCGGGGCGGTCGTGGCACCGGTCTGGGTCGCCGCGGCGGTCGCGGTGGTGTGGGCCGCGCACCGTCGGGTGGCGGCCCCGGTGGTGCTGGCCGCGGGTGCGCTCGGCTGGATCGCGATCGTGCTGGTCATGGCCGGTGCGTTCGGCTACGCGGCGCTGGGCCGGTTCTACGCTCCCGCCGCGGCGGTCCTGTGCGTGCTCGCCGGGATCGCGGTCGGCTGGGCGGTCAGGGCGACCCGGCCGGTCGTGCTGCGCCCGCTCGTCCTCGTCGCGCTGGTGGGCGCCGCCGTGCCGTTCGCGCAGGCCCGGGCCCAGTGGCTGCCCGTGCAGGTCGCGACGGCCGCCGAGTGGGCGGCGTCGGACGCGGAGCTGGACCCCCTGATCGCCGCCGTCGGTGGGCGGGACGCGATGCTCGCGTGCGGCGCGGTGTCGATCGAGGCGGCAGGCGCGGCGCTGGAGGTGCGCCCGCGGCTGGTCTGGACCCTCGACGTGCCGCTCGCGGTAGTCCGCCCCAACCACGACCCGGGGCCCGTCGTCGCGGTCGTGCGCTCCGGGGGCGCGCTCGACGCCGGGATGGCCGCGCTGCCCGACGTCGCCCGCCCGCTCGCCCGCACCGGGGGGTGGGCCGCCTACGCCTACCAGTGCCCGACTCCACCCAGGTGAGGCAAAGCAAAGCTGGCCTGCGCTAGGGTCTCCGCGATGCCCACCCTGACCGTGGTCGTGCCCGCCACCGACCTGCCCGCCACGCTGCCCCGGTGCACGGCGGCGCTGGCCCGGGCGAGCGACGTCGACGAGGTCGTCGTCGTCGACGGTCCGCGCTCGATGTCGGTCTGCGAGGCCCGCAACGCCGGCGCCCGGCGCGCCACCGGCGAGATCGTCGTGTTCGTCGACTCGGACGTCGAGGTCCATCCCGACGCGCTCACCCGGGTCAAGGCCGCGTTCGGCGAGCACCCCGGCGTGGCGGCGGTGTTCGGCTCCTACGACGACACGCCCTCGCGCGGCGGCACGGTCGCCGCCTTCCGCAACCTGCTGCACCACCACGTCCACCAGGGCGCGGGCGGCCCGGCCAGCACGTTCTGGTCCGGGCTGGGCGCCGTGCGCCGCGACGCCTTCCTCGCGGTGGGCGGGTTCGACGCGGCCCGCTTCCCCCACCCCTCGGTCGAGGACATCGACCTCGGTTCCCGCCTGGTCGCCGCCGGGGCCCGGATCCGGCTCGACCCCGCGATCCAGGGCACGCACCTCAAGGCCTGGACGCTGCGCACCATGGTGTTCACCGACTTCGCCCGCCGCGGCGTGCCGTGGGTCGCGCTGCTGCTGCGCTCGGGCCAGGGCTCCGCCGCCCTCAACCTCGGCTGGCGCCACCGCCTCAGCGCGGCGCTGTGCGCGGCCGGGACCGCGGCGCTGCTGGCCCGCCGCCCGGGCCCCGCGGCGGGGGCGCTGGCCGCGCTCGTCGGCCTCAACCACGGGTTCTACCGCATGCTGGCCCGGCGCCGGGGGCCCGGCGAGGCGCTGGTCGGGATCGGGCTGCACGTCGTGCACCACCTCACCGCGGTCGCCGCGGTGCCGGCCGGGGTGCTCGCGCACGTCGCGGAACAGCGGCGCGCCACCCGCCCACCCGCAGGCACGACACCCGCAGGCACGGCAGCGACGAGCAGGCGCGAGGAGAGCAGATGAGCGAGATCCGGATCGGGCTGGTCGGGGCGGGCCGGCTGGCCGAGGAGGGCTACGTGCCCGCGGCGCACGCCGCGACGGGGGTCCGGCTCGTCGCGCTCGCCGAGCCCGACCCCGAGCGCCGGGGCCGGGTCGCGGGGGCGGCGGGCGGGGTGTCCGCGTACCCCGACGCCGGGTCCCTGCTCGCCGCGGGCGGGATCGACGCGCTCGTGCTCGCCACGCCGGCCACCGCCCACCTCGCCGACGCCCGGGCCGCCACCGCGGCCGGGGTGCCGGTGCTGGTCGAGAAGCCGCCCGCCGCCGACCTCGACGACACCGCGTCGCTCGCGGCGCTCACCCCGGCGCCGTGGATCGGGTTCAACCGCCGGTTCGGGCCGGGGACGGCGCAGCTGCGCGCGGCGGTGCCGGCCGGCGCCGAGGTCGGGCTGGCCCTCGAGCTCGCCTACCGCCGCCGCAGCTGGGGCGCGCACGCCGTGGCCGACGAGGCGCTGCTCGACCTGGGCCCGCACCTGGTCGACCTCGCCCGCTGGATCACCCGGGCCGAGGTCACCGACGTGCTGCGGGCCACCGTCACCCCGGACCGGGCGGAGTTCGACCTGGTGCTCGGGGCGGCCCGCGCGCGGATCCGGTGCGCCGCGGACCGGCCGCACCGCGAGCGCGTCGAGGCCCGTCACCGGCACGGCGGGCTGATCGCGCGCCACGGCACGGGCGGGCTGGTCGCCGCGGTGCGGGGCCGGCTGGGTCCCGCGGGCCCGCACCCGCTCGTGGCGTCGCTGACCGCGCAGCTCGAGGCGCTGGCCCGCACGGTCACGACCGGCACGCCCGACCCGCTGCTCGGCACCGCGGCCGACGGGCTCGCCGTGATGGCCGCGATCGACGCCGTGCGCGCGTGCGCGCGTGGTGGACGCCCGGTCGCCGTCGACCGCTGAGCCGTCTCGCGCCACCGCGGGCCGGCCCACCACGCCCCTCCCCCGCACACCGGTCCCGGCCGGCGTGCGGGGCGCTCTCCGGTCGTTACCGCTGCAGCAGCGGCTCGCCCGCCATGTCGGCGGTGTCGGCGCCCGACAGCGCGGCCGCGGTGGCCGCCACGTCCTCCAGCCGCGGCGGCCGCGAGGGCTGCGCGTGCCGCGACGCGCCGGGCACCACGAGCGCCCAGGCGTCGCCCTCGGTGTGGTTGCCCGAGCGGCCGCTGCCGACGCCGTGGCGCAGCACGGTGCCGAAGCGCTCGGAGCGCACGCCCTCGATCCGGGTGGCCGGGGTGTCGACCCAGCGCACGATGAGGTCGGGCAGCTGGTGGGCCCGGTCGCCGGTGCCGAACAGCTCCGACACCCGGTCCACCGACCGCACCGCCGGGCTGCCGTCCAGGTCGGTGAAGGTCAGGATGCCCGCGGCGATCTCGTCCATGAGGTCCTTGGCGTCCTCGGGGGCGACGATGCCGTCGCGCTCGCGGCCGCGCAGGTTGAGCCGGATGTAGCCCTGGTTCTCGGCGGGGTGGGCGAACGCGCGGGTGGTGCTCCAGTCGACGCCGCGCATCTCCAGCCGGGAGGTGAGCTCGAGCGCCACCTTCTCGGGCAGCGCGGAGGCCACCTTCGCCCGGGCCCCGCTGGGCAGGGCCGCCCGCAGCCGCCAGATCGAGCCCGGCGCGCTGGGCTGCTGCGTCCCGTCCGGCCGCTCCGACGCTGACCCGGGGTCGAGGATGGCGCGCAGCATCTCCGGGAGCAGGTCCGCCCGGCTGGTGTTGACGTCCATGCCGACCGGCGAGACCACCATCAGGTCGGCGTCGGCGGGCAGGCTGCGCAGGACCCGGGCCAGCGCCGCGTCCACGGCCGCGTAGACGTCGTCGAGCGTGCCCCCCAGCACCCGCTCGGCGTCGGCGTCGAGCCCGGCCGGGTCGAGCTGCGAGAGGTCCCAGAACTGGTGGCCCGCGACGTGGGCGGCGCAGAAGGTGAGCCAGGCCAGGTCGAAGGGCTGCTCGGCGAGAAGCAGCTCGGCGGCGTCGGCCACCCGGCCCGGTGCGGCGAGCAGCCGCCTGCGCAGGCCGAGCATCTCGCGCACGGTGTGCCGCCCGAACACCTCGTCGACGGGCTGGGGCGGCCCGAACAGGCGCTCCAGCCTGCGGTGCGTGCTCGTCGGCGACGCCCACTGCCGCAGCACCACCCGGTCGTGCAGCTGCCAGCCGCACACCAGCTCCCCCGGCGGGGCCTCGACCGGCGGGCGGCTCTCGTAGGGATCGACGGCGAGCGTGCGCGTGCCCGAGCGGCCCAGCCGCTCCCACACCGGCGGCGGCGCGTGGAAGGCACCCATGTAGTGCACCCGCTGCTCGGGCGCCGACCACTGGAACGGGTAGAACAGGCCGTGGTCGCCGAGCTCCACGCCGCTGTAGAGCGAGTGCTGGGCGCCCGCCGCGAACTGCGTGGCGGGGGCGTCGAGCTCGTGCCAGACGCCGCGCTCGCGCAACCCGGCGAGGGTGGGCAGTCGGCCGTCGGCGAGCAGGCGGGTCAGCGCCGAGGCGCTTGCCGCGTCGAACTGGAGGATCGTCAGCACGCAGGCACTCCACAGGTCTCAGGGGTGGTCGACACGCTCGGTCCGTCGTCCCCGCGGCGTCGACGAGCGCCGTGGGCGACCCTATCAGTCAGCTATGCCTGCCCTTAGCGGTGCGGGCGGCGCGGGCCTCCAGGCCCATCCCGAGCGCCGTCGCCAGCTGGGCGGCGCAGACCAGCCCACCCGCCCGCACGCCCTCGGCGAACCCGCGCCGCACCAGGCCCGCGTAGAAGCGGGGCGCCTCCAGCCGCAGCAGCGTGCCGTGGTCGGAGCGGAAGCGGTAGGCGCCGCGGCCGTAGCGAACCTGCTGGCGCCAGAAGCCGCGCGGCGAGAGGTCCTGGTGGTGGCGGACGAGCGCGGCGGGCTCGAACTCCAGGGTGCGCCCGCCGTCGAGCAGGCGCGCGCACCAGTCGCGGTCCTCGCCCGCGGCCAGCGGGTAGCGCTCGTCGAACGGGACGGCGCGCAGGACCTCGGCCCGCGCGGCGAGGTTGCTGGTGGGGGCGAAGCGCATGCGCCCGGTCGCGGGCTCGACGTCGGCCTCGGCGAGGTGCGTCGCGATCGCCTGCGCGGCCGCGGCCAGCACGTCGCCGGGCCGGCCGTTGCGGGTGGGCCCGGCGGCGGCGTCGGCGCCCGCGGCGACGCGGGCGGCGAGCGCGGTGGCCCATCCGGGCACCGGGTCGCAGTCGTCGTCGGTGAAGCAGACGATCGGCGCCCGGGCCTCGCGCACGCCGGCGTTGCGGGCCGCGGCAGGCCCGCGGCCCTCCCCGCGCACCAGCCGGGCCCGCGGTGCGGCGGCCACCGCGGCGGCGACGGCGGCCGCGTCGCGCGAGGCGTCGTCGACGACGACGATCTCCAGGTGCGGATGGTCCTGGCGTTCCAGCGCGGCCAGGCACACCGCGAGGCGGTCGGGCCGGTCGCGCGTCGGCACGACCACGGACACGAGCGGTTCGGTCATGCCGGACCTCCGTCGGGCTGGGAGCGGGAGCTGCACACATTCCGGCCACTCGCGCACGTCGGTACGTGCGCGGGTGGCGGGAGGGTGCGCGGGTACGGCGTCATGTGAGCACGCCCAGTGCGGCGACGGCGACGGACCCGCCGAGGGACGCGGCGACCAGTCGCGCGCCGGCGGCGCCCGGCAGGCCGAGCACCGCCACCAGCGCGGTGCCGGCGGCCCCGGCCAGCAGCGCCGTCGTCGCCCCGACGGCCCCCCACGACGGGACCGCCGCCACGGCGACCGCGGCGAAGACGACCGCCCCGGTGGCGGTGGCGCGCAGCAGCACCTCCGAGCGCAGCCGCAGCGCCGCGGCCTGCACGAGCAGGGCGTTGACGGGAGCGAGGACGACCATCGCCAGCGCCGGGCCGAACGCGCCGGTCGCCGCGGCGTAGTCGGCCCCGAACGCGACCGGCACGGCGACGTCGAGCACGAGCACGGCGGCGGCCATCGCGGGCAGGGTGACGGCGAGCAGCACCCCGGCGAGTCGGCGCAGCGTGGCCTCGGGATCCGCCCCGCCCCCGGCGTGGCGCCGGGTGAGCACGGGCAGCGACACGGTGAACAGCTGCACGACCGCGTAGGTGGCCGCGAGCGCCACGCCGACGGCCAGTGCCGCGTACCCGGTCTCCAGGCCGGACCCGGCCAGCAGCGCCACCGCGACGACGCCGCCGCGCTGCGCGACCTGCCCGAGCGCCCCGCTGGCGGCCTGCAGCACCCCGAACCGCGCCGCCCCCTCGGGGAACGCCACGGACGGTCCGGCGTGCCGCAGCGGGGCGGCGGCGACCGCCCCGAGCACGGCCGCCGCGACCGCGGCCACCACGACCGCGCCCATCGCCCCGGTCACCCCGGCCGCCGCGTACAGCACGAACACCGCCGCGATCAGCACGCCGTTCTGCACCGGGTAGCGGGCCGACCACGCCGTGGCCCGGCCCAGCCCGAGGCCGGCCTGCAGCGCGAGCGTCGCCGCGACGTTGAGCGCGAGCGCGACCAGCACGAACGCGGTGGGCAGCGGCGGGAACCGCGCGGGGTCGGCGAGCACCAGCAGCCCGGCGACGACCACCAGGGCGAGGAACAGGGCGGCGCGGTTGCGGGCCAGCCGCAGCGTCATCGTCCGGGCGAGCGGCCCGCGATCGGCGGGGGCGGCGGCCGGGACGTAGCGGCCCAGCAGCGTCGCCCCGCCCAGGGTCAGCGCGACCGAGCCGATCGCGACGAGCGTCAGCACCACCGAGAACAGCCCGTAGTCGTAGGGCCCGAGCAGCCGGGGCACCACGGTCGCCAGCAGGACCAGGGTGACGGCCTCCGCGACCTTGCCCAGCACCCCCGCCAGCACGGGCGCGCGCAGCCGCTCGGTACCCGCGGGCACCGTGCTCACCCCGCGGGCCACAGGCTAGGCAATCCTGACCGCATGCGCGGCACCCTATCGCGCGCCCACCGGTCAGCCCGCCCCGCCGACGGTGCGCGTGCGCGTCGTGACCGTGTAGGCGTCGCGGTCCAGCGCCGTGTCGAGCACGTACACCTGGACGTAGGGGTCCACCGGGCCGACCGTGGCCAGCGCCAGCACCGACTGCGTGCGCGTGACCTGGCCGAACACGGCGCCGCGGCCGGGCTGCCAGGTGATGTCGCCCAACCCGCCCAGCGGCGCCGCAGCGCGCAGCACGGCGAATTCGGGCGGTTCGGTGATCCCGTTCACGACCGCGGGTTGGCGCTGGCACGGGTAGCCGAACCCGAGCTGCCACCCGAGCGCGACCGGCGCGTCCGCGGGCAGCAGGTCCCGCAGCACCACCTCGCGCGCCGTGGCGGGTGCGGTGAACGCGAGCCAGCCGTCGGCGCCCCCGGCGTCGTCGACCGCCTCCAGCCGCACCGTGGCCGCACCGGGCGGCGGGTCGAGCCGCAGCGTGCGCCAGTGCGGCGAGCGGGCGCCGTCGGCGAGGACCTCGGTGCCCTCGGCGCGCCCGGCGGCGTCGGCATAGACGGCGGTGAGCGAGGCGCCCTCGGCCAGGGTGCCCGCGGCGAGGACCGTGAGGTGCGTCCCGTCGGACGGGTCGGGCAGCACGAACGAGGGCGTGGCGATCTCGCCGACCGCCTCCTCGGCCGGGCGCCCTCCGGTCGAGACGAAGCTGCCCCACACCCGGTCCGCCGCGGGCCCCTGCGGCCTGCTGTCGGCCGGGAAGCCCGCCCCCTCGACGAAGCCCGGGCCCACCGCGGGCACGGGCAGGCCGACGGCGGGGGTCAGGGGCCGGGCCGTGGCCGGGTCCAGCACCCGGATCACCCCGGCCGCGCCGCACCCCCGGCCCGTGGGGTCGGCGAGCGTGCGCGCCCACACCGACTCGGGAGGCACGCCCTGCACGGCGGCGAGGCCGAACACCCCGACCGCGTACGCGCTCGTCGCGGCGAGCGACGCGACGACGACGACCGGCACGGCCGCCACCACGTGCGCCCGGACGTCGAGCGGCCCGCCCCGGCGCGCCCGGACCGCTGCCGCGACCGCGACGGCACCCATGGCCGCCGCCCACAGCAGCGGGTGGCCGAGGCCGACGTTGCGCACCGACGGCGGCTCGTAGGGGGTGCGGACGCCCTCCAGCCAGGCGTAGGCCCACGTGTTGGGCCCCTGCCAGGCCAGCGCGAGCACGACGGCGAACGACGCCGTGACCGCGAGGAGCAGGCCCGTGGGTGGTCGCGGGGCCACCGCCCGGACCAGCGGTACCGCCGCCACCAGCGCGAGGGCGAGGAACACCGGCCCGACCCCGGCGAGCGCCCCGAAGTGGTGCGTCCACTTCGACGGGGTCGCCCACAGCGCCAGGAGGGACAGCGCGGTCGCGGACGCGGCCAGCCACAGCGTCGTCGGGACGGCGACCCGCCGGGCCCGCGCCGCCACCGCCAGCAGCGTGAACCAGACGAGGGCGAGCAGGCAGGCCAGCACGGCGGCCCGCTTGGCGAAGTTGCCCATCGGGATCCGGTCGAGCAGGAACACGTAGCGCTCGATCTCGCCGGTCCACCCGCCCTGGGGCAGCACGGACAGGAACGCGGCCTGCCCCCGCCGGAAGTCGCGCAGCGCGCCGTCGGCGAAGCCCAGCAGCGGCGCGGTCGCGGCACCCGACACCACGGCGGCCCAGCGCGTCGCCGTGGCCCACCGGTCCCCGGGCACCCGCACGACGTCGTGCAGCAGGGGCGACCCCGCGAGCAGCACCGCCAGCAGCGTGAAGCCCGTCGTGTGCGCGGTGAACCCGGCCCCCGCGACGGCGAACGCCGCCCACGCCGCCACCAGCCGCCGCCTGCGCGCGGCGTGCAGCACCGCCAGCAGCGCCGCGGCGCCGGCCAGGGCCACCACCGCCTCGGGGCGCACGCCCATGTCGTAGGGCAGCCACCAGGCGAGGAACGCGACGGCCAGCACGCCGCGGGCCACGCCCGGGCGCGGCGCGGACGCCCACCCGTCCAGCGCCGCAGCGACCATCCGGCGCGCCACCATCCAGGTCAGCAGCCCGCAGACCAGCGCGGGCAGCCGCAGCACCAGCGGCGCGTCCCCGGCCAGCTGGATCCACCAGGCCAACCCCTGGTAGACCCAGGTGAACGGGGTGAAGCTCTGGTCGTAGAACTGGTAGTAGTTGCCGATCTCGCCGGACAGCACCGCGTTGCGGGCCTGGGCGACGAAGTACCCGTCGTCGTCGGTGGCGGGCGCGACCACGGCCCAGGCGACCAGTACCGCGGGCACGACCACATCCACCGCGCGCGGCCGCGCCGGCCCCCGCGCCGGCGGCGGGTCCCGGCCCGCGCCCCGGTCCACCCGCGCCAGCAGCAGCGCGGTGGCCAGCAGGGCCAGCGCCGCCGCGGCCGTGAGCGCCACCTTCAGCGGGGCGGGGCTGCTGGTGAACTCGTCGTCGACGCGCAGCTCCACCGCGAGCTGCCCGCCCGGCGGCAGGTCGGTGACGGAGCTGACGAGCGCGTCGACGTCGGGCAGCTGCTCGTCCGACCCGCGGGCGATCGGCACGCCGTCACGCGCGACGGTCAGCTCGGCGTCCGCGGGTCCGGCGAACCCGGCCCGGCCCGCGGGTGCGGCCGGGAGCGGCACCGCGGGGTCGTCGGAGGAGAGCAGCCCCGGGGGGGCCGCGACGAGGCTGGGCCGGCCCGTCCCCGTCCCCGAGATCCGGTAGGCGCACGGGCCCGCGGGCACCGGTTCGTCCACCAGTACCCGGTCCCGCGCGCGGATCACCAGCCGCCCGTCCGCGGCCCGCACGACCAGTCCCGTCGTGGCGGTCTGCTCCGGTCCGGGCACCCCGGTCGACACGACCAGGCCGTCGGCGGTGGCCTGCGCGGCGCGCACGACGTCGCAGGAGAACCGCACGTCCAGCGCCAGCGGCCGGTAGGCGGTGAGGGTGAGCAGCGTCGACTCGACGCGGACGGGGTCACGCGGCCAGCTCACGGTGGGCTCGTTCACCCGCACCGGCGCGAACGGCAGCAGCGCCGCGCACACCAGTCCCAGCACCCCGACCAGCCCGGCCCGGCGGGCCCACCGGCGGGCCGTACCCGCGCCCGCCACGGGTGCGGGCGTCAACGGGGACCCCGGGAGGCCGGTTCGGGCACGGCGACACGTTCTCACGGAGGCGCGCGCCCCCCGCGTGCGACTCGCGACCCCGCACCGCCAGGGCCCGGGCTCAGGGTGCGAAGTGCTGCACCCCGAAGGCGATGGCGCGGCCAGATCGCTCGGGACCCCTCAGACCAGCTGGTCGAGCATGCGCTGTGCGGCGTCGAGCTCGGCGCGCAGCTGCTCCACCCGCTCGCGCTGCCGACGGCGCGCGCTCTCCAGCGAGGACTCGATCACCTCGACGACGGGTGCCGGCAGGGACCGCGCGGCCGTCGCGACGTCGGCGGCCGGGACGGGCGTGCGGGTGACGACGCGCTTGCGGCCGACCAGTACCTCGACCGACCACTCGCCGTCGGGCGTGGCCGCGAGGGTGACGGCGATCTCGCCCGGGCGCTCGCCGCGGCGCGGGCCGGACTTCGGCTCCGACGGAGCGGCCTTCGTGGCGGTGTCCGGAACGGCCTTGGTGGCGGTGTCCGGAGCGGTCTTCGGCCCGGGCTTGGCGGCGGCGTCCGGGACGGGCTTGGCAGCGGCGGGGCGATCGGGGCGCTCCGCCGCACGGGCCGTGGGCGGGCGCCGGGCGGGCGCGGCCGACGAGACCGGCGCGGGCGTGTGGTCGGTGGCGGGCTCCGTGGCCCGCGCGGACCGGCGCCGCGGCGGCCGGCTGCGCGTGAGCTCGCCCGGCGAGCAGTACATCGTGTCCTTGGAGCCGACCGGCCGGACCTGGATGAAGTCGCCCTCCTCGACGTCGCCGACCGCGAGCACCTTGGCCGAGCCGCCGACGGGGACCCCCACGGCGTCCGCGGTGAACCAGACCGTGACCTGCCTGCCCGCGGCCGTCTCCTCCCGCACGGCCGCCACGTCCTGCTCCATCAGTGCCCCTGCCGCAGTCATCCGCCCATCCCCATCCGCCATCCCCTCGACACGCCAGCGCCCATCATGCCGGGGCCCCCGACAACCTCGCGCGACGCGGCCGGTCAGGGCGCAGGCTCGCGCGCGGCGGCGGCGTAGCGGTCGGCCAGCTCGCGCAGCAGCGCGCGCAGCTCGGGCGGATCGAGCACGTCGAACCCCACGTCGAGACCGGTGAGGTAGCCGACGAGGTCGCGCAGGGAGCCGCTGCCGGTCTCCAGCAGGCAGCTGTGCTCGTCGACCGGGGTGAGCAGGCCCGCGGCCGGGGTGACGCGGTCGTGCTCGGCGATCACCTCGGCGGGGGCGTGCAGGCGGACCCGCGCCGGGAACGCCCACGCCCGCGAGGCCGTGCCGCGCACGACGTGGGTGGCCGCGTCGTCGGGCGGCTCGCGCGGGGCGAAGCGCGGACCGGTGGGCAGGCGCGGGGTGATGCGGTCGGCCCGGAACGTGCGCCAGTCCGCGCGGTCGCGGTCGAAGGCGAGCAGGTACCAGCGGCGTCCGGTGTGGACGAGGCGGTGCGGCTCCACGCGGCGCAGGGTCGACCCGCCGTCGTGGTCGCGGTAGTCGAAGCGCAGCACCTGGTGGTCGCGGCAGGCGGTGGCGACCGTCGTCAACGTGGTGGCGTCGGCGGTCGGTCCGTGTCCCGTGGCCGTCACGGTGGCCCGCCGCAGCGCGTCGACGCGGTGGCGCAGGCGGGCGGGCAGGGTCTGCTCGAGCTTGGCCAGGGCGCGCAGCGAGGTCTCCTCGATGCCGGTGACGCTCCCGGACGCGGCGGCGCGCAGCCCCAGCCCCACCGCGACGGCCTCGTCGTCGTCGAGCAGCAGCGGCGGCAACGCCGTGCCCGCGGCGAGCCGGTATCCGCCCGCCACCCCGGTGCTCGACGCCACCTCGTAGCCCAGGATCCGCAGCCGCTCGACGTCGTTGCGCACGGTCCGTGTCGTCACGCCGAGGCGGTCGGCGAGCTCGGCGCCCGACCAGTGCCGCCGGACCTGCAGCAGCGACAGCAGGCGGAGCAGGCGGACCGAGGTCTCCAACATCCGCGGAGTCTCGCACCCGTTGCGGAACCGCTGGTTCCACAACGGCGATTAGCGTCGCACCCATGAGCCTCCGAGGATTCGCCACCCTGAACATCTGGGCCGACGACGTGGCCGCGGCCGCCGACTGGTACGCCGGTTTCCTGGGCGTGCCGCCCTACTTCGAGCGTCCCGGACCCGAGGGCCGCCCGGCCTACATCGAGTTCCGCCTGGGCGACCACCACGACGAGCTGGGCATCATCGACCGCCGCTACGCCCCGCCCGCGGCCACCGGCGGACCCGGCGGCGCGATCATGCACTGGCACGTCGACGACCTCGACGCCACGGTGGCGCGGCTGCTGGAGCTCGGCGCCACGCCCTACGAGCCGATCACCGCGCGCGGCGAGGAATTCGTCACGGCGTCGGTCGTCGACCCCTTCGGCAACGTCCTGGGCGTCATGACCAACCCGAACTGGCTCTCCCAGGTCGGCGGCTGACGCGAGCGGGCGGGTCGTCACGGCCTCCGCGGCACGCTGCCCACGGCGCAGGCCGCCGCCAGCACCGCCACCGCGGCCAGCACGGCGAACACCGCCGGGTACCCGCCGAGCACGTCGGCCAGTGCGGCACCCGCCCAGGGCGCAAGCGCCGTCGCCAGCATCACCGGGGCCGAGAGGATCCCGTTCAGGCGGCCGTAGTGCGCGGCGCCCCAGCGGTCGCTGACCGCCGTGGCCTGGAACAGCGTGAGCACCCCGCGGGCGGCGCCGGCCAGCATCGCGACGGCGATCAGCAGCGCCGTCGGGCCGGGGACCAGCGCCATCAGGCCGGTCGTGGCCGCCGTCGCGAGCAGGATGGCGACGGCGCGGCCACGCACCGAGGTGACCGCGACGAGCGGGCCGTACCCCAGCCGGCCCAGCGTCTGCCCCAGCCCGCCGAGGCCGAGGGCCCACGCGGCCTCGGTGGTGGTCAGCCCGCGCTCCACCAGCAGCGGCACCTGGTTGACGATCACGGCGAAGGCCGTGAACGACCCCAGCCCGACCGCGGCCACCACCAGCACGAAGGGGCGGCTGCGGGCGATCGCCCCGGGGTCGTCGTGCGCGCGGTGCTCGGCCCGCTCCGGCGCGGGCCAGTGCCCACGCAATCCGAACAGGTGCGCGGGGATGGTCGTGACTGCGAGGACCACGGCCAGGACCAGGTAGGTGCGGCGCCAGTCCGAGCCCTCCACCAGCACCGCCGTCAGCGGCGCGAAGACCAGGCTCGCGAACCCGGCCAGCAGCGTGACCGCGGTGAGAGCGGTGACCCGCCGCGGCCCCCACCAGCGGGTGAGCGCCGCGAACGCGGGCGCGTAGAGCACCCCGGCCATCGCGATCCCGGCCAGGACCCACGCCGCGAAGAACCACGGCAGCGTCGGGGCCACCGCGATCCCGACGACGGCAGGCACGGCGAGCACCGAGCCCGACGTCATCACCACGCGCGGGCCGTAGCGGTCGAGCCAGCGCCCGGCCGGGATGCCCACGAGCGCGGAGACCACGAGGCCGGTCGAGAACGCCGCGGTGATCGTGGCCAGCGACCAGCCGGTGTCGGCGGTGATGCTCGTGGCCAGCACCGGGAACGCGTAGTACAGGACGCCCCAGCTGACGATCTCGGTGCCGCACAGCACGACCAGCACCCGGCGCAGGCCGGCCTCGGATAGGACGGCCACGGGTCAGCGGGCCATGCCGAGCTGGTACCCCTCGCCCGCGGAGAGGTCGGCGGTGACGGTGTAGCGGTCGCCGCGCACCAGCGTGTGCCGCCACTCCACCGCGTCGCCGCCCGAGTACCCGAGACGCTCGATCGCGAAGGCGGCCACACCCGCGTCGACGGCGAGCAGGTCCCGCTCGGCCGGGGAGAGCACGACGGCGCGGATGTCCTCGCGCCCGCCGGTGAGGCGCACGCCGCAGGCCTGCGCGAGCTCGGTGTAGAGGGCGGTGTGGGTGAGGTCGAGGTCAAGCAGCGGCGCGGCGAGCCGGTGCGGCAGCCACACGCGGTCGACGGCCAGCGGGGCGGTGCCGGCCATCCGCAGCCGCTCCAGGTAGACCAGCGGCGTGGACTCCTCCAGGCCGAGCCGCGCCGCGACCACCCCGTCGGCGCGCTCCTCCAGCGTGCGCACGACGCTGCGCTGGCTCAGCCCGGCCGCCCGGACGGAGGCGAACAGGCTGTAGAGCGCCCCGAGCGGCTGGCGGATCTCCACCGGCTCGGCCAGCCGCGGTGCCCGGCCGCGCCCGGCGACGACCGTGCCGTCGTCGCGCAGCCTGCGCAGCGCCTCCCGCACGGTGTGGCGGCTCACCCGGTACTCCGCGACCAGCGCCAGCTCTCCCGGGAAGGCGTCGGTGAACTCGCCGTCGTCGAGGCGGCGGCGCAGGTCGGCGAGCAGCTGCGCCCACAAGGACTCCGCGCCGCCGCGCTGCAGTGTCCGCGCTCCCGTCATACCGGCCATCCCACCACGCGCCGCGCGGTCCGTGGCGGCCGCCGCGGTCACCGCGCTCGTCACACCGCGGTGGCCCCGGTCAGCGCGCGTAGGCCGCGAGGGGTGGTTCGGCGGGCACCAGCGGGGCCGTCGCGATGCCGGTGCCGACGGCCGCGCCGAAGCGGGCCAGGTCGGTCGGGAACGTCAGGGGGTCGACGCCGGGCATGAACGGCACGCGGCAGACGGCGGGGTCGATGCGGGTGCGGTCGGCCGGGCCGTCGGTGTCGAGCGCGTCGAGCGCGATCGCCGCGGCGACGGGGTCGAACGTGCCCAGCGTGAGGTGCTCGGCGACATGGCCGGGGCAGACCTGCTGCACCGCGATGTTGGCGATCTCCCCCTCCCCTCCGCGCAGCGGGGAGCTGGCCGGGGGCACCGCGTTGGGCACGACCACCTCGTCGAACAGCGTGTACGCCACCGTGTAGTCGACCCCGGCGACGGTCTCCGGTCCCGTGTTGAGGGTGTCGATGAACTCGGCGGTGAGCGCCTGCTGGTGGATCGCCGGGGCGCAGGGCCCGCCCGCGCACAGCACGTCGGCGTCGAGGGTGCCGTGGTTGGACGGCGCGAGGCCGACCAGGTCGTCGACCAGGTCGCGGGTGTCGGGCCAGTACTTCAGCGCCCAGCGGCCGATCATCCCGCCCTGCGAGTAGCCGACGACGTCGGTCCCCGGTCCCATCGCGCGCAGCGCGTGGACGACGTACTCGGCCGCCACCTGGATGTCGCCGGTGGCCGCGAACGGGAGCTCGACGGTGCAGTAGGCCCGGTCCTGCGCGAGGAACAGCGGCTCGTAGTTCCAGTCGAAGTTCGGGCCCGGCGTGAGCCCGGTGCCCGGGATCAGCAGCACGGGGTCGAGCTCGGCGCCGCCGTCGGTGCACTCCAGCGCGGCGTCGAGCGCCGCGGCGGGGACGCTCAACGGCGGCCCGTCGTCACTGGCGAGCGCGGGCCCTGCCGCCCCGATCACCACCGCCGCCCCGACCGTCACCGTCACCGTCATCGCCAGCCGCACCGCTGCCCGCATGCCCGCTCCCCTCCACCACCCGGTGCAACGACCGACCCGGACCGACGGTGCGACCGACCATGATCGCCAGGATCGGGACACGGGCGGCGGTTCCACAGCTCACGTCCCGCGGCCGGCGATCATCGACCGCGGGCGGCGATCATCGACCGCGGGCGGCGGCGCGGCGGGCGGCGTCGAGGAGGTGGGCAGGCAGCAGGCGCGGGTCGAGATCGCCCGCGCGCAGCCAGGCCGTGAAGGCCTCGACGTCGGCCTCGGTGCGCAGCGGGCCGACGGTGAGCGCGCAGGAGGTCGGGCGGCGCTCGTCGTCGCAGGGCTGGACCACCACGACGGGCGCCACCGCCCGCGGGCCGCACGCCCCGGCGAACGGGCATCCGGCGCTGACCAGCACCCCGTGCCCGCTGGCACGGACGGCCCTACGCAACGCCTCGACCAGCGCGGGACCGACGGTGGCGGGGTCGGCCAGGCCGCAGCCGGGCGCGACGCAGGCGAGGGCCGTGTACCCGGAACGAGTCGTCATGGGACCACCGTCACGCACACGACAATCATTGTCAACAAGGGAGTACTCCGGCGTTGCGGCCGCGGGCGGTGATACTGGAGCGGTGGACCGGCCGGTCGTCGTCACCGACATGCGCGAGCCGCTGGTGGTGGTGCACCGGCGGCTGATCCGGCGGCGCACCGCGCTGATGGCGGTCTGGATCGCCGGGTGGGCGGCCACCGGGTTCGTCTACGAGACCGCGTGGCTGGCGCTGGCGATCCTGGCCGTCACCGGACCGGTGCTGTGGGTGGCCGTCTGGTGGTGGTTCCGGGATCCCGCAGGGGCTCGGGTTCCGGTGCCGGCAGGATCTGGCGGGGCAGCGGCGCGGATCGACCCCGCTCGGCCCGCGCGCGCCATTCCCGCGGGTAGCCCAGCGACGCCTCCACGAACCGCACCCCGTCCTCCACCGTGACGCGCGGGATGTGCAGGTGCCCGTACACGACGGCGGTGGCGCGGTAGCGCACATGCCAGTCGGCGGTGGCGGTCGTGCCGCACCACAGCGCGAACTCGGGGTGGCGCAGCACGCGGGTCGGGAACCGGGTGAGCGGCCAGTGGTTGACCAGGACCGTCGGCAGCGCGGGGTCCAGCGCGTCGAGGCGGCGGCGGGACTCCGCGACCCGGGCGGCGCACCAGGCCGCGCGGTCGGGGTAGGGGTCCGGGAACAGCAGGTGCTCGTCGGTGCAGACCACACCCGCGGCGTAGGCGGCGGCCAGCCCCTCGGCCGGGGTGCTCGTGCCGTCGGGCAGGAACGTGTAGTCGAACAGCCCGAACAGCGGCGCGACGACGACCGGGCCGCCCGCGCCCGTCCACACCGGGAACGCGTCCTCCGGGGTGTCGACGCCGATCTCCCGGCACTGCGCCACGAGCCGGTCGTAGCGGGCCACGCCGCGCAGCGACACCGGGTCCTTCGTGCGCGTCCACAGCTCGTGGTTGCCCGGCACCCAGATCACGCGGGCGAACCGCTCGCGCAGCAGCCCCAGCGTGCGCACGACGTCGTCGACCTGCTCGGCGACGTCGCCGGCCACGATCAGCCAGTCGCCGTCGTGGGCGGGACGCAGGTCCTCGGCGATGGCCCGGTTGTCGGGGTAGCGGACGTGCAGGTCGGCGACGGCCAGCAGCCGGGGGTCGGTCACCGGCAATCCGTACCACGAAGAGGTGGCCGGATCAGGTTACCGGCGGTAAGTTCACGGAGGTTACCGACAGTAGGAAGCAGTGGGGCGGCAGGAGGCCGACGTGCGGCAGGCGATCCGGTGGGGCATCCGGCACGGGATGATCAAGCGGGCCGTCGCCCGCAGGATGCGGGCGGGTGACCCGACGGCCCGGCTGATGATCGACCCCGCGGTCGTCGCCGACCCGTTCACCCACTACGACGACCTGCGCGAGCGCGGCCGGCTCGTCGACAACGGGATCGTGCTGCACACCGCCCACCACGACGTCGCCACCGCGATCCTGCGCAGCCCCGACCTCGGCGTCGTCGGCGGACCCAGCGGCGAGGCCCCCGCCGCGCTGCGCCTGCTGGTGCGCGCCGGCGGGCCGGGGCCGCTCGGACCGGTCACCCCGCCGTCGATGCTGTCGGTCGACGCGCCCGACCACACGCGCTATCGCAAACTCGTGACCAGGGCGTTCACCGCCCGGGCGGTGGCCGCACTGCGCAGCCGCACCGAGGAGGTCGCCACCGGGCTGCTCGACGAGATGGCCGCCCGTCACGGACGGGGCGAGGGCGCCGACCTCATCGACGACTACGCCGCGCTGCTGCCCGCCACCGTCATCGCCGAGATGCTGGGGGCGCCGGTGGACATGCGCCGCCAGTTCCTGGAGTGGGGCGCGGGCGGGGCGCTCTCGCTCGACGCGGGGCTGTCGTGGTCGGAGTTCCGCCGCTCCGAGCGCGACCTCACCGCGCTGTCCGCCTGGATGCAGGACCACTTCGAGCACATCCGCCGCAACCCCGGCGACAACATCCTCTCCACCCTCGTGCACGCGCACGGTGCGGAGGGGAAGCTGAACGACGACGAGCTGACCAGCATCGCGATGCTGCTGCTCGCGGCCGGGTTCGAGACCACCGTCAACCTCATCGGCAACGGGGCGGCGCTGCTCACCTCGCATCCCGAGCAGCTCGACCTGCTGCGCGCCGACCCGACCCGCTGGCCGAACGCCGTGGAGGAGATCCTGCGCATCGACTCCCCCGTGCAGCGCACCGGCCGCATCGCGCTGCGCGACACCGAGATCGCCGAGGGCGCGCGGATGCGCGCGGGGCGGATCGTCGTGATCATGCTGGGCGGGGCCAACCGCGACCCGGCCGTGTTCACCGACCCGGGCACCTTCGACGTCACCCGCGCAGGAGCCGGCGACCACATCGCGTTCTCCAGCGGTATCCACTACTGCCTCGGCGCGGGCCTGGCGAAGATGGAGGGCGAGGTCGGGCTGCGGGCGCTGTTCGACCGCTTCCCCGACCTCGCGCCGGCCGGACCGCCGCACCGCCGCCCCACCCGGGTACTGCGCGGCTACGACGCCATGCCGGTCCACCTGCGCCCCGCTACCGTCTCCGCGTGACCCCGCTCGCCGACGCGCAGTTCGTCCTGCTCACCACGTTCCGCCGCGACGGCACCGGCGTGCCCACGCCGGTGTGGGTGGTGCCGGTCGACGGCGCGCTCGGTGTCTGGACGCCCGCGTCGTCGGGCAAGATCAAGCGGATCCGCCGCAGCAGCGCCGTCACGCTGGCCGAGTGCGACCGGCGCGGCACCCCGCTCGGCCCAGCGGTGCCCGGCACGGCCACGGTGCTCGACGCCGCGGGCACCCGGCGCGTCCGCGACGCGGTGCGCCGCAAGTACGGCCTGCTCGGCCGGGTGCTGACGACGATCAGCGGGTTGCGGCGTCGGCACGGCGGCGCGACCGGAGTGGCGATCACCCTGGACCCGACGTGACCGACGGGCGGACCCGACCTCAGCCGCCCAGCGCCGCCAGCGCCGCCGCGGCCTGCGCGTGCAGGGAGGCGAGCCGGGCCGCCGACACCTCGACCGGCTCGCCCTCGCCCATCGCGCCGCCGGCGTAGCGGCTCCAGACCCCCGCGCCGATGCAGGCCGAGCGCCAACGGGCGAAGGCAACGTAGAAGTCGAGGTCGGTCACGTCGCGACCGGAGCGCCGCGCGTACCGGTCCACCAGCTCGTCACGCTCGGCCCAGCCCTCGACGAGGCTGGGCCCGCGCAGCGTCGGCGGCACGGCGTCCCCCGGGCGGCCCCAGGACGCGATCAACCAGCCGAGGTCGGCGAGGGGGTCGCCGAGCGTCGCGAGCTCCCAGTCGAACACCGCCCGGACCCGCCCGTCCGGGCCGACGGCGAGGTTGCCGAGGCGGAAGTCGCCGTGCGCGATCCGGACCTCCGACGGCCGCAGCCGCGCCGCCCGCGCCGCCAGCGCGTCGTGCGCGGCGTCGACGACGTCGAGGTCGGTCACCGCCGACGCGTGCACCTGCCGGTGCCAGCGCCGCAGCTGGCGCTGCAGGTAGCCGCCGGGGCGGCGCAGGTCGCCCAGACCCGCCGCGTCGGGATCGACGGCGTGTAGCGCGGCCATGACCTCCACCGCGTCCAGCCCCGCCGCGTGTCGGGCCGCGGGTTCCAGCCGGTGTCCGGACGCCTCGTCGCCGAGCACGTCGCCCTCGACGAACCCCATCACGTAGAACTCCGCGCCGATCACCTCCGGGTCCGTGCACAGCGCGACCGGTGGCGCCACCGGCACCGCGGTGCCGGCGAGCGCGGTGAGGAAGCGCCACTCGCGGCCCATGTCGTGCGCGGTGGCCAGCACCATGCCCATCGGCGGGCGCCGCAGCGCCCACGTCGCACCGGTCGCGTCGGTGATCCGGAAGGTGAGGTTGGAGTGCCCGCCGGCGATCCGTTGCACGGACAGCGGCGCGACCGACCCCGGCACGGCGGTGCGGAACCAGTCGGCGAGGGCGGTCTCGGGCACGGCGTCGGTCGTCATCACCCCATCACAGTGGACGGTGCCGGTTGACGGCCACCGTGCACCCGTGGGTGGATTCCGTTGCGCACCACAGAGTCGCACCACATCACCGTCGATGGAGGACACATGAGCGAGGAACGCTCCCTGCAGGTCAGCGGCACGATCGACGCACCACCGGAGCGCGTGTTCGCGCTGCTCGCCGACCCGGCCCAGCACACCGAGCTCGACGGGGCGGGCATGCTGCGCGGCCTGGACGAGGGGCCCAGCCCGGTCTCCGGCGTCGGCGACGCGTTCGTCATGAAGATGAACCAGGACGGCATCGGCGACTACCGGATGCGCAGCGAGGTCGTCGACTTCGAGCCGGGCCGGCGCATCGCCTGGGCCCCGGCGATCCACCCGCCCGGCTCCCTGTCGCACGTCATCGGTGAGCTCGACCCCAGCGGGCACACCTACGGCTGGGAGCTGGAGCCGACCGCCGACGGCGGTACGAAGGTCACCCACACCTACGACTGGAGCGGCGTGCGCGACGAGGGCGCCCTCGCCCTCTACCCCCGCGTCTCCCAGGAGCAGATGTCGGCCAGCCTCACCCGCCTCGGCGACGCCCTGCGCTGACGCGGCACCCCCGCGAGTCGGGGCCTGCGTGCGCGCGAGTCGGGCCCTGCGTGCGCGCGAGTCGGGCCCGACTCAGCGGGAACGCACGAGTGTGTCCAGGAGATGGGTCAGGGCGGCGGCGGGGTCGGCCGTGATCCCGGTGTGGACCGGGCCCGCCTGGACGACGGTGCTGCGCGGGGCGGTGAGGCGGCGGAACCGGCGTCCGCGGTCCTCGTCGCCCGCCGGCCCGGCGTGCCGGGCAGCCGACGTGCCGCGGTCGGCGCACCCGGCGGCGACGGCGTCGAGGGCGCGCGCGACGGCCGCCGCGTCCGCGTCCGCGTCCAGCATCGCGAGCCGCGTCGGGTCGAGATACACGCGTGCACCCAGGAAGTCCAGGGCGCGGCAGTACACCAGCACGCCGGCGTTGATCGCCTCGCCGCGCTCGATGCGCGGCACCACGCGCAGCAACGCGTACTCGTAGGCGTGCCTCATGACCGGCGCCCCCCGGTGGGCCACCGGGGCCGGTCGGGTGCGGGGTCCGGCTCCCGCACCCGGCCCGCCCGCGCGGCCACCGCCGCGTGCACACCGGGCAGCCACTGCGCCCGCGCGTCGCGGCGGGCCAGCAGCGCCGTGACGTAGGCGGCCCGGGGTGCTCCGTCGAGCCACTCCTGCGGCACCGCACCGACGGCCCGATCCAGCAGCTCCGCGGTGACGAGCGGGGCCAGGGCGCGGTCGGCGGCGTCGAGGTCCGGGGCGCAGCCCAGCAGGAGGTGGTCGGCGGCGGCGTAGGGGCGGTGGGCCCACGCGTCGGCACCGGTCCAGCTGTGGTGGAACGTCAGCGACGCGCCGTGGTCGATCAGGTACGGCTCGCCGTGCCAGAACAGCATGTTGGCGTTGCGCCACGTGCGGTCGACGTTGCCGATCAGCGCGTCGAACCACAGGATCCGCCCGGCGAGGCCGGGGTCGGGCGGGAACGCGGCCGGGTCGAGGTCCAACGCGCCGGGCAGGAAGTCCATGCCGAGGTTGCGCCCGGGGCTCGCGCGCAGCAACTCCTGGACCTCCTGGTCCGGCTCGGTCGCCCCGAGCGCCGGATCCAGCTCGACGGTGACCAGGTCGGGCACCGGCAGCCCCAGCCCGCGGGCCAGCTCGCCCGCCACGATCTCCGCGACGAGCACCTTCGGCCCCTGCCCGGCGCCGCGGAACTTGACGACGTAGGTGCCGAGGTCGTCGGCCTCCATCAGGCCGGGGAGCGAGCCGCCCTCACGTAGTGCTGTGACGTAGCGGATCGCGGTGACGTGGCGCAGCGCCATGGCCTCATCGTGCCGCACGCCACCCGCGGGGCGCCCGGCCCGGCGGACCGGGCGCCCCGCGGGCGCTCCCGACGTGGGGGCGGTCAGCGGTAGGTCGAGATGCCCTGCGGCCGGGCGGCGCGGCGGGGCAGCGGGGCGGGCGAGCCCTGCGGCGGGGTCCACAGGTCGGCGGACGCGGCCGGTGCCACGTGGCGGGCGGCCGGGCGCGCACCCTGCGAGCGGGCCAGGGCCTCACGGTGCTCACGCTGCTTGCGGTTGATCACGTGGTCGACGCTGAAGCGGCCCGGCCCCATCGCGGCGAGCAACAGGAACCCGGCTCCGATGACGCCGACGAGTTCCCACCCGCCGTCGGCGACGAAGATGCCGTTCTTGGCGTGCACGAACAGCGCGGCCCCACCCATGATCACCAGGTTGCACGCGGCCACGAAGGGGGTGAGCGCGCCGAGGATGAGCAGCGCGCTCCCGGCGAACTCGACCACCGTGACGAACGACGCCGAGACGATCGCCAGCGGGATGCTGAGCGTCTCGAAGCCCTCGGTGGTGCGGCTGATGCCGTTGATGACCATCTTCTGGTAGCCGTGGGCGAACATGACGACGCCGAGCAGCACGCGGGCGACCAGCAGCGCCACGTCGCTGAACGGAGCGGGAAGGGGACGGTTCATTGGGGGGAGCCTCCGGAACCTTCGGTGATCGTGTGGTCTCTTTCGCCGAGGGACGCTAACCCGATGGAGTGGCGCGAACACGGCTGGTCAGTGGATTCCGCGACGACCATTCGCCGACGTGCGACGAGCAGTCGGCGTAATCACCCCATGTCGTGAACGGCGCCGGCCGACCGATCGCCCGCCGTCACCCGCCGCTCGTCGTGATCGGTGGCACACCGTGTCCGCAGGCCCTCCGAACCGCCACCCGGTTGACGCAACCGCACCCGACGTCTTGCCTGTCCTCGTGCCCTCTCCGACATCGGACTACTCCGTTCTCGCCCACCTCGAGTGCTCCCGTGACGGCTCGCGCCATGACGCCGACGTGGTCCAGGGCACCTCGCCGCTCGGCGCGCCGCTCCTCGCGCGCTACGACCTCGACCGGGTCGCCGCCACCGTGTCGCCCGCCGACATCACCGCACGTCGGGCGGACATCTGGCGCTACCACGAGCTGCTCCCGGTCCGCGACGAGCGGCAGATCGTCACACCCGGGGAGGGCATGACGCCGCTGCTGGACCTGCCCCGCCACGGCGCCCGCCTCGGCGTCGCGGGCCTGCGGATGAAGGACGACGGCCTCGTGCCGACCGGGGCGTTCAAGGCCCGCGGCGCGGCGGTGGGCGTCTCGCGGGCCAGGGAGCTGGGCGTCGCCGGCGTCGCGATGCCGACGAACGGCAACGCGGGAGCGGCCTGGTCGGCGTACGCGGCGCGGGCCGGGATGGCCGCGCTGATCGCGATGCCCGCGGACGCACCGGTGATCACCCGGCGCGAGTGCCTCGTGACGGGCGCGGAGCTGCACCTCGTCGACGGCCTGATCGGGGACGCCGGTGCGCTGATCGCCGCCGCCGTGCGCGAGCGGGCCGGCTACCAGGACGTGTCCACGCTGCGCGAGCCCTACCGGCTGGAGGGCAAGAAGACGATGGGCTACGAGATCGTCGAACAGCTCGGGTGGCGCGCGCCGGACGTCGTCCTCTACCCGACCGGCGGCGGCGTCGGCATCATCGCGATGCACAAGGCGTTCCGGGAGCTGCGCGAGCTGGGCTGGCTGCGCGGTGACCTGCCGCGGTTGGTCGCGGTGCAGGCGAGCGGTTGCGCGCCGATCGTCGACGCCTTCCACGCCGGCCTGGCCGAGAGCACCGCCCCGGCCGACCCGCGCACCGTGGCCTTCGGCATCACCGTCCCGAAGGCGCTGGGCGACTTCCTGGTCCTCGACGCCGTGCGCGACACCGGCGGCACCGCGGTCGCCGTCACCGACGACGACCTGCTGGCCGCGCAGGCCGCGCTGGCCCGGGACGAGGGCACCTGGATCTGCCCCGAGGGCGCGGCGTGTGTGGCCGCGGTCGGGCAGCTGAGGGAGTCGGGCTGGCTGGACGGCACCGAGGACGTCGTGGTCCTCAACACCGGCAGCGGCCTGATCTACCCCGAGACGGTGGAGGACACGGCGCAGCTCCTCCCCCGTGGCGCCCCCATCCCGTCCCGCCGGTCACAGCAGGGTGGCTGTGCTCCGACCGGACCGGAGTAGAGCCACCCTGCTGTGGCTCGGGAGGGCCGACTGCGACGTCCGGCAGGGTGCTGGCCGCGCCCCCGCGCGTGTAGCGTCCGTCGCTGGATCGATACCGCGCAGGATCGACAACGGGAGGTCGGACGATGGCGCTCACGCTCGCGATCGACGTCGGGGGTTCGGGGCTCAAGGCCACCGTGCTCGACCCGGACGGCGAGATGACCTCGGAGCGGGTGCGGCGGGAGACCCCCTACCCCTGCACCCCGTCGGTCCTGCTCGACGAGCTGACGGCGCTCGCGGCCACCCAGCCCGCCCACGACCGGGTGTCGGTCGGCTTCCCGGGCGCGATCCGCAACGGCCGGGTCCGCGAGGTGCCTGCGTTCTCCCGCCGCGGCCCGGGGCAGGACCCCGACCCCGAGCTGGTGGCACTCTGGCACGGCTTCGAGCTGGAGACGGCGCTGCGGGACCGGTTCGACCGGCCCGTGCGGGTCGCCAACGACGCCGACGTGCAGGGCTCGGCCGTGGTCTCCGGGCGCGGCATGGAGCTGGTGATCACGCTCGGCACCGGCGTCGGCTGCGCGATCTTCTTCGACGGGGTGCTGCTGCCGCACATGGAGCTGTCGCACGGGCGGTTCGGCGAGGGCCTGTCCATCGAGGTGGCGTGCGGGGACAACCAGCGCGAGGAGATCGGCAAGCAGGCGTGGCGCGAGCGGGTGCTCGACGCGCTGGAGGCGTTCGAGGCGATGGTGCTGCCCGACCACGTCTACATCGGCGGCGGCAACGCCAAGCGGCTCGACCCCGACACCCTCGGGGAGAACCGCACGCTGGTGCCCAACATCTCCGGGCTGCTGGGCGGGATCGCCCTGTGGGACCAGCCGGAGGCCCCGTCCCCCGTCCACGGCTGAGTGACGGCAGGATGGCCGCCGTGGACATCGCCGCTACCCCCGAGTGGGCCGCCCTCACCGAGCACCAGGCCGCCGTCGCCCGGACCCACCTGCGCGACCTGTTCGACGACGACCCCGGGCGCGCCGCGGCGCTCACCGCCACCGGCGGCGACCTGGTCCTGGACTACTCCAAGAACCGCATCACCCGCGACACGCTGCCGCTGCTCACCGCGCTCGCCCGGGCCGCCGGCCTGCCCGAGCGCACCCAGGCGATGTTCGCGGGCGAGCACATCAACACCAGCGAGGACCGCGCGGTCCTGCACACGGCACTGCGCGCGCCGCGGGCCACCGCACTGGCCGTCGACGCCCAGGACGTGATCGACGACGTGCACGAGGTGCTCGACCGGATGGGCGCCTTCACCGACGCCGTCCGCTCCGGGGAGTGGCTCGGGCACACCGGGCAACGGATCCGCGCCGTGGTCAACATCGGGATCGGCGGGTCCGACCTGGGCCCGGTGATGGCCTACGAGGCGCTGCGCGACTACTCGCAGCGCGACCTCACGATGCGCTTCGTCTCCAACATCGATCCCACCGACCTCACCGAGACGCTGCTCGACCTCGATCCGGCGACCACGCTGTTCATCGTCTCGTCCAAGACCTTCACCACGCAGGAGACCCTGACCAACGCGCGCGCCGCGCGCGCCTGGCTGGTCGGCGCGCTCGACGACGAGACCGCCGTCGCGCGGCACTTCGCGGCCGTGTCGACCAACGCGGCCGAGGTGGAGGAGTTCGGCATCGACGCGGCGAACATGTTCGGGTTCTGGGACTGGGTCGGCGGCCGCTACTCGGTGGACTCGGCGATCGGGCTCTCGCTCATGGTCGCGATCGGGCGGGACCGGTTCGCCGACTTCCTCGCCGGCATGCACGCGATGGACCGGCACTTCCGCGACGCCCCGCTGGAGCAGAACCTGCCGGTGATCGCCGGGCTCCTGAACGTCTGGTACGTCAACTTCTTCGGCGCCGAGACCCACGCGGTGCTGCCCTACAGCCAGTACCTGCACCGGCTGCCCGCCTACCTGCAGCAGCTGACGATGGAGAGCAACGGCAAGTCGGTGCGCGGCGACGGCACGCCGGTGACGACCGCGACCGGCGAGATCTTCTGGGGCGAGCCGGGCACCAACGGCCAGCACGCCTTCTACCAGCTCATCCACCAGGGCACGCGGATGGTCCCGTGCGACTTCATCGGCTTCGCCGAGCCCAACCACGTGCGGTCGGTGCACGGGCCCACGGACATGCACGACCTGTTCATGGCCAACATGTTCGCCCAGACCTCGGCTCTCGCGTTCGGCAAGACCGCCGAGGAGATCGCGGCCGAGGGCACCCCGGCCGACGTCGTCCCGCACAAGGTGATGCCCGGCAACCGCCCGTCCTCGACGATCCTGGCACGCCGGCTGACCCCCGCCGTGCTCGGGCAGCTGATCGCGTTCTACGAGCACGTCACGTTCGTCGAGGGCACCGTCTGGGGCATCGACTCGTTCGACCAGTGGGGCGTGGAGCTGGGCAAGGTGCTCGCGAAGCAGCTCGGACCGGTGCTCACCGACGCCGACCCGGACCTCTCGGGGCTGGACTCCTCCACCGCGGCGCTGGTGAGCCGCTACCGGGAGTGGCGCGGTCGCTGAACAGGCCCCGGCACGTACGACGAGAGCACGTACGACGAGGGCGGCGATGACGCAGGCGGACGGCGAGCAGGTGAGCGACGGCCGGACCGACACGGCCCGGGGCGACACGGGGCGGGCCGACACGGGGCGGGGGGACGCGCCCGGGCGGGACCGCTCCGACCGGCGCGCGATCGGGCAGGGCGGCCCGGCCACCGGCGTGCCCCCGGCCGGACTCGACGCCCACCTGCCGGCCGCCGCCCCCCGGCCCGGGCGCACGGTGCTCGTGGCCGTGCTGCTCCTGGTCGCGGCGGGTGCGGCGATGTGGGCGGCCCTGGACACCGCGGGCCCGGGCCGGCTCGACGCCCGGTTCCTCGGCGAGGCGGTCGAGTCGCGCACGGGCGGCCTGAACACCGTCGCCGTCACGATCACCGAGGTCGGCAACACCTTCGCCATGGGCCTGCTCGCCACGCTGGTGGGGATCCGGTGCTGGGCGCGCGGGCGGCGGGCCGACGCGGTGTTCGTCGTCGGCGCGATGGCGGGGGCGGCGCTGCTGTTCCGCGGCATCAAGATCCTCGTCGACCGGCCCCGGCCGCCGGAGCTCACCCAGGTCGTGCGGGAGAGCAACGAGTCGCTGCCGTCCGGGCACGCGACGATGTCGATCGTCGTGATCGGGTCGCTGGTCGTGCTGGCCTGGGCCGGTCGGGGACGCGCGGCCCGCACGGCGATGGTGGTGGTCGCGGCGCTGTGGGTCGGGGCCGTCGGCAGCACCCGGGTCTACCTGGGCGTGCACTGGTTCAGCGACGTGGTCGTCGGATGGCTGCTCGGTGCCGCCTGGCTGGCGGCGTGTGCGGCGACCTGGATCTGGTGGCGTCGGGCAGCGGTGCAGCCGAGCCCGGCCCGCCCATGATCAGTCGAACAGGCGCCCGGCCACCCTCCTGGCCCGGCCGATCGCACCCGGATCGCGCAGCGAGGTCACCAGCGCCCCGTCGACGACGAGCAGCAGGTCCCGCGCGCGCTCCGCGTCACCGGTGAGGGTCTGCAGGTAGGCCGCGAGGTGCTCCTTGTGCTCGGCGGCGACGCGATGGGCGGCGCTGTCCTGGTCGGCCACCTCGACCATCGCGTTGATCGCCGCGCAGCCGCGGAAGGCCGGGTCGGCGGCCTGGTCGGCGAGCACGTCGAACACGGCGAGCACTCCGCCGCCGCGCTCCTCGACCTCGGCCGCCAGGTCCGCCCGCCACCGTTGCAGCCGCTCGCCCAGCACCGTGACCACGAGGTCGTCCTTGCCGGGGAAGTGCCGGTAGAACGAGGCCCGCCCGACCCCGGACTCCGCGAGCAGCCGCTCCACCCCCACCGCCCGGACGCCCTCGGCGTAGAACAGCCGGTCGGCGGCGGCGAGCAGGCGGTCGCGAGCGGCGGTGGGCACGGAGCCGACCCTAGCGCAGAACGGAACCGTCGGTACCGTCCTGGCCATGAGCCGATACGCACAGCTGGCGTTCACCGACCCCGTCCGGCAGGTGCAGGCCGAGCAGGGCAGCGCCACCGCGATGTCGCGCTCGACGCGGACCCGGCGCTGACCGCGCGCCTGACCGACGTCGTCACCGACGGGCGCCCCGAGCGGCTGGTGCTGATCCACGTCGAGGGCGTGCAGCCCAACTGCCCGCAGCACATCACGCCGAGGTGGAGCGAGCCGGAGCTGGAGCCGGCCCTGCGCCCCCTGCGGGCGCGCCTGGCGGAGCTGGAGGAGGAGAACGCGCGGCTGCGCGGTTGAGCGGACGGCACTCGCACCCGACCTCGCTGGGCGAGGGTGCCGCTCGCTCAGGCCTGCTCGGCGCTGCACCACCACGTCGAGCGGCCGCCGACGGTGCCGTGCACCATCGGCGCGCCGCAGCGCGGGCAGTGCCCCTCCGGGCGCCGATGCCGGATCACCTCGCCGGTGTGCACCCCGCCGTGCGCGATGGCCGCCTCGAGCGCGGCCTCCAGCGCGTCGTGGAGGGCGTCGAGGCGCGCGGCGCCGAGCTCGTCGGCGGGGGCGGACGGCGAGACGCGGGCCTGCCACAGCGTCTCGTCGGCGAGCAGGTTGCCCACGCCCGCGAGCACCGACTGGTCCAGCAGGCGCGCCTTCACCGCCGAGCGCCCGCGCCCGACACGCGTGCGGAACTCCTCGCGCGTGATCGTCTCGGCGTCCGGGCCGAGGGCGTCGACGTCGGGATCGAGCCGCACCCGGCCCAGGCGCCGCTTGTCGAACAGCCGCAAGCTCCCGCCGTCGGCGAAGGTGACGGTGAAGCGGTCCCACTCGGGCTTGCGGGGGCCGGGGTCGCGGTGCTCGGGCCCCGTCGGCCCGACCCGGCCGTCGACGACGATCTGCCCGCCCATCCCCAGGTGGACGCCCAGATCCGGGCCGGGCCCCCCGCCGACCCGGGTCTCGCACCACATCGCCTTGCCCCGGCGGCGGGCCGCCGTCAGCCGCCCGCCGACCAGGGCCGCGGCGATCTCCCCCGGCGCGTGCGGGCGGCACACCCAGTGGTCGGTGTCGTCGATCGCGGCGATGGTCCGGTCGAGCGCGCCCTCCAGGACGGCACGCGCGAGCTCCACCTCGGGCAGTTCGGGCATGCCGCCAGTCTCGCGCCGGGCCGGAACAGCCGCGCGCCCGGACCTGTTGGTGGGCAGGTGGACAGGACTGCGCAGGTGGACAGGACCCGGGTACGCGCACCGGAGCTGCGCGGGCGGCGCTGGCTCAACACCGGCGGGGCCCAGCCGCGGCTCGCCGATCTCCGCGGCCGGATCGTCCTGCTGGACTTCTGGACGTTCTGCTGCGTCAACTGCCTGCACGTGCTCGACGAGCTGCGCGAGCTGGAGGAACGCTTCGCCGACGTGCTGGTGACGATCGGGGTGCACAGCCCGAAGTTCGTCCACGAGGCGGACCCGGCGGCCGTCGAGGCCGCGGTGGAACGCCACGGCGTGACCCATCCGGTGCTCGACGATCCCGACCTGCACATGTGGGACGCCTACGCCGCCCGGGCCTGGCCGACGCTGGTGGTGATCGACCCCGCCGGCTACGTCGTCGCGCAGATGGCCGGGGAGGGACACGCGCACGGGCTCGGGGTGCTGATCGAGGAGCTGGTCGCCGAGCACGCCGCTGTGCTGCGGCGCGGGGACGGGCCCTACGTCGCGCCGCCGGAGCCGGTGACGGCGCTGCGCTTCCCCGGCAAGGTGATCGCACTGCCGACCGGCACGTTCCTCGTCTCCGACACCTCGCACCACCAGCTCGTGGAGCTCGAGGCCGACCTGGTGACCGAGCGGCGGCGGATCGGCACCGGCGACCGGGGGTTCGTCGACGGCCCGGAGCCGCGCTTCTCCGAACCGCAGGGGCTCCTGCTGCTGCCCGACGGTGACGTGCTGGTGGCCGACTCGGTGAACCACGCGGTGCGCCGCGTCCGGCCCGCCGACGGCACCGTCGCCACGCTCGCCGGGACCGGCGGGCAGCTGCGTACCCGGGTGGAGGTGGGGTCCGCATCCGCCGAGCTGTCCACGCCGTGGGACCTCGCCCGGTGGGACGGGCGGGTGGTCGTCGCGATGGCGGGCACCCACCAGCTGTGGTCGGTCGACCCGGACACCGGCACCGCCACCGTGCTCGCCGGGACGACGAACGAGGGCCTGCGCGACGGCCCGCCGTCCGACGCGTTCTTCGCCCAGCCGTCGAGCCTCGCCGGGTCCGGGGACGGCACGCTGTGGGTGGCCGACTCCGAGACCTCGGCCCTGCGGTCGGTGGTGGCGCGGCCCGAGGTCGGCGCGGCCGTCACCACGGCCGTCGGGCTCGGGCTGTTCGACTTCGGCCACCGCGACGGCGACGCCGGGCAGGCGCTGCTGCAGCACCCGCTCGGGGTGGCGGTGCTGCCCGACGGCTCGGTCGCGGTCGCCGACACCTACAACGGCGCGATCCGCCGCTACGACCCGGTCACCCGCGCCGTCACCACGCTGGCCCGCGACCTGCGGGAGCCGTCGGACGTGCTGGTGGACGGCGACACGCTGGTGATCGTGGAGTCCGCGGCGCACCGCCTGGTCCGGATCCCGGTACCGGGCAGCACCCGCACCGGCGGCACGCATCTGGACACCGGCGCGCACCGGGTGCGGCGCGCGCCCACCGATCTCGCGCCCGGACCCGTCACACTGCGCATCGCCTTCACCCCACCCACCGGGCAGCACCTGGACACCCGCTTCGGCGACCCCACCTCGCTGACCGTCGCCGCGTCCCCGCCCGAGCTGCTGGCGGCGGGCGCGGGCACCGCGCCCGGCCTGACCCGCGACCTGGTGCTCGACGGCGACCGGCAGGGGGTGCTGCAGGTCAGCGTCGCCGCCGCGGCCTGCGACGACGGCGACGGCGTGTTCGCCGCCTGCCACCGCTACCAGCAGGACTGGGGCATCCCGGTCCGCCCGGTCCCCGGTGCTCCCGCGGAACTGGAGCTGGCCCTGCGCCGCATCTGACCCGCCGCGACCGGGCCGGTGTGCGGCGGCTCAACGCCGTCCGGGTCGCAGGCTCTCGGGCAGGGAGGCGGGCGGGGCGTCGAAGATCTCGGGCACCGGGATCGGCAACGGCGCCGGCACGGGCCGCGGTGGCCGCAGACCCGGCTCGTCCAGGCCCGCCGGGCGGGTGGCGCCGAGGTACTCGTCGCCCGGGTACCGGTACTGCGACACCCGCACCGGCCGCCCGTAGGTCGACGCGTTCACCATCCGGCCCTCCCCGACAAACAGCCCGACGTGGAAGACCCGCTCCGCCACGCCGTAGAACACCAGGTCACCGGGCTGCAGCGGCGCGCCGCCCGGCACTCCGGGTCCCGCGTAGAACTGGGCGTGCGCCGTGCGGGGCAACGCGATCCCGGCCACCGCGTAGGCGTGGCGGGTGAGCCCGGAGCAGTCGAACCCCGTCTCGCCCGCCGCCGGTCCGTCGCCTCCCCACTCGTAGGGCAGCCCGAGCTGGTCCAGCGCGGCGTCCACCGCCACCGCGGCCGGATCGGGCGGCGCCGGCACGAGCAGCACCACCCAGGACACCAGTACGGACCGGCGCGACAGCATGGCGCCCACCCTGCCCGCCGCACCCGGGCCGATCACCACACGGACGGCTCGGCTCAGACCCCCGACCAGGTGAGGACGGCCAGGACACGCCGGTGGTCGTCGCCCGAGGGCAGATTCGGGCGGACCTCGTCGATCCAGGGTACGCAAGCTGTGGTGCCGTCGCGGTGTAACACGGCGGGCCCGCCCGGCGGTAGACCCCCGTGACCCGCCGATCCATCCCCCTCGCCGCCCTTCTCGCTCTGGCCACAGCCTGCGCCGCACCGTCGGCTCCGGCCGATCCACCCGCCGACCCGCCGGCCACCGCGCCGTCCGCCGGGAGCTCCACGGCCCACGCTCCCCCGGTCGCAGTAGCACCGACGGCGACGAGCTGGGTGATGCCCGACCTCGTCGGCGCGAACCTGCAGGACGCGCAGAACGCCATCCAGGCACTCACCGACTTCGAGATCGCGATCACGACGTCGACCGACGCCGGCGGCGCCGGTCGCATGCAGCTGCTCGACAGCAACTGGACGGTCTGCGCGCAGAGCGTCGCGCCCGGCGAGACCATCACCACCGCCTCGATGATCGATTTCGCGGCGGTCAAGGTGGGCGAGAGCTGCTGAGCCGCGGTTCAGCTGAACCGCGGCGGGCGCTTCTCCCGGTGGGCGGCGACACCCTCGCTCACGTCGGGCAGGCCGAAGCCGTAGAACTCCAGGGCCAGCGACGCGTCGAAGGAGGGGCCCATCGCGCGGTACCAGTTGTTCAGGGCCTGCTTGGTGAACTGCACGGCGCTGGGCGAGCCCGCGGCCAGCTTGCGCGCGACCTCCATCGCCTTGTCGTGCACCTGGTCGTCGTCGACGGCCAGGGAGACCAGCCCGATCCGCTCGGCCTCCTCCCCGGTGAGGACGTCGCAGGTCAGCAGGTAGTACTTGGCCTTGGCCATGCCGCACAGCAGCGGCCAGTTGATGACGGCGTGGTCGCCGGCCGCGACGCCGAGGCGGGTGTGCCCGTCGACGATCTTCGCGGTGCGCGCGGCGACCGAGATGTCCGCGAGCATCGCCACCGCGAGCCCGGCTCCCACACACGGTCCGTGGATCGCCGACACCACCGGCTTCGAGCAGTTGATCACGTTGTAGACGAGGTCCCGGGCCTCGCGCATGACGCGGGTGCGGGTGGTGGGGTCGGCCACCATCGACTCGATCAGGTCGAACGACCCGCCCGCGGAGAACCCGCGGCCCTCCCCCTGGATCACGACGGCGCGCACCGAGTCGTCGCGGTCGATCACCGGCCAGATGTCGGCGAGCTGCTGGTGCCCGTCGGCGCCGACGGCGTTGATGTTCGGCCCGTCCAGGACGATCCGCAGGATCGCCTCCTCGGGGCGTTCGATGCGCAGGGCGGTGAAGGCGGCGTAGTCGGTCACGCAGGTGAGACTAGGTCTCCAGCTCCTTGGTCGGGCCGGGCGGCTTCGCCCGCTTGATCTCGACGCCGCCCATCAGCGCGAACCCGTTGATGCGCACCTTCGGACCACCGTGCCGCACCCCGGCCCCGCGACCGTCGAACCCGCCCATCAGGCCGAACCCGTCGCTGGCGACGTGCAGGTCGTGCGGCACGGTGATCTCGATCCCGCCCATGATCGCCACCGCGGTGATGGTGACCTCCGCGGCGGCGAACCTCGCGTGCCGCAGGTCCAGG
Organism: Pseudonocardia sp.; assembly: GCF_029263155.1. Lineage (GTDB taxonomy): Bacteria > Actinomycetota > Actinomycetes > Mycobacteriales > Pseudonocardiaceae > Pseudonocardia. Next base: position 43,588 of record NZ_JAJCYB010000086.1, read on the forward strand.
TCCACCCCGCCCATCAGTGCGAACGCCGTGTGCCGGGCGGGCACCACCCACTCCCCCGCCCGATCGCACCCGCTCATGACCGCGACCGAGATGGCGGGCCCGGTGTCCGGGACGATCCCGGCGCGCGCCACCGGCGCCGGCGGCGCGCCGGTGTCCGGCACGGGAAGGTCCTTCGTGAGCGGCACCAGCTCGCCGTGGGTGCGGGCGGCGTAGAGGGTCTGCAGGCGCTCGCCCAGCTCGTCGAGGTCGATCCGGCCGTCGGCGGCCGCGGCGTGCAGCTGTGCGGCGACGCGCTCGCGGTCCTGGTCCGAGGCGCGCAGGTCGTCCGGGTTCGGCGAGTGTGCGGGGTCCACGCGACCCAGGGTAGTGAACCTCCGCGCTCGGCGGGGCCTGCGCCGGTTGGCCGATCGCGTTCCCCCGACGCGCGTGGCTCGCCGGGCAGGGGGCACTATCGGGGGCTGTGCTCCCCACACGCCTGCTCCTCCCCGTCGCGCTGCTGCTCGCGCTGACCGCCTGCAGCTCCGCCCCCGCCCCCGCACCCGCCGACACCGCGGCCCCGGCCGCGGCGGCCGGATCGGACCCCCACGCCGGGCACGGCCCACCCGAGGGCGGCGCCGGGCTCTACGCCGTGCAGAGCGGGGCGCTCGGTGTGATCACGATCGACGCCGAGGGTCACCTGCTCTACCGCTCCGACGCCGACACCGCCGATCCGCCGACGTCCACCTGCACGGACACCTGCATGGACACCTGGTTCCCGATCCTGGTCGACGACGGCGCCGAGCTGGAGCTGCTCGGCGTCGACGAGAGCCAGGTCGGGCGGCTGGAACGCGCCGACGGCGGCATCCAGCTGACGCTCGCGGGCTGGCCGCTCTACCGGCACCGCGACGACCCCGGTGGCCTGCCCGACGCCGGCCAGAACGGGGCCGACGGCAACTGGTTCGCCATCACGCCGGCCGGCGACAAGGCCGTGGCCCCGTGACCGAGCCTGCCTGGAGCGCCGTCGACGACTTCTACGGCTCCCTGCTGCTGCCCGAGGACCCGGCCCTGGAGGCGGCGCTCACCGCCAACGCCGCGGCCGGGCTGCCCGCGATCGACGTCTCCCCCGCCCAGGGCAAGATGCTGTACCTGCTCGCCCGCGCGATCGGCGCGCGCCGGGTGCTGGAGGTGGGCACGCTCGGCGGGTACTCGACGATCTGGCTGGCCCGCGCCGTGGCGCCCGAGGGCCGGGTCGTGACGTGCGAGCTCGACCGCCACCACGCCGCGGTGGCGACCGAGAACATCGCGCGGGCCGGGCTCGCCGACACCGTCGACGTGCGCGTCGGGCCCGCGCTGGACACCCTCGACGGGCTGCAGGGCCCGTTCGACCTCGCCTTCGTCGACGCCGACAAGGCCAGAGGCGCCGAGTACTTCGCGCACGCGCTGCGGCTGTCGCGACCCGGCGGGGTGATCGTCGTCGACAACGTGGTGCGGGGCGGGCGGGTCATGGACGCCGACACCGACGACGCCGCGGTCACCGGCACGCGTCGGTTCGCCGAGGCGCTGGCCGCCGAGGACCGCGTGGACGCGACGGTCATCCAGACCGTGGGGAGCAAGGGGCACGACGGCTTCGCCCTGGCGGTCGTGCGCTAGTCCCACCCGGCTGCGCGCGAGTCGCGGCCTGCGTGCGCGCGAGTCGCAGCCTGCGTGCGCGCGAGTCGCGGCCTGCGTGCGGTGCCGACCGTCGCTACCCGCGGGTAGCGTGTCCGCGACACCTCACGGAAGAGAGCTCGCGTGGACGCCGCCGACCTGACCGACATCCTGTCCGCCGTGCGCACGTTCGTGCGCGCCGAGGTGGTGCCGATCGAGGAGCGGATCGACGCCGAGGACGCGATCCCCGAGGACGTCGTCGAGGCCTGCAAGGCCATGGGCCTGTACGGGTTCGCGATCCCCGAGGCCTACGGCGGCCTGGGCATGACGCTGGAGGAGGAGGCGCGGCTCGCGTTCGAGCTGGGCTGGACGACCCCCGCGCTGCGCTCGCTGTTCGGCACCAACAACGGCATCGCCGGGCAGGTCCTGATCAAGGGCGGCACGGAGGAGCAGCGGAAGGCGTGGCTGCCGCGGCTGGCGTCGGGCGAGGTGACCGCGTCGTTCGCGCTCACCGAGGCCGACGCGGGCTCCGACCCCGCCGGGCTGGCCACCACCGCGCGGCGCGACGGCACCGACTGGGTGCTGAGCGGGACCAAGCGCTACATCACCAACGCGCCGGTCGCCGACGTGATCATGGTGTTCGCCCGCAGCAACCCCGACGCCGGCGGCAACCGGGGCATCTCGACGTTCCTGGTCCCGGCCGGCACGCCCGGCCTGTCGATCGGGCCGCGCGACCACAAGATGGGCCAGTTCGGGGCCTGGACCGCCGACGTGCACCTCGACGACGTGCGCGTGCCCGCCGAGGCGCTCGTCGGCGGCGAGGAGGGCGTCGACCGCGGGTTCCAGACCGCCGCCAGGTGCCTGGCGCACGGCCGCGCGCACATCGCGGCGCTGTGCGTGGGCATGGCCGGGCGGCTGGTGCACGAGTCCGTGGAGTTCGCGAAGACCCGCGAGCAGGGCGGGCGCCCCATCGCGTCGTTCCAGCTGGTCCAGGGCCTGATCGCGGACTCGGTCACCGACCACTACGCCGGCCGCGCCCTCGTGCTCGACGTCGCGCGGGCCTACGACGCCGGCACCGACACCGTCCAGGGGCCCTCGGCGGCGAAGTACTTCGCGAGCGAGATGGTGGGCCGTGTCGCCGATCGCGCCGTGCAGGTGCACGGCGGCGCGGGCTACATCCGCGGCGTGGCGGTGGAGCGCTTCTACCGCGACGCGCGCCTGTTCCGGATCTACGAGGGCACCAGCCAGATCCAGCAGGTGATCATCGCGCGGCAGTCGCTGGGCGCGGCCGCCCGCGCGTAGGTGCGCCCGGTCAGTGGTCGGCGGGGCGGATGTGGTACTCGAACACCAGCCCGCCGACCGCGAGCAGCAGCATGACACCGGCGATCACGAGCAGCCAGATGTAGTAGAACGCCAGCGAGATCCCCACCAGCGCGGCGCAGGCGGCCACCGTGATCGGCCAGTAGCTGCCCGGCGAGAAGAAGCCGACCTCGCCCGCGCCGTCGGAGACCTCGGCCGTCGGGTTGTCCTCGGGCCGCTCCTCCAGGCGCCGCGAGACGAACCGGAAGTAGGTGCCGATGATCAGCGTGAGACCGCCGGTGAGGAACAGGGCGGCGATGCCGACCGGCTCCTGGGCCAGCACCGTGTAGACGATGCCCATGACGAAGATCGTGACGGTGACGATCTCGAAGAGACGGGATTCGACCTTCATGTCCGGCCCTCAGTTCCCGGCGGCGACCGCGCCGGACGCCTCGCGCGCGGCTCGGTCGGTGTTGAACGGAAATGTCGTGGTGGCGGCGGGGGCGCACAGGTCGGCATCGCAGTTCAGCTCACCGAGCGCCTCACCCGCGGTGTAGGCGGCACCGGTGACCGGGTTGACCTGCCCGCGCAGCGCCAGCCACTGATCGAACTGTTGCTGCGGCAGCGCGCGCACCTCGAAGTTCATCTGCGAGTGGTAGGTGCCGCACAGCTCCGCGCAGCGGCCGACGAACGTCCCCGTCTGGTCGATGCGGTCGATCTGCCAGACGTTGTCCTGGTTGTTGAGCTCGGGGTCCGGGAACACGTCGCGCTTGAACAGGAACTCGGGCACGAAGAAGCTGTGGATGACGTCGCTGGACTCCTGCGTGAACTCGATCCGCTGGTCGATCGGCAGCACCAGCAGCGGGATCGTGGCGCTGTCGCCCAGCGTGCTGACCGGCTCGCCGTCGGGGCCCTGCGCGTCGGGGTAGGTGAACTCCCAGTTCCACTGGAATCCGCGGATGTCGACGGCGAGGTCGGGCTCGCCCTCCTCGGTGTCGACGTAGTTCTGCACGACGACGGTGAAGCCGAACAGCACCGCCACGATGATGGTCGGGATCACGGTGAACACGACCTCGACGGGCAGATTGTACTGCGTCTGGCGCGGAGCGGACCCGTCGTCGTCCTTGCGCTTGCGGTGGAAGGCCACCGTCCAGAACATCGCGCCCCACGTGACGGCGCCGACGACCAGCGCGGCGATGGCCGAGTAGATCCAGAGATCGCGCATGGCGTCGGCCTGCGGCGTGACGCCCGCGGGCCACCCCCAGCGCAGTACCTCCGACGCCGAACATCCGGTGGTCAGCGGCACGATCAGCGCAGCCAGGACACCGAGCTTGACCGCCCGTGACCTGCTGCCCGAACCGTGACTGAGCGCCCTGAGCTGTGCTCGGCCCACTGCTCGCCGCCTCCCTGGATTTCTCTCGTACCGACGACCCGCGGCGACGCCGGGGAACCCGCCTTCGACCGCGCGTAGAGACTAGCCGAGCGGGCACGCCACGCGCCTGCCGGGTGTTCGGGCGCGACGGCCGCCGCTCGGGCCGGCAGGGCCCTCAGGCCGGCAGGGCCGCGTCGATCTCCTTCACCGCGTCCGGGCCGTAGGCCTCGCCCAGCCGCGCGAGCGCGCCGGCGCGGTCCCAGTGCCACTCCTGGCCGCCGTCGGTCTCCAGCACGTGCACCGCCACCAGCGACCCGAGCTGGGCGGCGCGCTCCAGCGACAGCCCGCCCGCGGTGGCCGCGAGGAAGCCGGCACGGAAGGCGTCCCCGACCCCGGTGGGGTCGACCTTCCCCGTCTCCGGCACGACACCCACCTTCAGCTCCCCGACGTCGCGGCCGGAGATCTGCACGCCGTGCTCACCGAGCGTGGTGATTCGGATCTCGACCCGCTCCGCGACCTGCGCCTCGGTCCAGCCGGTCTTCTGCTGGAGCAGCTCCCACTCGTAGTCGTTGGTCATGAGGTAGCGCGCACCCTCGACGAGGCTCCGGATGCCCTCGCCGTCCATGCGGGCCACCTGCTGGGAGACGTCGGCGGCGAACGGCGTGCCCGCGGCCCGGCACTCGGCGGTCAGCTGCACCATCGCGTCCGGATCGCTGGCCCCGATCAGCACCAGGTCGGTGCGGTCGGCGAAGTCGGCGAGGTGGATCTGCGAGGACCGGGCCATCGCGCCGGTGTAGAACGACCCGATCTGGCGCATGTCGTCGTCGGTGGTGCAGACGAAGCGCGCGGTGTGCACATCGTCACAGACGAGGATCGCCGAGCAGTCGACGCCGTGTCGCTCCAGCCACTGGCGGTAGTCGGCGAAGTCACCGCCGACCGCGCCCACGAGCAGCGGGGCCTGGCCCAGCACGCCCAGCCCGAAGGCGATGTTGCCCGCCGAGCCGCCTTTCTTGATCACGAGTTCGTCGACGAGGAAGCTCAGCGACATCCGGTCCAGCTGATCGACGACCATCTGGTCGGCGAAGCGTCCCGGGAAGTGCATGAGGTGGTCGGTGGCGATGGAACCGGTCACAGCGATAGGCACGGGACGTCACCCTACCCGGACAGCACCGGACCCCGGCCCTGGAGCAGGGCACGGGGTCCGGTGGGAAGGACTCAGTTGAACGAGTCGCCGCAGGCGCAGGAGCCGCCCGCGTTGGGGTTGTCGATGGTGAACCCCTGCTTCTCGATCGTGTCGACGAAGTCGATCACCGCGCCCTGCAGGTACGGCGCGCTCATCCGGTCCACCCCGACCTTGAGGCCGTGGTAGTCGCGGAACAGGTCGCCGTCGAGTGAACGGTCGTCGAAGAAGAGCTGGTAGCGCAGGCCGGCGCAGCCGCCGGGCTGCACGGCGATGCGCAGGTGCATGTCGTCCCGGCCCTCCTGCTCGAGCAGGGCGCGGGCCTTGAGCGCGGCGGCGTCGCTGAGCTCGACACCGTGGGTCTCGGTGTCGGCGGCGGCCACATCGGTGGTGACGGAGTTCTCGACGGTCATGGCTCTCCCAACAACGAGCGGGGCAGTACGTGTTCCCGGTTCTGCCCCCGATAGTAGGCCCTATCCCCGGCGGCCGGGCAGTGGCGAACCCGGCCGGTCGTGATCCGGCTCACGTTCCCCGGCTCCACTGCCGGGCCACCCGCTCGGCCAGCGCGGCGAGGGTACCGGCGGGGTCGTCCATCGACGCCGCGACGCCACCGGCGTCGTCGGCCACCGAGTACGCGCTCTCCACGCCCGCCGCCGCGGCCTCGCGGCGGCCGACGCTCACCTGACCGGCGAGCACCAGGCACGGGATCCCCCGGTCGGCCGCGGCCCGCGCCACGGAGGTGATCAGCTTGCCGCGCAGCGACTGGAAGTCGAAGCTGCCCTCACCCGTCACCGCCAGCGCCGCGCGGTCCAGCGCGGCGTCGAGCCCGACGAGCTCGCGGACCAGGCCCGCCCCGGAGACGCGACGGGCCCCGCAGGCGAGCAGGGCCGCCCCCATCCCGCCGGCCGCGCCCGCACCGGGTTCGTCGCGGACGTCCGGACCGGGCAGCACACCGGCGAGCGCGACGAGTGCCGCGTCGAGGTCCGCGACCGTGGCCGCGTCGGCCCCCTTCTGCGGCCCGAACACCGCGGCGGCCCCGTGCGGACCCACCAGGGGGTTGTCGACGTCGGCCGCGGCGACCAGCGCGACGCCCCCGAGCCGCGGCGTCCCGGCCAACCGGTGCACGCCGAAGGGGGCGCCGTCGGGCACGGCCACCCCGCCGGCGTCGACGGGCCCGGCACCGAGCGCGGCGAGCATCCCGGCACCGCCGTCGGTGCTGGCCGAGCCGCCGAGCCCGACGACGATCTCGGCCACCCCGGCGTCGCGGGCGTCGGCGACCAGCTCGCCGACGCCGCGGGTGGTGGCCCGGCGCGCGGTCTCCGGCGTGCGTGACCCGACCAGGTGCAGCCCGCAGGCGGCGGCCGACTCCAGGTACGCGGTGCCGCCCAGCTCCAGCCAGCGGGCGCCGACCCGCCCGCCCAGCGGGCCGGTGACGTCGCGGTGGTGCCAGGTGCCGCCGCGGGCGGCGTGCAGGACATCGACGAATCCCGTGCCACCGTCGGCGAGCGGGAGGAGCACCAGCTCGTCGCCGGGAGCGGCCCGCCGCCACCCCGTGGCGACCGCCTCGGCCGCGGCCGTGGCCGTCAGCGTCCCGCCGAAGGAATCCGGAGCCACGACCACCTGCATGTGCGCCACGCTATCGGCCCGTAGTCTGGGCGCGTGAGGTTCCTGCGCACCAAGGCCGACCAGACCGACGCTCCCGCCGCCGGCCCGGAGACGGTCCGCGTCGGCGGCAAGGGTCGCCCCACCCCGAAGCGCCGCGAGGCGGAGACGAAGCGCCGCGGACCGGCCCCGCCCCCGCCGCGCACGCAGCGCGAGGCGGCGAAGTACGCGCGCGCCAACCGTCCCGCCAAGGAGGACCGGCGCGCTGCGGCGGCCGAGCGGCGGGAGGGGATGAACCGGGGCGAGGACAAGTTCCTGATGCCGCGCGACCGCGGGCCCGTCAAGGCCTACATCCGCGACCTGGTCGACTCCCGCCCGCACCTCATGGGCCTGTTCATGCCGCTGGCGATCCTGGTGGTGGCGTCGCTGCTGGTGCCGGTACCCGCGATCCAGTCCTACCTGAGCCTGTTCAGCTTCATCGCGCTCACCACCATGATCATCGAGGGGATCTTCCTCGGCGCGTCGATCACGAGGAGGGCACGGGCGAAGTTCCCGGACGCGAAGATCGGCGGGCTGGGCACCGGGTGGTACGCGTTCACCCGCGCCAGCCAGCTGCGGCGGCTGCGCATCCCGAAGCCGCGCGTCGCCCGCGGTGCCAACCCCTGACTCAGGTGCCGTCCTGCAGGCTCATCGGGCCGTAGACCTCCTCGTCGCCGTCGAGCAGCACGACCGCGTCGACCCCCGCCTCCCGCAGCTCGGGCCAGACGTCGGAGAACCACGACTCGGCCTCCTGCTGGTCGTCGAACCGTTCGTCGGGGCCGTCGATCGTCGCGGCCGACGCGTCCAGGTACCGCCATCGGAATGCCACGGGCCTATCGTGCACCGGTGATCACGCTCGTGCTCGGCGGCACGCGGTCGGGCAAGTCGCGCTACGCCGAGGACCTGCTGCCCGCCGACGCCCCGGTCCGCTACCTCGCCACGGCGCGGCGGATCCCCGGTGACGTCGAGTGGGACGCGCGCCTCGACGCCCACCGCGCCCGCCGTCCCCCGGCCTGGACCACCGTCGAGTCCCCCGACGTCGCCGCGCTGGTCCGGGGCGGGGGCACCCCGCTGCTGGTCGACGACCTCGCCACCTGGCTCACCGGCGTCCTCGACGACGCGGGGGCGTGGGACGGCCGCGGTCCCGGGATCGACGCGCAGGTCGCCGAGCTGGTGGACGCCGTGGCCACCGCGCCGGGGCGGGTGGTGCTGGTGTCGGCGGAGGTCGGCCTCGGTGTGGTCCCCGAGACGCGCGCGGGCCGGCTGTTCCGCGACGAGCTGGGCGCCCTGAACGCCGCGCTGGCCGCCGTCTGCGACGAGGTCGTCCTGCTGGTCGCGGGCCTCCCCCTGCGCCTGCGGTAGCCGTCGGCCCGAGATGGCCGTCGCCGCAGCCCGCCGGTCACAGCGGGGTGGCTCTGCTCCGACCGGACCGGACCGGAGCAAAGCCACCCTGCTGTGGTCGGCACCCGCCCGGTGCGCCCCCGCCGCGAACGGGGGTATCCGCTGCGCCGTGGGAGGGACCCGGTCCGGGGCCGCCGGGCCGGTCGCGATAGGAAGGCCCCGTGGACCTTCCCCCGATCTCCCCGCCCGACGGCGACGCGCGGCGCGCGGCCGTCGCCCGGCACGCCGAGCTCGCCGTCCCGCTGGGTGGCCTCGGCCACCTCGCCGAGCTGGGGTGCTGGCTGGCCGCGGCACAGGGCAGCTGCCCGCCCCGCCCGCCGGGCCGGCCCCGGCTGGTGATCGTCGCGGCCGACCACGGGATCGCCGCGGCGGGCGTCTCCCGCTACCCCGCTTCCGTCACGCTCGCGCAGGTGGAGGCGGTGCGCACGCACACCGCGCCGGTGGCGGTGCTGGCCCCGATCGCCGGTGCCTCCATCCGGATCGTCGACGTCGGGCTGGACCACGAGTCCGACGACAAGCACCACGTCCGCCGCGCGTGCGGCCGCATCGACCGCGAGGACGCGCTCACCGACGACGAGGTCGAGCGCGCCGTGGCGGCGGGGCGCGCCGTGGCCGACGAGGAGGTCGACGGCGGCGCCGACCTGCTGATCCCCGCCTCGCTCGGGGTCGGGGCCACCACGGCGGCCTCGACGCTGGTGTCGGCGCTGACCGGGGCCGAGCCGGTTGCCGTGATCGGGCGCGGCAGCGGGGTGGACGACCACGGCTGGATGCGCAAGGCCGCCGCCGTCCGCGACGCGTTGCGCCGCGCCCGCCCGCACGCCCGCGACCCGCTGGCCCTGCTCCGCGTGGCCGGCGGCACCGATCTCGCGGCGCTCACCGGCTTCCTCGCCCAGGCCGCGGTGCGGCGCACCCCGGTCCTGATCGACGGCCTGGTCGTCGGCGCCGCGGCGATGCTGGCCCACCAGCTGGCCCCCGGTGCCCGTGCCTGGTGGCTGGTCGCCCAGCGCTCCCCCGAGCCGGCGATGACGCTGGCCACCGAGCAGCTGGACCTGACCCCGCAGCTCGACCTGGAGGTCCGGGCCGGGGACGGGACCGGCGCCGTCGCCGTGCTCCCGCTGCTGCAGATGGCGGCCCGGCTGCTCGCCGAGACCGCCACCGCGGCCGACAGCGGCATCATCCCGGCCAACCCGATGCCGGCCGACCAGATCCCCGCCGAGGAGACCCCCGCCAGCGAGATCCCCACCGGCATGGTCCCCACCGGCACGGCCCCGACCGAGGGGGCCCAGACCGAGGCCGTCCAGACCGAGGCCGCCCAGACCGAGGCCGCACCCGAGGGTCCGGCCCCCGCCGACCACGACCCGGCGACGGCCGGGCCGGGGGCCGACGGGCCGGCTGCGGACGGGTCGGCATCGAACGCGGCAGGGACGAACGCGGCAGGGACGAACGCGGCGGCGCCCACCGAACCGGTTCCGGCCGACCCGGCCGCCGCGGCTCCCGAACCCACCCGGTCCACCGTGGCCGGCGGGACCCGACCCGACGGCTCCGCCACGACGTGAGGGGGCTGGCCCTCGCACTGAGCTGGCTGACCGTGCTGCCGGTGCGGGCGGGCGCGCCGGATGCCGCCACCGCGGCCGCCGCGATCCGCTGGGCGCCGCTGGTCGGGGGCCTGCTCGGCGCGGCCGCGGGCGGGGTGCTCGTCGGGCTCGCAGCGCTCGGGGCCCCGCCGCTGGTCGCGGGCCTGCTCACCGTCGGCGTCCTGGCCGCGGCCACGCGCGGGATGCACGTGGACGGGCTCGCCGACACCGCCGACGGCCTGGGCTGCTACGGCCCGCCGGAGCGGGCGCTGGCCGTGATGCGCGACGGCGGGGCGGGGCCGTTCGCGGTGGTGGCGCTGGTCGTGGCGCTGGGGACCCAGGCGGCGGCGCTGGCCGCGCTCGCCGCCTCCCCGCTCGCCGGCTCGCCGCTCGCCGCGGCACCGTCCGCCGTGCTCGCAGTGGCACTGGCGGCCGCGACCGGGCGGGCCGGGTTCGGCTGGGTGTGCCGGCGCGGGATTCGGGCCGCACGACCCGGCGGTCTGGGCGCCACGGTGGCCGGGTCGCAGCCGTGGTGGGTGCCGGGGGCCTGGTGGGCGGCACTGGCCGGGGCCGGGTTCGCGCTGGCCGGCCCGCGGGGCGCGGTGGCGGTGGCGCTCGGCGCGCTGCTGGTGGCGGGCCTGTCCTGGCACACCGCCCGCCGCTTCGACGGCATGACCGGCGACGTGCTCGGCGCCGCGAGCGAGCTGGCCACCACGGCCGCGCTGGTGGCGCTCGCCACCACACTCTGACGTCGCAACCCCGCACCCATGCAACGAACGGCACGTCCGTCCACCAGGTGTGGACGGACGTGCCGTTCGTTGCGGGCGCGGAGCAGCAGGCGTAGCTCAGGGGACGATCGTGTGCATCCAGCTGTGGGTGTCCGCGGCCGTGCCACGCTGGATCGACGTGAGCAGCTCGCGCAGCTTCAGCGTGACCGCGCCGGGCTCGCCGCCCCCGACCGTGACCTCGCCCTGGTTGTGCTTGACCGTGCCGATCGGCGTGATCACCGCCGCCGTGCCGCAGGCGAAGACCTCGGTGATCGCGCCGGTGGCGCAGCCCGTCAGCCACTCCTCGGCGGAGACGCGGCGCTCGGTGACCTCGCAGCCCAGCTCCTTGGCCAGCACGAGCAGCGAGTCGCGGGTGATGCCGGGCAGGATGCTGCCCGAGAGCTCCGGCGTGACGACCTCGACCGAGTCGCCCGAACCGAACACGAAGAACAGGTTCATCCCGCCCATCTCCTCGACCCACCGGCGCTCGGCGGCGTCGAGGTAGGCCACCTGCGCGCAGCCGTGGGCGGCGGCCTGGGCCTGCGGGAGCAGCGACGCGGCGTAGTTGCCGCCGCACTTCGCCGCACCGGTGCCACCGAGCGCGGCGCGCGTGTAGTCGGTGCACAGCCACACGTCGACGGGCTTGACCCCGCCGGGGAAGTACGACCCGGCGGGCGAGGCGATGAGCGCGTAGAGGTACTCCGCCGACGGCCGCACGCCCAGCCCCACCTCGGTGGCGATCATGAACGGGCGCAGGTACACCGACATCTCGCCGCCCGCCGCGGGCACCCAGGCGCGGTCGGCGGTGAGCAGCTCGGTGAGTGAGGCCAGGAACAGCTCGTCGGGCAGCTCGGCCATCGCCAGCCGCGACGCCGAGGCCCGGAACCGCGCGGCGTTGGCGTCGGGCCGGAACGACGCCACGGAGCCGTCGGGCTGCTGGTAGGCCTTGAGCCCCTCGAAGATCTCCTGCCCGTAGTGCAGCACCATCGACGACGGGTCCAGCGACAGCGGCCCGTAGGGCACCACCTTCGCGTCGTGCCAGCCGGCGTCCGCGGTCCAGGTGATGGTCACCATGTGGTCGGTGAAGTACCGGCCGAACCCGGGATCGGCGACGATCTCCGCGCGCCGGGACTCCGGCACCGGTGAGGGATGGGCGGTGCGGGAGAATGTGGGCGCGCTCATGCCCGCAGGTTACAACTCAGCGGACGTGCGACGGAACGAACGGCGGCTTGACCACCGTGCACGGCAGCGACCGGCCGCGGACGTCGACGGTCACGGTGTCGTCGAGCCCGATCCCGGCCGCGGTGTCGATCAGCGCGAGCGCGATGCCGGCCCGCAGCGTCGGGGAGAAGGTGCCCGAGGTCGTGACGCCGACGCGGGTGCCGTCGGCGAGCACGTCCATCCCCGGCCGCGGCACGCCCCGCCCGGTCGCACGCAGCCCGCGCAACCGGCGCGCCGGCCCGGCCGCCTTCTCGGCGACGAGCGCCGCACGGCCCCGGAAGTCCGGCTTGTCCCAGCCGACGGCCCAGCCGCTGCCCGCCTGCACGGGCGAGATGTCGACGGAGAGGTCCTGGCCGTGCAGCGGGTAGCCCATCTCGGTGCGCAGCGTGTCGCGCGCGCCGAGGCCGGCGGGCTGCGCGCCGGCCGCCACGATCGCGTCCCACACCGCCGGGGCGTCGGCTGCGGGCACGAGCAGCTCGTAGCCGCGCTCGCCGGTGTACCCCGTGCGGCACACGCGGACGTCCCCGGCGTCGGCGAAGGACATGTAGTCCAGCTCGGGGAGCCCGGGGAGCAGGCCGGCGAGCACCTCGGGTGCCCGCGGGCCCTGCACCGCGAGCACCGCGAGGTCACGGTGCTGATCGGTGACGGTGGCCCCGGCCGCGCGCAGGATCTCGGCCACGGCCGCCGCGTTGGCCGCGTTGGGCACGGCGAGCACCTCGTCCGGTCCGGCCAGGTAGAGGATCACGTCGTCGACGACGCCGCCGCCCTCGGTGCAGCACAGCGTGTACTGCGCCTGCCCGGGCGCGATCCGGCCGAGGTCCGCGGTGAACACCGAGTCGACGACGTCCGCCGCACCCCGCCCCGTGATCGCGAGCTTGCCGAGGTGGCTGACGTCGAACACGCCGACGGCCTCGCGCACCGCCGTGTGCTCGGCGACGGTGCCGCCGGGGTAGCTCAGGGGCATCGACCAGCCGCCGAACGCGCCGAGGGTGGCTCCGAGCGCGACGTGCCGCTCGTGGATGGGGCTGGTGAGGAGATCGTCCACGGGCACAGACGCTAGGCCATCTCGCGGTGGCGTCGCAGCCCGTCACCCCCTGGGGGCGCGCGAGCGGCGGGTCAGGGCGACCGGCGCCCCAGCCACGTGCACAGCCCCCACCCGGCGACCAGCGCCAGCGCCGTGATCGCCACCTGGACGATCGGGAGCAGCGCGGCCAGGGCCAGGCACAGCCCGAAGCCCGCCCAGGACGTCCACGCGGGCCAGCGACGCTGCTCCGGAACCAGGCGCAGCGCCGCGAGGTTGATCACCGCGTAGTAGACGAGCACCGAGCACGCCGAGAGCGCGATGGCGGCGGCCGGGCCCGCGGTGAGGGCGACGACGATCGCGACGGCACCGCCCGCGAGATCGGCCCGCCACGGGGTGCCCCGTGTCCCGATCACGGCCAGCGCCGTCGGCAGCTCACCGCGGCGGGCCATCGCCAGCCCGGTGCGGCTGACCCCGACCAGCACCGACAGCAGCGCCGACCCGGCCGCCACCGCCGCGCCCACCCGGACCAGCACCCCGAGCGCGGGCGAGGGACCGGCGTCGACGAGGGCCACCAGCGGCGCGGACTCGATCGCCAGCCGGTCGATCCCGAGCCCGACGATCAGCGCGACGCCCACCAGCAGGTAGACCGCGAACACGGTGACCAGCGCGATCTCGATGGCCCGCCGCAGCGTGCGGGACGGGTCGCGCACCTCCTCGCCCAGCGTCGCGATGCGCGCGTACCCGGCGAACGCGAAGAACACGAACCCCGCCGCGGTGAGCACGCCGAGCGGGCCACCCTGCACCGGGTCGGGCACCTCGGTCGGCACCGCGGCGGACGCGGGCTCCTCCGGCATCCCGAGCAGCCCGCTGACCACCACCAGCAGCAGTACCGCGAGGGTGCCCCCGACCAGCGCGTAGGCGCCACGGGCCGTCCACCGCACGCCGGTGACGTTGAGCGCGGTGACGGCCAGGATGACCACCACGGCCGCGGCCCCGGGGGCCGAGGGAAGCACGTAGGTTCCGAAGATCCCGGCGGCCGCGGCCGCCGAGGCGGTCTTCCCGACCAGGAACGCCACCCCGGCCAGCCGGCCCGCGCCGGGGGCGAGTCGCTCCCGCCCGTAGACGTACCCGCCACCGCTCTCGGGATGGGCCACCGCGAGGTCGGCGGTGGACGCCGCGTTGCAGGCGGCGACGACGGCGGCGAGCACGACCGCGACCAGCATCCACGGCCCGGCCGCGGCGGCGGCGGGCCCCCACACCGCGAACACCCCGGTCCCGAGCATGGCGGCCATGCCGAGCACCACCGCATCGGCGGTACCCAGCCGTCTCTGCACGCTCTCGGACACCGCGACACCCTGTCATCCGTGCCTGACCGGAAGTGTGGCGCGGCGGTGTCATTAGCATCTCGATACCGCCCGCCCCGATCCGAAGGGAACCACGTGCCCACCGAACTGCACCTCGGCAGCGGAGACCCCGCCACCGCCACCACCGACGCCGTAGTGATCGGCCTGCTCCCCGCCGACGGGGACGGGGCTCCCGTGCTCGCCGCGGGCTGCGACGAGATCGACGCCGCGTTCGACGGGGGGCTGGCCGAGCTGCTCGCCGTGGCCGGGGCCGCGGGCAAGGCCGACGAGGTGACCAAGGTCGTCACCCGTGGTGCGCTGTCCGCGCCGCTGCTCGTCGCGGTGGGCCTGGGCAAACCGCCCTCGGCAGGCGCCCCGACCGCCGAGCAGGTGCGCCGCGCGTCCGGCTCGGCCGCCCGCGCGCTGGCCGGCACCGCGCACGCGGTGAGCACGCTGGGCCGCATCGACCTCGCCGCGGCCGCCGAGGGCACGCTGCTGGGGGCCTACACCTTCACCGCGTTCCGCAGCAACGGTGACCCGAAGGCGCCGGTCGCACGGGTCGACCTGCTCTCCGACGGCGCCGACGACGCCGAGGTGCTGCGCCGCGCGGTCGCCGTCGGCACCGCCGTCCGCACCGCCCGGGACCTGATCAACACCCCGCCCAACGCGCTGTTCCCCGAGTCGTTCGCCGCCCGGGCCCGGGAGCTGGCCGAGGCGGCCGGGATCGAGGTGGAGGTGCTCGACGAGGACGCGCTCGCCGAGGCCGGCTTCGGCGGGGTGCTCGGCGTGGGGCAGGGCTCCTCCCGCAAGCCGCGCCTGGTGCGGCTGACCTGGTCGGGCGGGGCGTCGCCGCGCGCGAAGGTCGCGCTGGTCGGCAAGGGAATCACGTTCGACACCGGCGGCATCTCGATCAAGCCGGCCGCGAACATGGACCAGATGACCTCGGACATGAGCGGCGCCGCCGCCGTCGTCGCCACCACGGTGCTGGCCGCCACGCTGGAGCTGCCGGTCGCCGTGACCGCCACCGTGCCGATGGCCGAGAACATGCCCAGCGACACCGCCTACCGGCCCGGCGACGTGCTGACGATGTACGGCGGCAAGACCGTCGAGGTGCTCAACACCGACGCCGAGGGCCGGCTGGTCCTGGCCGACGCGATCGTCCGCGCCGCGCAGGACGGCCCCGACTACCTGATCGAGACCTCCACGCTCACCGGCGCCCAGATGGTGGCGCTGGGCACCCGCACCGCCGGCGTGATGGGCAGCGACGAGTTCCGCGACCGCATCGCCGCGCACGCCCGCGCCACCGGCGAGGACGGCTGGTCGATGCCGCTGCCCGAGCACGTCCGCGCGGACCTCGACTCCCGGGTGGCCGACCTCGCCAACGTCTCCGGCGCGCGCTGGGGCGGCATGCTGGTGGCGGGGGTGTTCCTGCGCGAGTTCGTGCCCGACGGCCTGGCCTGGGCGCACATCGACATCGCCGGTCCGAGCTTCCACACCGGCGGCCCCTACGGTTACACGACGAAGGGCGGCACGGGCGTCCCCGTCCGCACCCTGTGGGCCGTGCTGAGCGACATCGCCGAGAACGGCTGAGGCGCGGGCCGCCGATCCCGGCGACCCGCTCGCGCCGAGGTGCCTCTCGCGCGCTCCCGGTCGGCGCGCGAGACACCACTCGGCGCGCGAAGCCCGGTCCCGCCCGGCGCGCCGTCGACGCCCAGCGGCCCGGCTCGCGCGCAGAAACGGCTCTCGCGCGTCGCCGACAGCGCGCGAAACACCCGACAGCGCGCGAGACGCGGTGCTGCGTGCTCGCCGGCCGGCGCGCGGACCGGGTCAGGGTTCGCCCAGCTCCTCGCGGCGTCTGCGCTCGCGCAGGACCCGCTGCCGGGCGTCGTGGTCGCGCATGCGCTGCGGGTAGCCCATCAGCTGCACGTCGTACACCGGCATCGTCAGCGACCGGGCCAGCTTGCGCGCGGCGGCGGGGCCCGCGATGCGGCGGCGCGTCCACTGCCCGTCCTTGTCCACCAGCAGCATCGTGGTCTCGGTGACCGCCGTGCGCGGCTCCACGTACGCCTCGACGCCCTCGTGCTCGGCCGTCCACTCGCGCAGGTGGGCCTCGTCCTCGCGGCCCGCCGCCCGGGCGGTGCCCCTGCGGTTCCTCCGCAACCTGTCCAGCAGGCCCATGTGGACCACCTCCTGACCCGTCAACGACGCGGCGGCGTGATTCTCTCCCGGCCGGGACCAGGACCGACGCGGCGGCGCGCCGGATGACAAGATGGCGGTCGGCGGCGTGACATGCCGTGACCAGTGATCTTCTCCTAGGGAGTGTCGAGTGGCCGAGCACAACGCGGACCTGGTGATCCTCGGCGGCGGATCGGGCGGTTACGCCTGCGCGCTGCGCGCGGCCGAGCTGGGGATGTCGGTCGTGCTGGTGGAGAAGGACAAGCTGGGCGGCACCTGCCTGCACTACGGCTGCATCCCCACCAAGGCCCTGCTGCACGCCGCGGAGGTGGCCGACAGCGCCCGCGAGGGCGAGAAGGTCGGTGTGAAGGCCACCCTCGAGGGTGTCGACATGGCCGGCGTCAACGCCTACAAGGACGGCGTCATCGCGAAGCTCTACAAGGGACTGCAGGGGCTGGTGAAGTCCCGCAAGATCACCCTCGTGGACGGCGCGGGCACGTTCGTCGGGCCGAACACGGTCACGGTCGGGGACGACACGTACGTCGGGAAGAGCGTCGTGCTGGCCACCGGCAGCTACTCGCGCACGCTGCCCGGCCTCGACATCGGCGGCCGCGTCATCACCTCCTACGAGGCCATCCGCCTCGAGGAGGTGCCCAAGCGGGTCGTCGTGCTCGGCGGCGGTGTCATCGGCGTCGAGTTCGCCAGCGTCTACAAGAGCTTCGGCGCCGAGGTCACGATCGTCGAGGCGCTGCCGCACCTGGTGCCCAACGAGGACGAGTTCGCCTCCAAGCTGCTGGAGCGCGCCTTCCGCAAGCGCAAGATCACGTTCAAGACCGGGGTCAAGTTCACCGGCGCGACGCAGACCGACGACGCGGTCACCGTCTCGCTGGAGTCGGGCGAGGAGATCGAGGCGGACTACCTGCTCGTCGCCGTCGGCCGGGGCCCCAACACCGCCACCGCGGGGTTCGAGGAGGCCGGCGTGAAGATGGAGCGCGGCTTCGTCCTCGCCGACGAGCGCCTGCGCACCAACCTGCCCAACGTCTACGCGCTCGGCGACATCGTCCCCGGCCTGCAGCTCGCCCACCGCGGCTTCGCGCAGGGCATCTTCCTGGCCGAGGACCTCGCCGGGCTCAACCCGCCCGTCATCGACGAGGCCGGGATCCCGCGGGTCACCTACTGCGAGCCCGAGGTCGCCTCGGTCGGCCTGACCGAGACGCAGGCCAAGGAGCGCTACGGGGAGATCCAGACGCTCACCTACGACCTCGCGGGCAACGGCAAGTCGCAGATCCTGCAGACGCAGGGCGCGATCAAGCTGATCAAGTCCGGGGCCGAGGGCACGCCCGGTCCGGTGGTCGGGCTGCACATGGTCGGCGCGCGGGTCGGCGAGCTGATCGGCGAGGCCCAGCTGGTCTACAACTGGGACGCCCAGGCCGAGGACGTCGCCGCGCTGGTGCACGCCCACCCCACCCAGAACGAGGCCTTCGGCGAGGCGCACCTCGCACTGGCCGGCAAGCCGCTCCACAGCCATTCCTGATCCGGCTGCTGCTGACCCCCCGTTCGCGTAGATAGAGGAGCTCCGAGCCGACATGGCCTTCTCCGTCCAGATGCCCGCCCTCGGTGAGAGCGTCACCGAGGGCACCGTCACCCGTTGGCTCAAGCAGGAGGGCGACCACGTCGAGGTCGACGAGCCGCTGCTCGAGGTCTCCACCGACAAGGTCGACACCGAGATCCCGTCCCCCGCCGCCGGTGTGCTGCAGCGGATCGTGGCCGCCGAGGACGAGACCGTCGAGGTCGGCGCCGAGCTGGCCGTGATCGGGGACGGGGACGGTTCGTCCTCCGACGGCGAGGCACCCGCGGAGCCCGCGGCCGAGACCCCCGCCGAGCCTGCCCCCGCCGACGAGCCCGCCGAGGAGGAGGCCCCGGCCGACCGGGGCACCGGAGCGGGCGACTCCGCGGAGCCGCAGGAGGCCCCGCAGGCCGCCACCAAGTCCACCGGCTCCGGCACCGCCGTGACGATGCCCGAGCTGGGCGAGAGCGTCACCGAGGGCACGGTCACGCGCTGGCTCAAGGCCGTCGGTGACGAGGTGACCGTCGACGAGCCGCTGCTGGAGGTGTCCACCGACAAGGTCGACACCGAGATCCCCTCCCCCATCGCCGGCACGCTGCTGGAGATCACGGCGGGCGAGGACGAGACCGTCGAGGTCGGCGGGCAGCTCGCGGTGATCGGCGACGAGTCGGCGGCCCCCGCCGTGGAACAGGAGCCGGCCGAGGAGCCGGCTCCGGCCGAGGAGCAGGCCCCCGCCGAGGAGGCACCGGAACCCGAGCTGGCCGAGGAGAACCCCGCCGAGGGCGAGAAGAAGCCGGAGCGGGCACCGGAGCCGGCTCCGGCGGCCGGCAGCAACGGTCGCTCCGCGCCCGAGGGCGGCGACGCACCCACCGGCGCCCCGTACGTCACGCCCCTGGTGCGCAAGCTGGCCGCCGAGCACGACGTCGACCTCACCACGATCACCGGGTCCGGGGTCGGCGGGCGCATCCGCAAGCAGGACGTGCTGGCCGCCGCCGAGGCGTCCACCCCGGAACCGGAGGCCGCACCCGAACCGGCCCCCGCCGCCCCGTCCCCCGCGGCCCCGTCCCCCGCGGCCTCGTCCCCCGCCGCGCCGCAGGCCGTGGCCAAGCCCGCCAAGGGCGCCCCCGAGCCGGGCACCACGGTGAAGATGCCGCGGCTGCGGCAGGTCATCGCCCAGCGGATGACCGAGTCGCTGCGGGTCTCCGCGCAGCTCACGACGGTGCAGGAGGTCGACGTCACGCGCATCGCGAAGCTGCGCGCGCGGGCGAAGGCGGAGTTCGAGCGCCGCGAGGGCGTCAAGCTCACCTACCTGCCGTTCTTCGCGAAGGCCACCATCGAGGCCCTGAAGGCGTTCCCGCAGGTCAACGCGTCGATCAACGACGAGACCAAGGAGGTGACCTACCACGGGGCCGTGCACCTGGCCGTCGCGGTCGACACCCCCCGCGGCCTCCTCGTCCCCGTGATCAAGAACGCGGAGGACCTGAACATCGCCGGTCTCGCCCGCAAGATCGCCGACGTCGCGGCCCGCACACGCGACAACAAGATCGGCCCCGACGAGCTGTCCGGCGGCACGTTCACGATCACCAACATCGGCAGCGCCGGGGCGCTGTTCGACACGCCGATCATCAACCAGCCCCAGGTCGCCATCCTGGGCACGGGCGTGATCAGCAAGCAGCCCATGGTGGTCACCGGTGCCGACGGCGACGACGTGATCGCCATCCGCTCGGTCTGCTACCTGCCGCTCACCTACGACCACCGTCTGGTGGACGGTGCCGACGCGGGGCGCTTCGTGAGCGCGATCAAGGCACGGCTGGAGGAAGGCGCCTTCGAGGCCGACCTGGGGCTGTAGGCGGCGCCGCCCGGGGACGGGCCGGTCCCCCGTGGAGCCGGCTCGTCCCCGCGGTACACCCGGGTCACCCGCCGGCAACGGATCCGCCGCCAGCGGGCTCCCCGGGCCCCGGGCCCCGGGCAACCGGGCCGTGGGCAACCTGAGCCTCCTGGGCAACCGGGCCCCGCTGGTCCGCTCCGGCCCGCGGGCCTGTCCCGGACCCACGGATCCACCCGGTGGTGCGACGGGCTCCCCGCCCGGTCAGCCACGGGTGCGCCGTTCTGCCTGACCCGGTTCTGCCCGACCCCGGTTCCGTCGGTCGGCCGGGGCCCGGGAGCACGGGAGCCGGGGCCCGGGAGCACGGACGTGGTGCGCCTCATGATCGACGAACCGGAACGGTGAGGCGTGCAGACCGCCATCCCGGGTTCCGATCCGTCGATCACCGAACCCAAGATCGACGAACCGGAACCCCGCACCGCGTCTCACCCCGCAGCGCGTTCCGAAAGGTCGATCATGAACTGCCCGACGACCGGCGGACCGGCCGTGCCGCGGATTCCGATCGGCCCGCCCACGGGTTCGCGGCCGGCCCACGGTCCCACCCGGCCGATCAACCCGGCCCACCACACCCGGCCCACCACACCCGGCCCACGCCCCCATGATCGGCGGTTCGGAACGGTGAGGCGTGCAGACCGCCGTCCCGGGTTCCGATCCGTCGATCACCGAACCCGAGATCGGCGAATCGGAACCCCTGCCGCGCTCCACCCCGCCACAGGTTCCGTGACGCCGATCACCGGCCGGCGGCCGCCTGGCACCCGGGACCATGCCCCGGGTCGCGGGAGGCGGGAGCGTCCGCGAGGATCACGCCGTGCGCGTCGTCATCGCCGGGTCGTCCGGTCTGATCGGAACTGCTCTCGTCTCCCACCTCCGGGAGGCCGGACACGACGTCCTGCGGCTCGTCCGCCGGGCGCCGGCCGCCCCGGACGAGCGGGGCTGGGACCCGCCGGCCGGTCGCGTCGACGACGGCACGTTCGACGGCGTCGACGCCGTGGTGAACCTCTGCGGGAACCCGCAGGCGCCACGGCCCTGGACCGGCGCCTACAAGCAGGCGATGCGCGACAGCCGGCTCGTGCCGACCGAGGTGCTCGCCGCGGCCGTCGCCGAGCACCGGGTGCCGACGCTGGTGAACGCCTCCGGCATCAACTACTACGGCGACACCGGGCCCGATGCCGTCGACGAGAAGGGGCCCGCGGGGACGACGGGCTTCCTCACCGTCCTGTCCCGGGACTGGGAGGCGGCCACGGCGCCGGCAGCGGCGGGAGGTGCCCGCGTGGTACCGATGCGGACCGGGTTGGTCCTCTCGCCGTCCGGTGGGTTGCTGGGCACGCTGCGACCGCTGTTCCGGATGGGGCTCGGTGGTCGGCTCGGCTCGGGCCGCCAGTACATGTCGTGCATCTCGCTCGACGATCACGTGGGAGCCATCCGGTACGTCGTCGAACACGACGCCATCACCGGGCCGGTCAACTCGACGGGGCCGCAGGCCGTGACCAACGCCGAGTTCACCTCCACCTTCGCCGCTGTGCTGGGGCGCCCGGCAGTGTTCGCCGTCCCGTCGTTCGGGATCCGGCTGGTGCTCGGGGAGGCCGGCGAGGAGCTCGCCCTGACGAGCATCCGGGTGGTGCCGGCGGTGCTCGAGGGAGCCGGCTACCAGTACCGGCACCGCACCGTGCGGGAGATGCTCGCCGCGGCCGTCGGGTCATGACGGGCGCGGGCCGCGGGCACGACGTCGTCGTGGTCGGCGCGGGGCTCGCCGGCCTGCGTGCCGCGCAGGTGCTGTGCCGGCGCGGGCTCGATGTCGTCGTGCTCGACGCCGCCGACCGGCCGGGCGGGCGGATGGCCACCGACCTCGTCGACGGGTTCCGCTGCGACCGCGGCTTCCAGGTGCTCAACACCTCCTACCCCGCGCTGCGCGCCACCGCCGACCTCGCCGCGCTGCGGCTGCGCCCGTTCGAGCCGGGCGCGGCGATCCGCGGCGCCGACGGCCGGCTGCACCACCTCGCCAACCCCGCACGGCGCCCGTCGCAGGCGTTCGCCACCGCCACCGACGACCTGCTGCCGGTGCGGGACCGGGCGAAGCTCGTGGCGTGGACGGCCCGTGTGCTCGCCGCACCGCCGTCCCGGACGGCCGGGCTGATCGACCGCACCGCCGCCCAGGACCTGGGCGCGGCCGGGCTGGACGGCCCGGTCGTGGAGCGGTTCCTGCGGCCCTTCCTGTCCGGGGTGCTGGGCGAGTCGGCGCTCACGACGTCCGCGGCGTTCGTGCGGCTGGTGTGGCGCAGCTTCGCGCTCGGGACGGTCGCGGTTCCGGCCGCCGGGATGGGCGCGCTGCCGGCCCAGCTCGCCGCCGGGCTGCCGGCGGGGGTGCTGCGGCCGGGTCGCCGCGTCACCACGGTGCGCGCCGGTGTGGTGCACACCGCGGACGGCGAGCTGTCGGCGCGCGCGGTGCTCGTCGCCACCGACCCGGTCGCGGCGGGCACGCTGCTCCCGGGCCTGGAGGTGCCGGCGATGCACGAGCTGACGACCACCTACCACGTGACCGCCGCGCCACCCGCCGCGTTGCCGCTGCTGCACCTCGACGCCACCGGCGGCCCGGTGGCGAACACCGTGGTGCTCCCGGCGGAGCACTCTCCGGACGGTCGCGCGCTCGTGTCCACCACCGTGCTCGGGCCCCCGATCCCCGATGCGGACGTGCGCCGCGAGCTGGCCCGGCTCTACGGCACCCCGACCGGCGACTGGGAGCACCTGCACACCGCGCAGGTCCGGGCGGCGCTGCCCGCGTTCCGTGCCGGACGACCGGTGCGGCGCGACGTCGCGCTCGGCGACGGGCTGTTCGTCGCGGGCGACCACCGCGACACCCCGTCGACGCAGGGAGCGCTGGTCAGCGGGCGGCGCGCGGCGCAGGCCGTCCTCCGCGAACTCGGGATCGCCCGACCGAACTGAGGCCTGCGTCGCTTCAGCACGCGCCGGCGGGTCCAGGCTCAGTCCGACTTCGGGCGCGGGGTCTCCTCCGCAGCCCACGGCTGCGGCCCGCGGCTGAACCCGTCCGGCACGATGAGGTCGCCGGGCCGCAGGTCACCGACGCGGGACCGGCCGAGGCCGAACAGTCCTTCGTCGAGACCGCTGCGCAGGATGTCGAGGACGTTCTTCACCCCGGGCCCGCCGGCAGCGCCCATCCCCCAGAGGTAGGCCCGCCCGATCATCACGGCCCGGGCGCCGAGCGCGAGGGCCTTGAGCACGTCGGTGCCGCGCCGGATACCGCCGTCGAGCAGCACCTCGACCCGGTCGCCGACGGCGTCGACGACACCGGGTAGCGACCGGATGGCCCCGGGGGTGCCGTCGAGGTTGTTGCCGCCGTGGTTGGACACCGACACGGCGTCGGCCCCGATGTCCGCCGCGCGGCGCGCGTCGTCGGGACGGGTGACCCCCTTGACCATGAACGGCCCGCCCCACAGCTCGCGGAGCCACTCGAGGTCGGCCCAGGTCGCCGGCGGCGTGTACATCCACTCGCCGTAGGCCTGGAAGAAGGTGGGCGGTTCCTCGCCGGGATCGGCCATGTTGGGCACCGTCAGCCGTGGGAGGTGTCCGGCCCGGAGCCAGTCGAGGAGGTAGCGCGGCCGCACGGCGCCCTCCGGCGCGAACTTCGCCATCGTCGCAAGATCCATCCGCTCCGGGATGTCCGGGCTGCCCCAGTCGCGCCTGCTGTCGAAGACCCAGTCGAGGGTGACGATCAGGGCTGCGGCACCCGCCTCCCGCGCGCGCTCGACCCGTCGCGCGATCCGGTCGCGGTCACCGACCCAGTAGGTCTGGAAGAACGTCTGCGGGTTCGCCGCGACGACGTCGTCGACCGAGCGGCTCGCGAACGCGCTGAGCCCGATCGCGGTTCCTGCCTCGGCCGCCGCACGCGCAACCCCGACCTCGCCCTCCGGGTGGACTGCCTGCACCCCGGTAGGCGAGATCAGCACCGGGAAGGAGATGTCCTGTCCGAGCACCGTCGTGGCCAGGTCGCGCTCGGCCGGTTGGTCGCCGACCTGGGGCCGGAACCCGATCTCGTCGAACGCCCGGACGTTGTCGGTCAGCGTGAGGCCCTGCTCGGTCCCGGCGAGCAGAGCACCGTAGACGGATCTGGGGAGTCGCTTACGGGCGCGCCGCTGGGCCTCGGCGACCGTCTCGAACCACGCCATGTCGGTCCTCCTCGTGATCTCTCGATGGGTGGCCGCCCGGGACCGCCGCGGCACGACGGTCCCGGCCGGTCTCAGCGGCCCAGGCGCGCCGCCAGCAGCGCCTTGCCCTGCTCGGCGCCCTTCTGGCTCTCGCCCTGCGCCCGACGGAAGAACTCGACGAGGTCCTCGTCGCCGCTGCGCTGCGCGTCCTGGACGTAGGTCTCCATCCGCAGCGCGTTGCTCAGGCACTGCTCGGTGAACCAGATGAGGTTGTAGTCCTTGTCCTTCGTGCCGGTGATCTCTCCACCTTCGGTGCTGGTGGTCATCGCGATGCTCCTCTCCCGTCGTCTGTCATGGGCACCTGCGGGCTACCCGCCGGGGTCCGGGCCAATCAGGCCGCGCTCATCGACCCGCCGGCCCGGTCGACCGGAATCCGGAGCCGGGATTGGCGCCGGAACGACCGGGTAGGCCGGGGACAGCACGGCGAACACGCCGGGCAGCAACGGACACGGCGAGGAGGACATCTGATGGGGATGCTCGAAGGTAAGACCGCGCTGATCACCGGCGGCGCTCGGGGGCAGGGCCGCGCACACGCGCTCACCTGCGCCAGGGAGGGCGCCGACGTGGTACTCGTCGACATCACCGATCCGGTGGCGACGGTGCCCTACGAGACCGCGACGGCACAGGACATGGAGCAGACGGTGAAGGAGGTCGAGGCGCACGACCGACGCGCCCTGGCCGTCACCGGCGACGTCCGCTCGCAGGCCGACCTCGACGCCGCCGTCGAGCGGGGCGTCGGCGAGTTCGGGAAGATCGACATCCTGATCGCGAACGCCGGGATCTGGGGCCTGAAGCCGCTGTGGGAGATGGACGAGGCGACCTGGTCGGAGATGCTCGACATCAACCTCTCCGGGGTCTTCCGCTCGGTCCGCGCGGTGACGCCGCACATGATGGAGCGGGGCACCGGCTCGATCGTGATCACGTCGTCGATCAACGGGCTGGAGCCCGCACAGAACTACGTCCACTACGTCTCGGCCAAGCACGGGCTGATCGGGCTGATGAAGAACGTGGCGCTGGAGCTGGCGCCCTACGGTGTCCGGGCGAACGCGATCAGTCCCGGGGCGATCGACACCCCGATGACCGACCACCAGACGGCCTACGACATGTTCGCCGGGCACGAGGGCGGCACCCGGGAGGAGCGCTACGAGGGCGCCTACGGGTTCCACGCGCTCAAGGGCGCGGGATTCCTGCCGGCACAGGCCATCGCGGACACCGCGCTGTACCTCAACTCGGATCTGGCGGCGGCGGTGACCGGCGTGGTGATCCCGGTCGACGCCGGTCACATGGTCCTGCCGGGGATGAACCCGGCACCGGCGCGCTGATCCGCGGCGACCGCCCGGCCGGGGACGCCCGTGCGCGGCGGAGCTCCTCGGACCGGACGGGCCCGGGACACGCGGCGGGTTGAGCGGTCGCCGTGGGGGTAGTCCGGACGATGTCGCGCCGACCGTTCCTGCTGGCCCTGCTCCTGCCGTTCCTCGCGGCCTGCGTGGTGACCACATCGGGCGCGCCGCCCGAGGCCGCGCAGACCCCGGACGACCTCGGATCCGGGGAGGTCCCGCTGCGGGTGCTCGACGCGGGCGAGTCGACGCTGGCACTGGTACCGGTGATGTTCGCCGGACGCGGGCCGTACCTGTTCGCGCTCGACACCGGGGCGTCGAACACCGTCGTCGACACCTCCGTCGCCGACGAGATCGGGCTGGAGCGCACCGGCGAGCGGCGGGAGGTCAGCGGGGTCGTGGGCAGGCAGAGCGTCGAGATCGCCCGGGTCGAGCAGTGGAGCCTCGGTCCCGTCGAGCTCGGGCCGGGCGAGGTCGCCCTGCTCGACCTGCCGGCCCCCGAGCAGGGCGAGGGGCTGCAGGGACTGCTCGGCTCCGACGTCCTGAGCGGGTCCGGTGCGGTGACCGTGGACTACGAGGCCGGTGTCCTGCGTCTCGACCCGTGAGTCGGCCCGAGCTCGCCCCCGGAGGTGGGGCCCGGCGTACCGTGCACCGCATGGCCCGCGCGACGAGCTGCCGACGCAGCACCGATCCCGTCCACGTCGACCGGCTCGGCTCCCTCGACTACCTCACCGCATGGGACGCCCAGCGCTCCCACGCCGCGGCCCGCCGCGACGGTGCGGGCCCCGATGTCCTGATGCTGCTCGAGCACCCGTCGGTGTACACGGCGGGCCGGCGCACCCGGCCCGAGGACCGGCCTACCGACGGCACCCCCGTCGTCGACGTCGACCGCGGCGGCCGCATCACCTGGCACGGCCCGGGCCAGCTCGTGGGCTACCCGATCGTGGCGCTGGCCGAGCCGCTGGACGTCGTCGACTTCGTGCGCCGCCTGGAGCAGGCCCTGATCCACGTGGTGCACGACCTCGGGATCACCGCGGCCGGGCGCGTCGACGGGCGCAGCGGTGTGTGGCTGCCCGCCGACGACCGGGGGCCCGAGCGCAAGCTCGGCGCGATCGGCGTGCGCGTGCAGGGCGGCGTCACGCTGCACGGGTTCGCCCTCAACTGCGATCCCGACCTCGCCGCGTTCGACCGGATCGTGCCGTGCGGCATCGCCGACGCCGGGGTCAGCTCGCTGTCGGTCGAGCTGGGTCGCCCGGTGCCGGTGACCGAGGTGCTCGACGCCGTCACCGTCGCCGTCCTCGATGCGCTGGACGGGATCCTCCCGGTGGCCGAGCACCCGGTGGCCCGCCCCGCCGCCCCCGCCGGGCTCGACCTGCACCTGCACCCGGCCCTGCACTGATCGCCACCGTGCCCGGCGGACGGGTCACCGATCTCGCCGCGCGGTCAGCACGACGGCGCCGACGGCCACCCCGACCCCGATCAGCACCAGCGCGACGAGCGCGAGGCCCGGCAGCTGCGCCGCCCCGCCGACGGTCGTGAGCACGAGTGCCGCGACGGCCGCGGCCGCCGTGGCCCGGACCAGGGTCGGATTCCAGCGCAACATCTTTAGAGCTGCGCCATGACCCGGTCGGCGACCAGCTCGACCTGGTCCAGGTCGGCGAGGTCCATGAGCTGCAGGTACATCCGCGTGACGCCGGCCTTCTCGCGCCACTCACCGAGCCGGTCCACGACCTCGTCCGGGGTGCCGGTGAGACCGGCCGCGCGCAGCTCCTCGACCTCGCGGCCCAGGGTCAGCGCGCGGCGGGCGATCTCGGCGTCGTCGCGTCCGACGCAGATCACCTGCGCGGCCGAGCGGATCAGCGGCTCGCGGCCACGGGCGGCGCACGCGGCGTCGACCCGGGCGAACTGCTCGGCCGCGGTCTGCACGTCGGCGAAGGGCACGTTGAACTCCGACGCGAAGCGCGCGGCCAGCTCCGGCGTGCGCCTGGGGCCGCGACCGCCGACGACGACCGGCGGCGCGGGCTGCTGCACCGGCTTGGGCAGGGCGGGCGAGTCGGTCACGGTGTAGTGCTCGCCCGCGAAGGAGAACCGCTCGCCGGGCAGGGTGCCCCACAGCCCGGTGACGATCTCCAGCTGCTCGGTGAGCCGGTCGAACCGCTCCCCCAGCGCCGGGAACGGGATGCCGTACGCGGCGTGCTCGGCGGCGAACCAGCCCGACCCCAGACCCAGCTCGACGCGCCCCGCCGACATCTGGTCGACCTGCGCGACCGCGACCGCCAGCGGCCCGGGCAGCCGGAAGGTCGCCGACGACACGAGCGTGCCCAGCCGGATGCGGGAGGTCTCGCGGGCGAGGCCGGCGAGCGTCACCCAGGAGTCGGTGGGGCCCGGCTCGCCCGAGGCGTCCCCCATGGCGAGGAAGTGGTCGGAGCGGAAGAACGCGTCGTAGCCCGCCGCCTCGGTGGCCTGGGCGACGCGGAGCAGGTCGTCGTAGCTCGCGCCCTGCTGGGGCTCGGTGAAGATCCGGAGTTCCACCCGGCCGACCCTACGTCGGCAGGCGGCGGCGGGCCGGACGAGGTCGCTCCCGCCGTGGTCCATGATGGCGATCATGCGGTGGACCCTCGACGCGATGCCCGACCAGTCCGGCCGGACGGTGCTGGTCACCGGAGCCACCTCCGGTCTCGGGCTCGCCTCGGCGGCGGCGCTCGCCGGGGCGGGTGCGCGGGTGCTCGTCGGGGCTCGCGATCCCGAGCGGGGCCGCCGGGCGCTGGAGCGGGTGCCGGGCGGCGAGCTCGTGGCGCTCGATCTCGCCGATCTCGACTCGGTCCGCCGCGCCGCCGCCGACGTCCGCGACCGCACCGGCGACGCGTTGCACGTGCTGATGAACAACGCGGGCGTGATGGGCACCCCGCCGGGGGTGACCGTCGACGGGTTCGAGACCCAGATCGGCACCAACCACCTCGCGCATGCCGCGCTGACCTGGCTGCTGATGCCCGCGCTGCGCCGGGCCGGGTCCGCACGGGTCGTCACCCTGTCGAGCATCGCCCACCGCGGCCCCGGCCTCGACGTCGACGACCTGCACTTCGCCCGCCGGTCCTACCTCGCCTCCCACGCCTACAGCCAGAGCAAGCTGGCCAACCTGCTCTTCGCCGCCGAGCTGGACCGGCGGCTGCGCGCGAGCGGCGACACCGGCGGACCCGACGGCGTGATCTCCGTCGCCGCACACCCCGGGCTCACCGACACCGCGCTGCTGAGCAGCTCGCTGCGCAACCGCGGCGGGGCGTGGCTGCTGCCGGCCGCGTGGGTCGTCAACAAGCTGGTGACCCAGCCCGTCGGGCGCGGTGTCCTGCCGCAGCTCTACGCGGCCACCGCCCCCCAGGTCCGCGGAGGCGACTACGTCGGTCCCGGCGGGCTCGGCGAGTCGCGCGGGTACCCCGCCCCGGCCCGGCGCTCGGCCGCGGCGCGCGACGTCGCGCTGGCCCGGCGGCTCTGGGACGTGACGGCCGCCGCAACGGCGGTGCAACCCGATCCCGCCTGACCCCGGCGGCGTACCGTGGCCGGTGTGACGGTCGCACCCGAAGGTCGCAAGCTGCTGCGCCTGGAGGTCCGCAACAGCGAGACCCCCATCGAGCGCAAGCCCCCGTGGATCCGGACCAGGGCCCGCACCGGCCCGCAGTACACCGAGCTCAAGTCGCTCGTGCGCACCGGTGGCCTGCACACGGTGTGCGAGGAGGCGGGCTGCCCCAACATCTACGAGTGCTGGGAGGACCGCGAGGCCACCTTCCTCATCGGCGGCGAGCAGTGCACCCGGCGCTGCGACTTCTGCCAGATCGACACCGGGCGCCCCGCCGAGCTGGACCGCGACGAGCCGCGCCGCGTCGCCGAGTCGGTGCGGCAGATGGGCCTGCGCTACTCCACCGTCACCGGCGTGGCGCGCGACGACCAGCCCGACGGCGGGGCCTGGCTCTACGCCGAGACCGTCCGGCTGATCCACCAGCTCAACCCGGGCACCGGCGTGGAGCTGCTCATCCCGGACTTCAACTCGATCGACGAGCAGCTGAACGAGGTCTTCGACACCCGCCCCGAGGTGCTCGCGCACAACCTGGAGACCGTGCCGCGGATCTTCCGCCGGATCCGCCCGGCGTTCCGCTACGAGCGCTCGCTGGAGGTGATCACCAAGGCCCGCGCGGCCGGGCTGGTCACCAAGTCCAACCTGATCCTGGGCATGGGCGAGACCCCGGAGGAGGTCGTCTCCGCGCTGGCCGACCTGCACGACGCGGGCTGCGAGTTCATCACGATCACCCAGTACCTGCGGCCCTCGGCGCGCCACCATCCGGTGCACCGCTGGGTCACGCCCGAGGAGTTCGTCGAGCACTCCGCCGCGGCTGAGCAGCTGGGGTTCGCCGGGGTGATGGCCGGGCCGCTGGTGCGCTCCTCCTACCGCGCCGGACGGCTCTACGCCCAGACGGTCCGCGCCCGCGGCGAGCAGCTCCCGGCGGGCCTGGAGCACCTGGCGACGGAGGGACCCGCGGCCCAGGAGGCAAGCTCCGTGCTCGCGCGCCTGCGCTGACGACCCGGCGCCCACAGCGGCGCGACCACGGCGTCGCGCGCCGCTGAGCTCGTGCGCGCCCCCGGAGGGCGTCGCGGCGCGGTCACC
>NZ_JAJCYB010000087.1 GCF_029263155.1 Pseudonocardia sp.
AGCGCCCGCAGCGCAGCGAGGACGAACGACGTTGACACCGACCAGCGGCGGAAGACGATCTACCCGGGAGGGAGGCAGAACACCCGTCGCTCAACAGGAACGACCTTCATCCGCAGCTTGACATCCATAGGAGCATCCGGCCGGGTCTGCTCAGGGCAGGCCGCGGAGGAACTCGCGGGGCCGAGCGAGCCCTTGCGGAGGCTCTCCCGGTACAGCGGCGTGGGGCAGCCCGAGGACATCGCCGCCGTGACCGCCCAGTGAGCCGGACCGGCTGATCCGTTTCGTCGGTGCGCCTGCGGGAAACCCGTCCCGAGTCCCCCCACTCGACGAAAGGGTGCCTCATGACCGGCTTCCTCGGGCCGGACGACTCCGACCCGGACGACGACCAGCTCGCCCGATTCCTGGGCGGCGGGCCCCGCGGACCGGTGCGCCGCATCGACCTGACCCGGCTGATGAGCGCGGCCGCGCGCGAGCTGGTGGCCGCGGGCGCCCAGCTGGCGATGGACCGCGGCGACACCGACCTCGACGCGCTGCACCTGCTGTTGGCCGCGACCCGTCTGGAGCCGACCCGGCGCTGGCTCGACCGCGCGGGGGTGACGCCCGACTCGCTCGCGCAGGCGCTGGAGCAGGGCCTGCGCCGCGCCGAGCCCACCGGCCGGGCGCCGAGCCTCACCCCCGCGGCCAAGCGGGCCCTCCTCGACGGCCACCAGGTCGCCCGTTCGCTCGGGTCGAGCTACATCGGACCCGACCACGTGCTGCTCGCGATCGCGGCCAACCAGGAGTCCGCCGCCGGGCAGCTGCTCACCCACGCGCGGCCCACCCCCGAGGGTGCACCCGGACGGCCGGGCCGCCCGGAGCCGCGCGCGCACAGCGGCGGCCCCGACCAGGCGCGCGACGCCGCCACGGCGACCCCGACCCTGGACCAGTACGGCCAGGACCTCACCGCCGCCGCACGGGGCGGGCGGCTCGACCCGGTCGTCGGGCGGGCCGACGAGATCGAGCAGACCATCGAGGTCCTCTCGCGCCGCACCAAGAACAACCCGGTCCTGATCGGCGAGGCCGGGGTCGGCAAGACCGCCGTGGTCGAGGGCATCGCCCAGCGCATCGTCGACGGCGACGTGCCCGACACCCTCGCGGGCCGCCGCGTCGTCGAGCTGCAGCTCTCCGGCGTCGTGGCCGGCACCCGCTACCGCGGCGACTTCGAGGAGCGCCTGCGCGGGATCATCGACGAGATCCGGGCGCACGGCGACGGGCTGATCGTGTTCATCGACGAGCTGCACACGATGGTCGGCGCGGGCACCGGCGGCGGGGAGGGCGGCGGGTCCATGGACGCCGGCAACATGCTCAAGCCGGCGCTGGCGCGCGGTGAGCTGCACGTCATCGGGGCCACCACTCTCGACGAGTACCGCCGCCACATCGAGACCGACGCCGCGCTCGCCCGCCGCTTCCAGCCGGTGCTGGTCCCCGAGCCGAGCTGCGAGGACGCCGTCGCGATCCTGCACGGGCTGGCCGACCGCTACGAGGCCCACCACCAGGTGCGCTACGCCGACGACGCGCTGCGCGCCGCCGTCGAGCTGTCGGACCGCTACGTCACCGAGCGGTTCCTGCCCGACAAGGCGATCGACCTGATGGACCAGGCCGGGGCCCGCGTGCGGCTGCGCACCCGGACCCCGTCGACCGACCGGCGCGGCCTGGAACAGCGCCTCGAACAGCTGACCCGGGACAAGGACCAGGCCGTCGCCGACGAGCAGTACGAGCGGGCGGGCGACCTGCGCGACCAGATCGCCGAGGTCCGCACCCGGCTGCGCGGCCCGGCGACCGGCGTCGCGACCGAGGGGGTGCCCGAGGTGGGCGTCACCGACATCGCCGACGTCGTGTCCCGTTCCACCGGCATCCCGGTCTCGCAGCTCACCGAGGCCGAGCGGGACCGGCTGCTGCGCCTGGAGGACGAGCTGCACGACCGCGTCGTCGGACAGGACGACGCCGTGCGCGCCGTCGCCGAGTCCATCCGCCGCTCCCGCGCCGGCCTCGGCGACGAGGACCGCCCGGTCGGCAGCTTCCTGTTCCTCGGGCCGACCGGCGTCGGCAAGACCGAGCTGGCCCGCGCGCTCGCCGTCACCCTGTTCGGCGACGAGGACCGCATGGTGCGCCTGGACATGAGCGAGTACGGCGAGGCGCACACCGTGGCGCGGATGGTCGGGGCCCCGCCCGGGTACGTGGGCCACAGCGAGTCCGGGCAGCTCACCGAGGCGGTCCGCCGCCGCCCGTACTCCGTGCTGCTGCTCGACGAGGTGGAGAAGGCCCATCCCGACGTGTTCAACGTCCTGCTGCAGGTCCTCGACGACGGCCGGCTCACCGACGGGCAGGGCCGCACCGTGGACTTCCGCAACACCGTCGTCGTCATGACCAGCAACGTCGGCTCGGAGCTGATCACCAGCCGGGGCATGACCCTGGGGTTCGGCTCCCCGCCGGCGGACGACGCGGGCGGCACGGAGCTCCGCGACAAGATCATGCCGCGGCTGCGCGAGGTCTTCCGGCCCGAGTTCCTCAACCGGATCGACGAGACCATCGTGTTCCGCAGGCTGGACGACGCCCAGCTCGAGGCGATCACCGAGCTGCTGCTGGAGCGGACCCGCCGCCGCCTGGCCGGGCAGGACGTCACCGTCGAGTTCACCGCCGACGCGGTGCACCGCCTCGCGACACTGGGCCACCAGCCCGAGTTCGGGGCCCGGCCGCTGCGCCGCACCATCCAGCGCGAGATCGACAACCGGCTCTCCGACCTGCTGCTCGCCGGCAAGGTCACCGCCGGTTCCCACGTGCGCGTGGACACGGCCGGCGGGGAGTTCGAGCTGATCGTCGAGGACACCGGCCCGACGTGACGGTCGGCGCCGGCGCGGATCGCACCGGTGGGCGGCACGTAGCATCGACGGTGGTGGGCGACACGACGGACGACGCGAGCTGGATACGGGTCCTCGCGCGCGTGATCGACGCCGCGCACATCGTCGTGGCCGACCGGCTCGCCGCCACCGTGGACGACGCGGTCTCCGGGGTCGGGCTCACCGCCGACGTGCTGGTGGCCGACGCCTCGCAGCTCGTGCTCACCTCGATGTCCAGCGCCGGCGAGACGCGCATGGACCTCGTCACGACCCTGGCGGGGCGGGCGTTCCAGCTCGGCGAGATCCTCCCCGGGACCGGTGAGGACGGCGAGCGGTTGCTCTGGGTGCCCATTCTCGACGGCACCGACCGCATCGGCGTGCTGCGCATCGGGCTGGGCGCGGACGACCGGGACGACGACCCGGCCCTGCGGCAGCGGGTCTGGTCCCTCGCCGGCCTGGTGGGCCACGTCGTGGCGACCAAGAGCGTCTACAGCGACCGGCTGCGGCGCTGGCGGGTCGACGGTGCCGTGTCCGCGCCGTCGGAGCTGCTGTGGCAGCTGCTGCCGCCGCTCACCTTCGCCACCGACCGGGTGGTCGTGTCCGCCATCCTCGAACCGCACGACCAGGTGGCGGGCGACGCCTTCGACTACAACGTCGACGGCGACGTGATCGACCTCGCCGCGCTCGACGCCGCCGGGCACGACCTGCGGGCCAGCGTGACCACGGCGCTGGCGATCACGGCGTTGCGCAACGCCCGCCGCTCCGGCGAGCAGGACCTCGTGGCGATCGCCGCGCACGCCGACGCCCTGATCGCCACCCAGGCCGGGTCCCGGCAGTTCGCGACGGCCGTGCTGGCCCGGCTCGACACCGCCACCGGCGAGCTCGCCATGCTCAACGCGGGCCACCCCCCACCGCTGCTGGTGCGCGGCGGGAAGGTGATCAAGGAGCTCGGCCCGCCACCCCGCCCACCGCTGGGTGTCACCCTGCTGCCCGGGCGTTCCGCGACGGCCGCCGTCTCGCACGATCAGCTCGAACCCGGGGACCGGCTCCTGCTCTACACCGACGGGATCACCGAGGCCCGCGACGCGAGCGGCACCTTCTTCGGCGAGGAACGGCTGGTGGAGTTCACCGAGCACGCGGCGGCGTCCGGGCTGTCCGCCCCGGAGACGTTGCGCAGGCTCACCGCCGCGGTGCTCGCCCACCAGGGCGGCCGCCTGCAGGACGACGCCACCCTGCTGCTGGTGGAGTGGTCACCCGAGGCCTACCTGCGGATGCTGCCGAGCGGCCTGCAGCTCGACCTGGGGCGCGACCGGTAGCGACCGTTCCCGGCGCCGGGCCGCCTACCGTCCGGTGGGCTGCGCCCGCACCGGGCGGCCGCGCCTGCGCAGGCGCAGCGGGACCCCCACCCACAGCGCCGACGTGACCGCGAACAGCCCGCCGGTCATGATCATCGCGGGCCAGCGCCCCAGCGCGACGTCGAGCACCAGCAACAGCCCCGCCGACAGGGTCAGGGCCAGGAAGGCCATCCCCGCCACCGCCATCCGGTGCCCGGCCCGCACCAGCTCCCGCTTGTGGCCCCGCTGGAACAGCAACCGGTGGGTGGCCACCGGGGCGATCAGCAGGGTCGAGGACAGCGCGGCGAACGTCAGGGTGGCGGTGAACACCCACCGCTGGGTGGTGTCGAGCCCGTCGAACCGCGCGCTGAGCGCGAGCGTGAGCAGGAAGCCGAACAGGATCTGCACGCTGGTGGCGAGCACCCGCAACTCCTGCAGCAGCTCCGCGAAGTTGCGGTCGGCGCGCTGCATGGGCTCCTCGTCGCGGCACCGCGTGTTCCACTCGTCGCCGCCCACGACGGGGGTGGGCGTCCCGGTCGGCATCACCGTTCTCCGTCCCGTCCGGCCCGGCGCCGGACGACCTGTTCGGATACCCGTCCTGGCCGGTCCCACACGACCGGGTGACGCATCGCACCGCCGGCGCGCGCTCGGCGCCCGCCGGTCAGCCGAAGGCCCCCGCGTCCCCGAGCAGGTCGATCAGCTCGGGCACGGACTCGAAGGACGCACGCACCTCGGACGGGTCGACCACCTGGTGCGCCCGCGTCGCGAGATAGTCGCGCACCGCCGCGTCGAACCGCTCCGCGCCGGCCCGGTCCCTGGCCTCCAGCAGGACCGCGGCGCCCTGGTCGTAGGTGCCGCGCACGTAGCGGCCGAAGCCACCCGCCTCGGCCCAGTACTCCATGGGCTGCCCCAGCTCGCCGCGGACCCGGCGGCCGACGTCGTCGAGCCGGTAGGCGTCCTCACGCCCGGTCACGAGGACCTGGCCGTAGGTCGCGAACGACTCGTCGATCCACGGGTCCCGGGCCTGGTTGTTGCCGACGAGCGAGTAGAACCACATGTGCGCCAGCTCGTGCGCGACCAGCGCCGACACCGTCGAGCGGCGGACGTCCCCGAACTGCAGGGCCGAGGGGAACTCGACCCCGTCGGCCAGCGGCGGCAGGACCGAGGCCCACAGGTCCGGGTACGGGTAGGGCCCGAACAGCTCCTCCAGCTCGCGCAGCGCGTAGGCGAGCTCGTCGGTCCACTCCTCCCCGTCCACCCGGCTGCCCGACTCCGGGGTGCCGACGCGCAGCGCCACGTCGCCGACCCGGCGTTCCTGCACCACGAAACGGCCCACCGAGACCGAGACGTCGCGCAGCGCCTCGGCGGTGAACCGGTGGGTGGTCGTGCCGGGCGACGAGCCGGCCTCGGTCCCGGCGGGACTGCCGCTGCCCAGCACGGCGTACTCGCGGGGCGCGGTGACCTCCAACGCGTCGAGCCGGAAGTCCTCGCTGGTGACGGTCTCGCCGTACATGTCGACGGCCGGGTCCCGGGCCCAGCCCTCCCCGCGCACCCAGGCCAGCAGCGGGAAGGCGGTGGCGAACCAGGCCAGCTCCTCGTCGGGCGCGTGACCGACCCGCTCGCCGGAGTCCTCCCCCAGCTCGACGGAGAAGCCCAGCTCGGCCCGGACCTGCGTGCCCGCATCGACGCAGGCGGGCAACGGCACCTCGGCCAGCGTGCCGGGCACCCCGTCGGGGGCGCCCGCGGGGACGACGTCCGCGACGACCGGTCGGCCGTCGACGGTGACCTCGCCCAGTTCCATCGAGGTGCCGTCCTGCGCGGCCGTCGGCTTGTTGTCCCACATCCGGAACACCAGCTCGCAGACCGGCGCGTCCGGGGTGAACAGCACGGTCTCGCGGCCGGTGACCGAGGCGAGGTCGGCGGCCACGTCGAACTGCAACCCGACGACCGGGCGCTGCTCCCACGGCTGGGCCCGGCCGACCTCGCCGTCGCTCGGCCCCCCCTCGGCCCCGCCCCCACCGGAGATGCCCCCGGCCCTGCCGCCACCGGAGGTGCATCCGGCCACGAGGGTCGCGACGGTCAGTGCGGCCAGGGCGGCCGACACGCGCCGGCGAGGTGGAGAGCAGTGCACGGTTCCGATCATCGGCGGGACCCCGTGAGCAGGCGGTGTGATCCGCGGTGGACCGGTGCCCGGGGCTGCGCCGCCCGCTGGGCCCGGCGCGCCGCCCAACCGGCCAGGAAGTCGAGCGGGCCGCGGCCCACCGCCTGGCGCCAGGCGAGCGCGAACAGCAGCGCGACGACGACCTGGAAGACGTAACCGCCGACGGCACTGAACACGTCGAGGGGGGAGTTCAGGAACACGACGTGCGCGGCGTAGAGGGTCAGGGTCATCGCGCCCGCCGCCGCGAGCGGCCCGAGCAGCACGGTGACGGCCCGGTGCGCGGGTCCGCGGACGTGACCGAGCAGCAGCAGGCCCCCGAGCAGCGCGACCGCGACGCCCGCGGTGTGCAGCAGGTCCGGGGGCGTGCTGGTGTGCGGGGCGTGGACGGCGAGCCACCACCAGCTGGTGGTGGGGGTGACGCCCTCCCCGCCGAACGCCAGCATCTCGGCGACCGGGACATCGAGGGCACCGGTTCCGGCGGCCTCGATCCGGGCGCGGCCACCCAGCGGGCCGAGCAGCAGCGCCGAGCCCGCCCACGCGGCGACGGCCACGGCGGCCCCCGCGCCGAGCAGGCCGGCCGCCACCCGGGCGGAGGACAGGGTCAGCCGCCCCACGGCGATCCCCACGCAGAGGTAGGCCAGCCAGGCCAGGGCCGGGTAGTAGCCGGTGAGCGTGAGCTCGACCAGCAGCCCGAGCGGGTCGGTGACCAGGTACCCGAACGAGGGGTTGGTGAGCCGGGGCGGCGCCAGCCCGTCGCGGACGAGATGGCCCAGCACCGGCATCCCGAACGCCGCGAGCACGCCGAGCCCGATCAGGGTCCGGGTCCCGAGGAACACCAGGGGGACGGCGAGCACGAACAGCACCGCGTAGTAGGGCAGGATCACCGCCGCGATCTCGGCATCGGTGTAGCCGAGGGCCAGGCCGACCAGGCCGATGACGGCGGCCCGGGCGGTCAGCCCGGCGGCCGTGGGGACCGCGCGGTCGGCGCCGACCCGCGCCCGCCCGGTCGTGAAGGCGATGCCGACCCCGGCGAGCACCGCGAACACCGCGGCCGACCGCCCGGTCGACACGGAGTACGCCACGGTCGGGTCGCCGTCCGCGCCGAAGGCGTAGAGGGCGTGCACGGCCATCATGCCCAGCAGCGCGACGCCGCGCGCCGCGTCGACCCCGACGAGACGCGGGCGCGACGCCGCGGCGGCCGGGGCGGCGGGCCCGGCGGCGGGAGGGGACGGTGCGGTGGTCATGGTCGGCTCCCGGTGGGTCGTCGGTCAGCGACGTCCAGCGTCGCGTCGATCAGGTCGTGGCCGAGGTCCGTCGTGGGGCGGGCGGGCGCGCGCAGGCCGGCGTCGCGGTACCAGTCCGGGCCCGCCTCGGGATGCGGCCCGACGACGCCGACGGCGCCCGCCCCGAACGGGGCCGTGAGGGCGGCGACCGCCCCGTCGGGGTAGCGGGCCAGCACCTGCACGTCCGCGGCGCCGGGCGGGACCAGGAACCGGGCGCCGTCCTGGAAGAACATCCGCCGGGGGTGCCCGCGCCAGCGCACCTCCACGGTGGTGTCGCGCCCACCGTCGACGGGCCCCCTCCCGCCGCCGGTCCACCGGTCGGTGTCGCCGGGGATCAGGCGGAACCCCGGGGTCGCCCCGGCCAGGTAGCCACCCAGGCAGAACCCGAGGTAGACCCCACCCGCCGCGACGTGGTCGCGGACGGCCCGGCGGTGGCGACGCAGGCGGCGGTAGGCCGGGCGCAGCTCGCCCCCGCCCGGCTGGGCGTAGACCGCGGCCCGGGCCAGCACCTCGGGACGCAGCCGCAGCTCCTCCTTCGGCCCGACGTAGCGGACGTCGAACCCGTGCGGGGAGCTGCGCAGCAGCTCCGCGACCGCCTCCGGGCAGCCCTCCGGGCGGGCCGCCGGGCCGCGGTAGACCAGCGCCAGGCCGCCCATCAGGTGATCGCCGGGTACAGCGTCAGCGCCGTGCACCGCACACCGCCGCCGCCCTTGGCCAGCTCCCGCGTGGACAGCGGCACCACCGCCAGGCCGCGGTCGCGCAACTGCTCGGCCAGGCCGGGGGCCCGGTCGGTCATCGTCACGGTGCTCCCGTCGCTGATCAGGTTCAGCGCGAACCGCCCGGCCTCGGCCGGGGTCACCTCGATCAGGTCGAGACCGAGCCCGCGGATGCGGTCCCGGCTGGGCCCGTCGAAGGCCGCGGGGAACCAGGCCAGCGTCTGCTCGTCGATCACCGCGACGGCGAGGTCGAGGTCGTACCAGCGGGGTCCGACGGTGCGCAGGCTGACGACCCGGTAGCCCAACCGCTCGGCCAGGAACCCGTGCATCCGGCGGTCGGTGCGCTGACCGTGACCGGCCAGCAGCAGGTTCCCGCACGGCAGCGCGTCGCCCTGCCCGCTGAAGTCGTGCGGGGCCTCGTGCACCTCGAACCCGTGGTGCCGCAGCCAGCGCCGGTGGTGGGGCGTCTCGTCGCGGCGGGCGGGCGGCAGCCGGCCCAGCACGGCCGTGTCGCCGCTGACCAGCGCGGCGTTCGCGGTGAAGACCATGTCGGGGCACTCGGCCGCCGAGCTCAGCCGCTCCACCCGGCGGCCCGCGTCCCGGTGCGCGTCGACGATCGCCGCGTGCTCGCCGATCACCGCGTCGCGGTCGGGCTGGTCGTGCACGGACATGTACGGGTTGATCTCATGGTCGACGCGGAAGTTGTCGGCGTCGGAGACGAGCAGCCGGGTGTTCACAGCAGCTCCCTTCTGCGAGTCGGTCGGGAACGGGGGCCGGTCGGGCCGGTCGGGGCGCCGGTCAGGCCGCGACGGGCCACGCGGAACCGGGGCTCCCGGGCGCGTCGGTCCCGGCGTGCGCGGTGGCCTCGCGACGCTCACCGGGCGCCGCCGCCACCGCCTCGGCCGGGATGCCGCGCCACCGGGTGGCCTCCGGGAGGCGCTCGCCCTTCATCACCAGCGACAGGGGCTCGAGCGCGGCGTCGGACCCGACGGACGCGTCGTAGAGCACGATGGCGCGGTCACCCACGCCGGCCCCGGCCCCGATCTCGACCGTCGACATCTTCATGACGCGGTCCTCGAACAGGTGGGTCTGCAGGGAGACGTCACGGCCCACCGCCGCGTCGTCCCCGACGGAGACGAGGTCGAACTCGGTGAGGTAGGTGGTCGCCAGGAACGTCCGCCGCCCGATCCGGGCCCCGAACAGGCGCAGCACCGGCGGCAGGAACGGGGTGCCCACGAGCAGGTAGAGCAGGCCGGGCACCGCCGCGGCCTCGTACAGCCCGGTCACGAACTCCGCGCGGCGGACGAACGGGCTCCACAGCGGCTCCACCCGCGGCCGGAACCGGCCGATGACGACCCACTTCACGAGCGCGACGACCGCGGCCAGGAGCAGCCCGCTCAGCAGGGCGAACACCGGGGCGAGCAGCACCAGCGTGGCCAGGTCGGCCCCGGCGGCCGCGGTCGTGGCCAGCGCGAGCAGGTAGGCGTACACCGTGACCGCGATCAGCGAGGCGGGCAGCGTGACGCGCAGGAACTCGACGGCCAGCCGGCTCGCGACGCGCCCGCGGGTCGGGCGGAAGGTGAGCCGTTCGTCGAAGTCGCCGCTGTCCTGACGGGCCGGGAGGTTCATGGCCGGCGAGCCCAGCCAGGCGCTCTCGCCGGGGATGCCTCCGGCGGGCGGGACGGTCTGCACCCCGATCAGCGAGTCGTCGCCCATGACCGTGCCCGGGGTCAGGACGGCCGCGTTGCCCACGAAGGCCCGCGACCCCACCTCGGTCCGGCGGAACGCGACCCGGCCGTTGTGGAAGGTGGATCCCCCGATGCTCGCCATGTCGGCGACGAAGCTGTTGCGCCCCAACGTGAGCAGGTCCGGATCGAGGTGCGAGGCGGTGGAGACCTCCGAACCACGGCCGACCCGCGCGCCCAGCGCGCGCAGCCACGGCACCGTGTAGAGGGTGGCGTACAGCGAGTTGGTGTAGGTCAGGCTCATCCGCAGCAGCGCGTCGGCGATCCACTTGCGCACCCCGAGCGCCGAGCGCGCCGGGTGCACGCCCTCGGGTGTGCGGCGCAGCACCAGCGCGTGCATCGCGAGGATCACCACGCAGACCGTCGTGACGAACACGGGCCCGACGAGCAGCGCCGCGACCAGCCCGGCGACCTCGCCCGAGGCCAGCAGCACCCCCCAGACGAGCAGCAGGGTCGGCCCGAGCATCAGCAGGGGAAGCGTCTCGAGCAGGGCCAGCCCGGCGGCCACGCCGAGGCGCTGGCCGCGACGCCAGCCGACCGCAGGCAGCGCCGCGGCGAGCTGCTCCACGACGGGGTCGACCCGGTCGGACGGCGCGGAGGGCGACCCGGCCCAGTGCTCCCCCGCCGGGACCCGCTGACCGCGCACGACCGCCGACTGCTCGGCGAGCACGGCGCGCTCGCCCACCACAGAGCCCGGCTCCAGCACCGTGCCCGCACCGACGAAGGCCTCGTCGCCGACCGTGATCGGCTCGACGACCACCCAGCCGTCCTCCACGACCCACGGCCGCAGCGCCACGTCGTAGCCCACGCTCGCCCCGTCCCCGATCCGCAGCAGGGCCGGCACCGACACCAGCGACGTGCCCGCGTGCACGTCGCGACCCACCGATGCGCCGAGGAAGCGCAGGTAGGGCGCGATCAGCGGGGACCCGCTCAGCACGGGCAGCGGGGTCAGCGACAGCACCAGATCCAGCGCCCACAGCTGGACGTGGACCCGGCCCCACAGCCGGTAGCGGCCCGGTTCGACACCCACCGCCAGCACGTGGACCAGCAGCGGCGCGGCGACCCACCGCAGCCCGAGGTAGATCGCGGTGGCGGTCAGCGCGATCTGCGCGAGCACGCCGAGCGACACCTGCCCTTCGGTGGAGTGGTAGATGGCGACCACCGGCAACGACAGCACCAGCAGCAGCGCGTAGAGGAACCCGAGCTGCACCGCGCCCGCCGTGCCGTAGCGAGCGCTGGAGTGCGCGAGGCGTTCGGGTCGCGGGGCGGGCTCCACGGCGCCCGCGGTGCCGCCGGCGCGGGCGCCCAGCTGCGCGGCCATCGCCCGCACCGTGGGATGGTCGTACAGATCGCGCACCGCGGGGCCGGACCCGACGCCCCGCTCGCGCATGACGGTCACCGCCGACGCGGCGAGCAGGGAGTGCCCGCCCAGGTCGGCGAAGAAGTCCGCGGTCACCGACAGGTCCTCGGGTTCGAGCCCGAACGCGCTCGCCCACGCGTCGCGCACCTCGGTCTCCAGCGGCCCCTCCGGGGCGACGACCTCGCCGGTGACCGTGACGATCCGCCGACCGGCCGGTGCCGGCAGCTGCTTGCGGTCGACCTTCCCGCTCGGCATCGTCGGCAGCCCGGAGAGGATCTCCAGGTAGCCCGGCACCATGTAGTCGGGCACCTGCGAGCGCAGCCCCGCGTGCAACCGCGCGACCAGCTCGCCGTCGTCGGCGGCCCCCCCGGTGCCCCGGCGGGTGACGAACGCCACGAGTTCCTCGGACCCGGCCACGGTCTGCATCGTCGCGACCGCGCTCTCGACGTCGGCGTCGTCGAGCAGCAGGCTCTCGATCTCCCCGAGGTCCACGCGGTGCCCGCGGATCTTGACCTCGTCGTCGGCCCGGCCCAGGTAGAGGATCTCCCCGTGCTCGTCGATCCGGCCCAGGTCCCCGGTGCGGTAGATCCGCTCGCCGCGGTGGCGGACGAACTTGTCCGCCGTCTTCTCCGGCATCCCGACGTAGCCGTTCGCGACCCCGGGCCCGCCGATACAGATCTCGCCGTCCGCGCCGCGGGCGACCTCGCGCCGGTCGTCGTCGAGGATCACGATCGAGTACGTGGGCATCGGCCGGCCGATGGTGACGGGACGGCCGGGGAACAGCTCGCCCCAGGTCGCGGTCACCGTCGCCTCGGTGGGGCCGTAGGTGTTGAGCATGCGGCGCCCCGGGCGGCTCCAGCGCTCCACGATGCCCGCCGGGCACGCCTCGCCGCCGACGAACAGGCCCCGTACCGCCGGGAGGTCGCGCGGGATCGTCGCGAGCAGGGTGGGGACGCAGTAGAACAGCGTGACGCCGGTGTCGTCGAGGAAGTCGGCCAGCTCCGCACCGAGCCTGCGGGAGTCGTCGGGCCCGACCACAAGGGTGGCGCCGACCGCGAGGGTCGGCCAGATCTCCTCGATCGAGAAGTCGAAGGAGATCGTCATGCCCTGGTAGACGCGGTCGGTCTCGCGCACGTCGTAGACGTCGGGCACCACGTCGATGAAGTTGCAGATGCTGGAGTGGGCGACCTCCACGCCCTTGGGGCGCCCGCTGGATCCGGAGGTGTAGATCACGTAGCAGGCCGGGTCGTCGCCGGTGTGCAGCGCCGGTCGCGTGCGCGGCTCGGCGTCGATCTCGCCCTGTGCGCGATCGAGTGCGAGCACCGGGCACCGGAGGTCGGCGGTGTTCGGCACCAGCTCCTCGCCGGTCAGGAGCAGCTCGAGACCGGCGTCCTCGGCGATGTAGCCGATCCGGTCCGGCGGTGCGGCCGGGTCGATCGGCACGAAGGCGGCGCCCGCCTTGAGCACGCCGAGCAGCGCGACGTAGGTGCGCCACGAGCGGCGCAACAGGATGCCCACCCGGGCATCGGGCCGCAGCCGGGCACGGCGCAGGTGGTGCGCGAGCTGGTCGGCGCGTTCGTCCAGCTCTCGGTAGGTCATCCGGCGGTCGCCGTCCTGCACCGCGACCGCATCGGGCACGCGCTTCGCGGTCGCCTCCAGGAACTGCTGCAGCCGCGCCGGCCGCGCGGGCCGGCGCTCGCGCTCCGGCGAGGGCAGGCGCGGCACCTGCGGGCGGCGGGCGGACCGGGGCTCGGTCAGTGTCACTTTCGAGATCCGTCCTGGTCGGGGGGCGTAGGCACCGTCGTTCACGCGCCGCGCCGTCGTTGCCCCTCGACGGCGCCTGCGCGCGGGCCCGTGGGCTCGCACCCGGTGCCATTCGATCGGGTGCCCCGTTCCACAGGCTCGTAACATCTCGTGACTGTGTTCGTCCGCACGTGTCGGCCGCGTTCACTCGTCGGTGGGTGATCCGTCGCACCCGGGACCCGAGGGGCGAGGCCCGGGCCCAGGGCCGAGGTACCCGCTCCCGCGCGGTCCCGACCGTCCGGCGGCGTCGAGGACGCCGCGACGCCGGCCGCGGGTTGCGGCCCCGGCACATCGCCCGCACCGGACGTAGCCTCGGCAGCCGGGCGGCCGTGGGCCGCTCGTGACATCCGTGACGACCCGCCGGAGGCCCCGTGACCGACCCGACCCGCTCGGACGCGCTCGTGCTGTTCGGCGCCACCGGGGACCTGGCCCGCAAGATGGTCCTACCCGCGCTCTACCACCTGGCCGAGGCCGGACGGCTGGACATCCCGGTCGTCGGTGTGGCGCTGTCGGACATGGACACGGAGGCGTTCCGCGAGCACACCCGCGACGCCGTCGCGGCGGCGGTCGACGACGTCGACGGCGACGCGCTCGCGGCCTTCCTCGGCCGGCTCGTCCTGGTGACGGGCGACTACCGCGACACCGCCACCTTCGACGCGCTGGTCGCCGCGCTGGGCGACGCCCGGCGCGCCGCGCACTACCTCGCGATCCCACCCTCGATGTTCGGCACCGTCGTGCGGGCGCTGTCGGCGGCGGGGCTGCACGAGGGGGCGCGGGTGATCGTGGAGAAGCCCTTCGGCCACGACCGCGCCTCGGCCCGCGAACTCAACGCGGTGCTGCACGGGACCTTCCCGGAACGGTCGATCCTGCGGGTGGACCACTACCTGGGCAAGGAGTCGGTGGAGAACCTGCTGACCTTCCGCTTCGCCAACACCCTGCTCGAACCGCTCTGGAACCGCCATCACGTCGCCTCGGTGCAGATCACCATGGCGGAGTCGTTCGGCATCGCCGGGCGCGGGGCGTTCTACGACGACGTCGGCGCGGTACGCGACGTCGTGCAGAACCACCTGCTGCAGGTGGTGACCCTGCTGGCGATGGAGCCCCCGGTCGACGCGGGCGCCGACGCGCTGCGCGACGAGAAGGTCAAGGTCCTCACGGCGATGCGGGCCCTCGACCCGGCCCACCTCGTGCGCGGGCAGTTCGACGGCTACCGCGACGAGCCGGGGGTGGCGGCGGACTCCACGACC
Source organism: Pseudonocardia sp. (assembly GCF_029263155.1). Classification (GTDB taxonomy): domain Bacteria; phylum Actinomycetota; class Actinomycetes; order Mycobacteriales; family Pseudonocardiaceae; genus Pseudonocardia. The sequence continues at coordinate 14,526 of NZ_JAJCYB010000087.1, forward strand.
GAGACCTTCGTCGCGATGCGCCTGGACATCGACTCGTGGCGCTGGGCGGGCGTGCCGTTCTACGTGCGTGCCGGCAAGCGGCTGGAGACCACCGCGATGGAGGCCGTGGTGGAGCTGCGGTGCCCGCCCACCCTGCTGTTCGCGGGCGCCGACTGCGCGCCCGGACCGAACCTGGTGCGGCTGCGGATGGGCCGCGACGCCGGGGTCACCCTCACCGTGCAGGCCAAGCAGCCGGGCCGGGCGATCCGCACCCGGCCCGTCGACCTGCAGGTGGACTTCCAGGAGGCGCTCGGCGAGTGGCGCGGACCCTACGAGCGCCTGCTCGACGACGCCCTCGACGGGGACCCGCGCCGGTTCGCCCGCGAGGACACCGTGGAGCAGGCGTGGCGCGTCGTCGACCCCGCGCTCGACCCCCGGGCACCGGTCCGCCCGTACGCCCCCGGCAGCTGGGGCCCCGGCGAGGCGGACGCGATCCTCGACGGTGGCCGCTGGCACCGGCCGGAACCCGCGACCTCCGAGTGAGGCTGCGGCCCGCCGGCGCCGTCGCGTCGCGCGGCGACCGGTCGAGCCGGCGTTCCAGGCGCACATCGGTCCGGGGGCCCGGCTCCGGACGTCAGGCTTCCAGGAGCTGTGTCATCGCAGCGACGAACGCTCGCAGCGCGGGCCGCCGGTCAATCCTGGGCCGCGTACCCGTCGAGGATGCGCAGCCGGGAGGTGACGCGGGCGAGGATCGCGAGCAGGCGTTCGGCGTCAACCATGGGCTCGGACGAAGTCCCGCCGGAACCGCTCGCGGCGCACCGCCTCGTCGAGGTGCCGCTTGCGGGTCTCGGCCTGCCAGCGGATCCGGGCCGGCGGGTCGTCGTCGAGCACCACCCGCCCGGTGAGGGCGACCCGACCCGCGAGCCCCTCCGGCCCGACCCGCAGGTCGAGCAGATCGATCACGTCGGGGAGCTCCCCGCGCAGCCGCCACCCGTCGAGACGGTCCCGGGCCCACACCGCGAGGTCCACGTCGGACCCCCCGTGCGCGGCGCCGGTGGCATGGCTACCGAACACCAGCGCGAACACCGCTCCGTGCGTGCGCAGCGTCGCCCGGACGGCGTCGAGGTCGACCGGGAGGTGCACACCGGGAGGGTACGGCAGCCGACGGGCGGCGGCACCCCACCGCCGACGGGTGCGGGCACCGAGGAACCGGCTCGGCAACCGTGCACACCGCGCGGATCCACCCGGGTGCCGTGGTGTGGGACCCGCGACAGCGGGTATGGTCGCGCATGAGCCCACCCGAGGAACGCGACAGCAGGCAGCCGCCGCCCGCGAGCATGCCCCGGCCCGCTGCGGCGGCACCTGGCCGCGGCACGGCGGCACCCGGCCCGGCCCGGCTGCGGCTGCGTGCACTGGTCGTCGGCGCGGCGGCGGCCGTGGCCCTGACCGCGTGCACCGCCGAGCCGGCGACCACCCCGCCCGGACCGCCCACCGCCGGTCCCACGGCCACCGGGCCCGCCCCGACCGACGCCGGCCGCGCCGAGGTGGTCGCCCGGCTCGCGCCCAGCGTGGTCACGGTCCGCACCGGAGAGGGCGCGGGCAGCGGCGTCGTGTACGCCCCCGACGTCGTCATCACCAACGCGCACGTCGTCGGCGAGGCCACCGAGGTCGAGCTCACCTACGCCGACGGCACGTCCTCACCGGGCACCGTGCTGGCGACCGACGCCACCACGGACCTGGCGATGATCCGCTCCGCCCGCACCGACCTGCCGGTGCCCGAGTACCGCACGGACGTTCCACGACCCGGCGAACCCGTCATCGCGATCGGGAGCCCACTGGGCTTCGAGGGCACGGTGACCGCGGGCATCGTGTCCGGGTTGGACCGCCAGATCCCCGGCTCCGCCGCACAGTCCCGGGCCCTGGTCGACCTCATCCAGACCGACGCCGCGATCTCCCCGGGCAACTCCGGCGGCGCGCTGCTCGACGAGACGGGACGGGTCATCGGCATCAACGAGGCCTACCTGCCCCCGGCCACCGGAGCGGTGGCCATCGGGTTCGCGATCCCGGCCGCCACCGCCGTGGACATCGCCGAGCAGCTGCTCGCCGACGGGGTCGCCGTCCATCCCTTCCTCGGGGCCCGGCTGGCGCCGCTCACCCCGCAGGTTCGCGAGGCGTTGGGTGTCGCGGCGCAGGAGGGCGCCCTGGTGATCGAGGTCCAGCCCGGCGGCCCCGCCGCCGCCGCCGGGGTCGCCCCCGGCGACGTCGTCGTGGAGCTCGCCGGGACCGAGATCACCACCAGGGAGGACGTGCTGGGCGCGCTGCGCGACACCGAGCCCGGGCTCGCCACCGACATCGGCGTGCTGCGCGACGGGGAGCGGCTGGACCTGCCGCTGACGATCGGCTCACGGCGCACGTCCTGACGGTCCCGGGCCCCGCCGGGCTCAGGCGTGGGCGGCGCCGCGCCTGCGCCACGGGATCAGGTGCATGATCGCGACGACGACCGCGCCGACGACGAGCCCGAAGACCGCGGAGAGAGCGGTGTTGGTGAGCCAGCCGAGGAACCCGCCGAGCGCGCCGGTGGCGTCGTGCACGGCCACCTCGACACCGTGCACGAACGCGTACGGCGGGGCGAAGCCCAGCTCCTCGACGCCCAGCAGCAGGATGTGCCCACCGACCCAGAGCATCGCCGCGATCCCGACCGTCGACAGGACGGAGAGCACGATCGGCATCGCCCTGACCAGCCCGCGCCCCACCGCGCTCACCACGCCCGACTCGCGCTGCGCGAGCGCCAGCCCGGCGTCGTCCATCTTGACGATCACGGCGACGGCGCCGTAGACCAGCGCGGTGATCGCGACCGCGACCACCAGCAGGATGAGCGCGCGCGACAGCAGTCCCTCCGAGGCGACCTCGTTGAGGGCGATGACCATGATCTCGGCGGAGAGGATGAAGTCGGTCCGCACCGCACCCGACACGACCTTCTTCTCGTGGCCCTCCGGGTCGGCGACCGCCGCCTGCTGCGTCTCCTCCGGGGCCGGCTCGTGCCCGGAGATCTTCTCCCAGATCTTCTCCGCGCCCTCGTAGCACAGGTAGGTGCCGCCGATCATGAGGATCGGGGTGAGCAGCCACGGCGCGAACTGACTCAGCAGCAGCGCGACCGGCAGGATGACCAGGAGCTTGTTGCGCAGCGAGCCCGTGGCGATCCGGCGGATGATCGTCAGCTCGCGCCGGGGCTCCAGGCCCTGCACGTAGCGTGGTGTGACGGCCGCGTCGTCGACCACGACCCCGGCCGCCTTCATCCCGGCCCGCCCGGCCGCGCCCGCGATGTCGTCGAGGGAGGCCGCGGTCAGGCGCACCATCGCCGCGACGTCGTCGAGCAGCGCGAACAGCCCGCTCACCGGGTCACCGTCCGCCGCCTGGCCCCGCCCGTGGTCTCCACGACGGAAAGCCTAGGTCAGGTGTCGAGCGGTGCCGGCGCCGGTCGGCGACCGCGAGCGACGGTCCGCCGGGGCAGGTGTGGCGACCTGGTCTCCCGACTCAGCCGGCACGGACCTGCTCGCGCAGGATGTCGGCGTGCCCGCAGTGGTGGGCCAGCTCGCGCAGGACCTGCAGGTACACCCAGCGCAACGTGCGGGGCCCGGCCCGGTGGCCGGTGACGACGACGTCGAGCGGCAGGTCGGCGACCGCCGCGCGCGCCCTCGCGCAGGCGTCGCGGTGGGCCGCGACGACGGAGGCGACGGTGTCGTCGTCGGCGAGCCGGAAGGACTCCTCCGGGCTCCGCACCAGGCCGAGCTCCCGGCGCGACGAGCCGCCGACGCACTCCTCGAACCACACCCGCTGCATCCACGTGACGTGCTTGAGCAGCCCGAGCAGCGTCGTCGCCGACGGGACGAGCCGACGGCGGGCCTGCTCCTCGGTCAGGCCGTCGAGGGTCGCCTCGACGGCGCTGCGATACTCCTCGACGAACGCGTCGAGCTGAGTGCGTTCCCCGTCCAGGAGCACATCGAACGAGCCCATCACGGTCTCCCCTCCCGCCGCGGGCCGACGCGGCGCCTCCTCCACCAGGGTGGCGCACCGGCGGGCTGGAGCAGGTGCCCGACCCGCCGGAGAGCCTCACGTCCGGATGAAGGTCTCCTCATCCACTGAGCAGATGTGACGTCCGGACGGGCACCATGCAGGAACTGTGTCCTACGAGGAGCACGTGCGGAGCGCGCCGCCGGTCGATCCCGGACGGCCGGTGCTGACGCATGTCTCGACACGCAGGCTGAGGGCCTCGAAGGAGGTTCCCCACCGCGGCGCCGCCCGGCGCAGGCTCGTCGTCCCGGCCCGGCTACGGATCATGGCGTGGCTCGTGCTGCTCCTGCTGGTCGCGCTGGTCACCGTCGTGGTCGTCACGCGCAACCTGCTGGTGGCCGAGGCGCACAGCGACGCCACCGAGGCGCTGAACCAGGAGGCCGAGGAGTTCAAGCAGTTCGCGGCGGCGGGTGTCGACCAGGACACGGGCACCCGCTACGAGAACGGGACCGAGCTGCTGGAGCGCCACATCTCGCGCCAGTACCTCGACGACGACGAGATCGTGCTGGGCATCACCCGGGAGGGGGCGATCGTGCCCCAGCGGGGCCGGGAGGCCATCGCGCTGGCCGAGCGGGACAACCGGTGGCAGCAGATCGTGGACAACCCGGCGGTCACGGACGTGCTCGCGACCCGCGACGGGCAGCTGCGCTGGATCAAGGTGCCGATCGTCGACGACGCGGGCAACCCGGACGGCACCTTCGTCGTCGCCTACGCGATCGACCGGGAGACCCGGGAGATCGACGAGACGATCCGCACGCTCGTGCTGGTCAGCGCGATCGGGCTGGTGGTCGCGGCGATCGCGTCGTGGGTGGTGTCGGGGCAGATCCTGGAGCCGGTCAACCTCGTCCGCCGCGCCGCGGCGCAGATCAGCCACGACGACCTCACCGAGCGCATCCCGGTCGAGGGTCACGACGACATCGCGGCACTCTCCGCGCAGTTCAACGGCATGCTGGACCGGCTGGAGCACGCGTTCGGGGCGCAACGGCAGTTCCTCGACGACGCCAGCCACGAGCTCCGCACCCCGATCACGATCATCCGGGGCAACCTGGAGTTCGTCGAGGACGACGATCCCGCCGAGCGGGCCGAGGTCGTGCGACTGTGCACCGACGAGCTCGACCGGATGAGCCGGATCGTCGAGGACCTGCTGCTGCTGGCCAAGGCCGAGCGCCCTGACTTCGTCGTGGCCGAGGACGTCGGTCTGGTGGACCTGACCAGCGACATCCACGCCAAGTTGCGGGCGCTCGGGGACCGGCGCTGGGCGCTGGAGTCCATCGCCGAGGGCACGGGCAGCCTGGACGGCCAGCGCGTGACCCAGGCCGTGATCCAGCTGGCGCACAACGCCGTCGGCCACACCCGGCCCGGGGACGCGATCCGGTTCGGGTCCTCGGTGACCGCCACCGAGGTGGTCTTCTGGGTCGCCGACACCGGCAACGGGGTCCGCCCCGAGGACGGCGAGGCGATCTTCCAGCGGTTCTCGCGGGGACACAGCGGCGGGGCCCGGGCGAACCACACCGGCGCCGGTCTCGGGCTGACGATCGTCACCGCGATCGCGGAGGGCCACGGCGGGCACGTCGAGCTGCGGTCGGTGTACGGCGAGGGCGCCCGCTTCTCGCTCCACCTGCCCCAGCCCGCCGGCTACCACGAACGCATCGACGACCGAGAGGACGGCACGGCGTGAACCGCATCCTGATCGCCGAGGACGAGAACCGCATCGCCCGCTTCGTCGACAAGGGCCTGCGGGCCAACGGGTTCCTGACCTGTGTCGTCGCCGACGGCAACTCCGCCGTCGACCACGCCCTGTCGGGCCAGTACGACCTGATGGTCCTCGACATCGGCCTCCCCGGCCGGGACGGGTACGCGGTGCTGCGGGAGCTGCGCGAGGCTCGGATGGCGATGCCGGTGGTGATCCTCACCGCCCGGGACGGTGTGCGCGACACCGTCGCCGGCCTGGAGGGCGGCGCCGACGACTACATGACCAAGCCGTTCCGCTTCGAGGAGCTGCTGGCCCGGGTCCGGCTGCGGCTGCGCAACGCCCCGGGCGCGGTCGCCGAGGTGACGCTGCTGAGCGTGGACGGACTGTCGCTGGACCTGCGCACCCGCCGTGCCCGGACCGACGACCGCGACACCGTCGACCTGAGCGCGCGGGAGTTCGCGCTCCTCGAGATGCTCCTGCGCCACCCCGGCCAGGTGCTCTCGCGCGAGCAGATGCTCGACCACGTCTGGGGTTTCGACTTCGACCCCGGTTCCAACGTCGTCGACGTCTACATCCGCCAGCTCCGGCGCAAGATCGGAGCCGACAAGATCTCCACGGTGCGCGGCATGGGGTACCGGTGCGGCTGAGCGCGGATGAAGGGACCTTCATCCGATCTTCATGCCGGCTTCCCGACCGTTCGTCACGATGGGAGGCGTGGAACCGGTGAGGAGCAACATCAGACGACAACGCGGCGTGCTCGCGTCGGTACTGGCTCTCCCGCTCATCGCGGGCACGGCCACCTGGGGCATCGCCGACGGCTGGTTCGACGGCGGAGCCGCCGTCGTCCAACCCGCAGGGAACGACGGCACGTCGATCGGCGAGGTCCCCGAGCTGCCCGAGCTGCTCGGCGGTGTGCCCACGGGGCCCGCGCCCGGCGTACCGCAGCCGCTGCTCCCCGCCCCCGGGGAGGACCCGCTCACCGCGGCACCGGCGGCGCCGGCGGCGCCGGCGGCGCCGGCAGGCGAGGAGGACGGCACCGGGGGTCCCGGCGCGCCCGCCGCGTCGGGGCCCGCCGGTGAGGAGGACGGCGCCGGCGGCGCAGCTGCCGGTCCGGATGGGTCGGACTCCGATGCCGGCGAGGACTCCGGCGGGGACACCGACGGCGGGGACACCGACGGCGGGGAGGAGGGCTTCCGGAGTGGCGGCGACTCCGAGGACCGGTCCGGCTCCGGCGAGGAGGCGAGCCCGAGCGGCGGCGACTCCGGTGAGGACGGTGGCTCCGACGGGGGCGACTCCGACGGCGGCGACTCCGACGGCGGCGACTCCGACGAGGACGGCGGCGAGGGCTCCGAGGAGGACTGACGGATCGATCGACCTGACGAACGCCCGGCCGGGGACATCCGGCCGGGCGTTCGTCGTGTGTGAGGACCGTCTCGTCCGGATCGGGCCCGGATGAGAGCCGCTTCATCGAAGAGGGGGCCGACGTTTCATCTGTGTTGCGCAGGCTCGTCCTCGTGAACAGAAACGTCCGCACCCCCGCCGTCATCCAGGTCCTGCTCGCCGTCGCCGCCCTGCTCGTGGTCGGGCTCAGTGTCCTGTTCACCCCGGACCACGGGTCGAACTCGGGCGCCGGCGCGACGATCGGTGAGCAGGAGCTCGTCCGCATCACCGGGCCCAACGGGCGCACGGTCGAGGCCGTGGCCCGCATCGACACCGGGGCCTCGGCCTCCTCCATCGACACCGCGATCGCCGAGGACCTGGGCTTCGATCTGGAGAGCGCCGAGACGATCACCGTCGCCTCCTCGCTGGGCCGCGAGGAACGCCCGGTCGTCGACGGGGCCCTGCAGATCGCCGGGCAGCCACAGAGCGTGCGGTTCTCGGTGACCGACCGCAGCGAGCGTTCCAACCCGGTGCTGCTGGGCCGCGCGGAGCTCGCCGATCTGCAGGTGCAGGTGGGGCAGCAGCTGCTGACCACCCCCGGTGCGGACCGGGCGCCGTCCACGCTCGCGACGCTGCTCTCGCAGGCGCCCGCACTCGGACCGATGCAGCTGCTGGCCCTGCTCCCGCTCGCGGTGCTCGTGGTCGTGCTGCTGCGGGTGCTCGTCGGCGTGCAGACCCTCGGCACGTTCTCGCCGGTGCTGCTCGCGATCGGCTACACCCAGGCCGGGCTCGTCGCCGGGGTCGGACTGACGGTCGTGATCGTCACGGCCGGGTTCGTGGCGCAGCCGCTGCTGCGGCGCTTCCGGTTGCCACGGGTCGCCCGGCTCGCCGTGCTGGTCGGTGTGGTCTCGGTCGTGCTGGTCGCGATCACGCAGTTCGCGGGCGGGGGCACCGGCGCGATCTGGGGCACCGCGCTGCCGGTGGTCGTGACGGCCGTGATGGTCGAGCGGCTCTGGGAGACCTGGGACCTCGACGGCTGGCGCGACGCCGCGCGCGACGCCGTCGCCACCACGGCGGTCGCCCTGCTGGTGACCGCGCTGCTGCTCGCCCCGACGGTCCGCGACCTCGCCACCTCGGTACCGCTGGCCCTCGCCGTCGCCTGCGCCGTCTGGGCCGGTGTGGCCGGCACCTACCGCGGCCTGCGACTCACCGAGCTGGTCCGCTTCGGCCGGGGCGGCCCCGACGACGCTCCCGTCGTGCCCGACGCCCCCGCACCGGTCGACGGCAACACGGTGCGCCTTCCCGCGCCGACCCGTACCGACCCGATCCCCTCCGCCGCGCGGGACACCACCGTGACCGCCGGCCCCCACCCGACCCGGGAGATGACGAACCGATGAGCATCCTGACCCCCCTGCGCAGCACCCCGACCCTCCGCCGCCGCGCGCGCGCCGTGCGCCGCTGGGACCGGATCATGGGCCTCAACGCCCGCAACCAGCTGATCGCGCGGGCGAACCCGTCGCGGGCCGTCCGCCTGGTCAACGACAAGGTGGCGACGAAGCGGGCGCTGACCGCGCACGACGTGCCGGTGGCCGACACCCTGCTCGTCGTCGACTCCAGGCGAGCGCTCGGCCGTGTCGACTGGTCCGCCCTGCCCGACTCGTTCGCCCTGAAACCGAGCCAGAGCCTCGGGGGTTCGGGCATCCTGCTGGCGGCCCGGCGGGACGCGGCGGGCTCGGGGTGGGAGTCCGCGTCCGGGCGCGCGATCACGGTCGCCGACGTGCGCGAGCACGTCCGCTGCATCCTCGACGGCGAGTACTCGCCCCGCGGTGACGACGTCGCGTTCGTCGAGCCGCTGATCCGCACCCACCCGGTGCTCGAGGAGATGTCGTTCCGCGGGCTGCCCGACGTGCGGGTGATCTGCGTCGACGACGAGCCGCTGACCGCGATGCTGCGGCTGCCGACCTCCGCGAGCGGGGGCCGCGCCAACCTGCACCAGAAGGCGATCGGCGCGGCCGTGGACCTCGCGACCGGCACCGTCGAGCGGGCGTGGATGGGCGGGCAGTCGCTCGACACGCACCCCGACACCGGCAACCGGCTGACCGGCCGCCGGGTGCCGCACTGGGACACCGTGGTCGAAGCCGCCCGGCGCTGCTCGGCCGCCACCGGCCTGCGCTACCTCGGCGCCGACGTCGTCGTCGACGCCGACCGCGGACCGCTGCTGCTGGAGGTCAACGCCCGGCCCGGCCTGCAGATCCAGAACGTGACGGGCCGGGGACTGCTCGACATCCTGCCGGCGGAGGTGGCGGCGTGACCTGGCAGCCGGAACACGGATGGCCGTGGTTGGCCGGACGCTGGGCCGTCGCGGCGGGCGCCGGTGCGGTGCTCGGCGGCGCGGTGTGGCTGGGCGAGCCCGGACCGTCCGCGCCCACCCTCGCGCTGGACCCCACGAGCACCCGCGAGGTGGTGCTCGAACCCGCCGAGCAGGAGAAGTTGTCCAGCCTGATCCCCGAGGCCGCAGACCCGGACGACACAGACCCGGACGACGCAGGCCCGGACGACGCAGGCCCGGACGACACGGACCGGGGTTCCGGCTCGTCCGTGGCGCCGGACGCGGACCGCGAGGAAGCCGACGATGCCGGTTCCGCCCGGCCGGACGACCCGCAGGAGCCGGCTGCGCTCCCCGGGCGTGGCGACGACGGCACCGGGCCGGGTGACGAGGACCAGACGGGCGACGACCGGGTGGGTGACGACGGCGGCTCCGACTCCGACGGCGACGGCGACGGCGACGGCGACGGCGACGGCGACGGCGACGGCGACGGCGACGGCGACGGCGACGGCGACGGCGACGGCGACGGCGACGGCGACGAGGACTCATGAGCATCCGCTCATCGAGCCCTCAGGTGGCATTCACCTTCCGTCCACATCCTTGCGGCATGGATGTGAGTCAGGGCCGTGTGCGCACCGTCAGCATCATCGGTACGGGATACCTCGGTACCACCCACGCGGCCTGCATGGCCGAGCTGGGCTTCGAGGTCGTCGGGCTCGACAGCGACCCGCACAAGGTCGCGATGCTCGCGGCGGGCCGGCTGCCGTTCGTGGAACCGGACCTGGAACCGCTGCTGGCCGAGCACGTCGCCACCGGGCGGCTGCGTTTCACCACCGACCCCGCCGAGGCGGCGGCCGCGGACGTCCACTTCCTCTGCGTGGGCACGCCCCAGCGCAGTGACGGGCTCGGCGCCGATCTCGGCGCCGTCCGCGGCTCCGTCGCCGCCCTCGCGCCGCACCTGAGCCGCCCGTGCCTGGTGGTCGGCAAGTCGACGGTCCCGGTCGGCACGGCCGCGGAGCTGGCCGAGACGCTGCGGGAGGCGGCTCCGGCCGGCCCCGAGGTCCACCTGGCGTGGAACCCGGAGTTCCTGCGCGAGGGGCACGCGGTGGCGGACACGCTGCGCCCGGACCGGCTGGTGTTCGGGCTGGAGGGCGGCCCGGACGCGCCCGGCGCGGCGCGGGCCCTCACCGCGCTGCGCGAGGTCTACGCCGACGCGCTCGGCGCGGGCGTGCCCGAGGTGCTCGCCGACCTCCCCACCGCGGAGCTGGTCAAGACCGCGGCCAACAGCTTCCTGGCCACCAAGATCTCCTTCATCAACGCGATGGCCGAGCTGTGCGACGCGGCGGGCGCCGACGTCACCGTCCTCGCCGGGGCGCTCGCGCTCGACGAGCGGATCGGCGGCCGCTTCCTGGCCCCTGGGCTGGGCTTCGGCGGCGGGTGCCTGCCCAAGGACATCCGGGCGTTCGTCGCGCGCGCGGAGGAGATCGGGGCCGGCGCGGCGCTGGCCTTCCTCCGCGAGGTCGACGCGGTCAACCTGCGCTGCCGCACCCGGGCCGTCGACCTGGTGCTCGACGAGCTCGCCCGTGGGTCCGGCCGCCGCGTCGCCGTGCTGGGTGCGTCGTTCAAGCCCGGTTCCGACGACGTGCGCGACTCGCCCGGCCTCGACGTCGCCGCGGCCCTGCACCGCTCAGGTATCGATGTCCGGATCCATGATCCGGCGGCGATGCCCACCGCCCGTCGGGTCCATCCCGAGCTCACCTACGCCGACTCGGTGGCGGCGGCGTGCGCCGACGCGGACGTGGTGCTGCTGACCACCGAGTGGCCGCAGTTCCGCGATCTCGATCCCGGCGGTCTCGCGGCCGTCGTGGCGAGGCCGGTGGTGATCGACGCCCGGCACGCGTTGCCCGCCGGGTCGTGGCGGGCGGCGGGATGGCGCTACCTGGCTCCGGGCCGCCCGGAACCCGTCGCGACCCCTCGCGCGGCAGCGGCGACGACAGCGGCCTGAGCAGGGAGAACCGGCGCCCCGGGAGCTGCGGCTCCCGGGGCGCCGGTGTCTGCGCGCCATCTGCCGGACAGGTCCGGGTCACATGAAGTTTGCTTCACCGGGCGTTCATGGGCCTATCACCGGCCGTACGCATTCTTGATCCAGTGACCCCCCGGGCGATCGACCGGGCGAGACGCCTGGCCACCAAGAATGTTGTGGTCGATCTTGTCTCTCCCGACTCGGACGTGCCCTCGTACCTGAGCGGAGCTTCCAGATGACCGACCTCCTGGCCCACCGGTCAGCCGGCCGTCCGAGCGGCCGACCGACGCCGCCCACGGCGTGCCCGTCCCGCCGGTGCGTGCCGGCGGATGCGGCCGTCGACGACCCGGCCCCGGCCCCGGCCGCCGTGACCGGGATCGGCGGGGCGCTCAAGTCCGTGGCCGACACGGCAGGCGCTCTGCTGCTGCTCCTGGTCCTGGCCCCGGTCCTGCTGGTCATCGCGCTCGCGGTGCGCTGCGACGGCGGGCCGGCGTTCTACCGGCAGACCCGCGTCGGGCGCGACGGAGTGCCCCTGCGGATGCTCAAGTTCCGGTCGATGCGGGTCGACGCCGACCAGCTCCGCGACACCCTCCGCGTCGCCGACGAGGGCGCCGGGCCGCTGTTCAAGCTGCGCGCGGACCCGCGCGTCACCCGGGTCGGTGCGGTGCTGCGCCGCTTCTCCCTCGACGAGCTGCCGCAGCTGTTCAACGTCCTCACCGGCGAGATGTCGCTGGTCGGTCCCCGGCCCGCGCTGCCGGAGGAGGTGGCGACCTACGAGGCCGCCACCCGTCGGCGGCTCGCGGTGCGCCCGGGGATGACCGGGCTCTGGCAGGTCAGCGGGCGCAGCGACCTCAGCTGGACCGAGGCGGTGGCCCTCGACCTCGCCTACGTCGAGCACTGGTCGCCCGCACTGGACCTGAAGATCCTCGCCCGCACCGCGCGGGCCGTCCTGGGCGGTGCCGGTGCGTACTGACACCCCGGGCCGGCACACCGTTCGCGACGACCAGGAGGTGGACCGATGACGGTCCGCGAGAGCGTGCAGATCCTGCGGGAGCAGTGGCTGGTCGTGGCCGTCGCCGTGCTCGCCGCCGTGCTGGTCGCCGGGGTGTCGTGGCTCGTGCGGCCTGCCGAGTACACCTCCCGCCTGACGCTCTACGTCTCGACGCAGTCCGACAACCCCGCTGCGGCCTACCAGGGTGCGCAGCTGTCCCAGCAGCGGGTCGTGTCCTACGTCGAGCTGGCGGGCAGCCCCCGCGTGGGCGCCGAGGTGGCGGCCCGGCTCGGCACGGACGCCACCCCCGAGCAGGTGAGCGACCGGATCACCGCCAGCAGCCCGATGGACTCGGTCCTGGTCGAGCTGGCCGTGACGGGGACCTCGCCGCAGGACGCCGCGCACGTCGCCGACGTCGTCGGGGCCGTCGTGGCCGACATGGTGGAGGAGGTCGAGCGGCCGACCGCCGTGGCGGGCGGCGCACCCGTCTCCGCGCAGGTCGTGCAGCCGGCCACCGTGCCCACGAGCCCCTCGTCGACCGGCCTGGCGGTCGCGCTGCTGGTCGGCCTGTTCGCCGGGCTGGCGATCGGGATCGTCGCGGTGCTGCTGCGCCGGGCGATGGACCCCTCGATCGGCACGGGACAGCGGCTGCGCGAGGTGCTCGGCGTCCCGACGCTGGCCACGGTCGAGCTCGACGCCGGCACCGTCCCGCTCCCGGTGGCCCTGCACGGACGGTCCCCCCGGGCGGCGGGTTTCCATCGTCTCCGGGCCACCCTGGCGTTCCTCGACCCCACCGATCCGCCACGCGTGCTGCTGGTGGCCGGCGCGGTTCCCGGCGAGGGCCGCACCAGCACGGTGATCGGCCTGGCCGCGGCCCAGGCCGCCGCCGGGAGCCGGGTGCTCGTGGTCGACGCGGACCTGCGCGATCCGGCGCTGGCCCGGGTGCTCGGCGTCGACGACGCGATCGGGCTGACCGACGTGCTCACCGGACGCGTCGAGCCCGAGCAGGCCTCCCGCCCGGTACCGGCGGGGTTCGACGTGCTGCCCAGCGGTGCGCTGCCGGCCGATCCGACGGAGCTGTTGTCCCCGCTGGCGCTGCGCACCCTGTTCGCGCACCTGCGGATGCACTACGACACCGTGCTCGTCGACTCGCCCGCGCTGCTGCCGGTCACCGACGCCATGGCACTGGCCGCCGCCGCCGACGGCGTGCTCGTCGTCTGCCGGCGGGGACGGACCTCGCACGCGCAGGTCGCGGAGTCGGTCGACATCCTCGCCGCGACGTCGTCGCGCGTGCTCGGCGGCGTGCTCGTCGACCTGCCCGCACGCCGCACCCCGGTCGGGCGGGCGGCGTGGCTGACCGGACGGCCAACGGCCGGCGCTCCGGGCCTCGCCCCGCCCGCTGCCCGCCCCGCGGCCGACGCCGGCCCGCTCCCGGCGCCGATCGCCGCGCCGTGGCCGCGCCGCGGCGGGGGGCACTGACATGGGCCACGCCGAACCCACGCCGTCGCCCGCCGCATCGGCGCCGCCCGCCCCGTCCCGGCCGCCCGGCCCGTCGCGGGCCCCGGCCCGGCGGCCGCGCCGCGTCCTGGCCCTGGACCACTCCGCCGAGCTGGGCGGCGCCGAGATCGGCCTCGGCCACCTCGCGACCGAGCTCGGCGGAGGCATGGACGTCGCGCTGCTCGACGACGGCCCCTTCGCCGACCTGCTGCGCGGCCGCGGCGTCGAGCCCTACCTGCTGGACCCGGCCGGAGCGGCCACCGGCGGTGTCCGTCGCGGCGGGCCGTTGCTCGCCGGGGCGTCGGCCCTGCGCGACCAGGCCGCGCGGATCCGTCCCCGGCTGCTGGCCGCACTGGACGACTCCGGCGCGGACGTGCTGGTGTGCAACACGCTGCGCGCGGCCGTGCTGGCGGCGCTGTGCCGGCCGCCGCGTCGCGTCCGGCGGATCGCGATGGTCCGCGACGGGCTGCGGCCGCCGTACCTCGGTGCCGCCCGTGCGGTCGCGAGCCGTGCCGCGGTCGCGGCCGCCGGGCACGTCGCCGTCGCGAACTCGGCGTGGACGGCGCGGTCGCTGTGGTCGCTGTGGTCGGCGCGCCCGGTGCACGTGATGCCCCCCGTGATCGGGCGCGAGTTCTTCACCGAGCCCGTCGCGCGTCCCGGCGGTGCCGTGCCGCGGGTGCTGCTGCTGGGTCGGATCGCGCGCTGGAAGGGCCAGCTGCTCGGCCTGCACGCCGCGGGCCTGGTCCCGGCCGGGATCCCGTTCGAGCTCACCGTCGCCGGCGGTCCCTGGTTCGGCGAGGAGGACTACCACCGTGAGGTGCGGGCGGCGGCGGCCGCGATGGACCGGCCGCGACCGGAGCTGCTCGGCCACGTCGACGCGGTGCGCGAGCTGGTCGACGCCCACGACGTCGTCGTGCACACCTCGACCGTGCCGGAGCCGTTCGGGCAGGTCGTCGTGCAGGCCATGGCCCGGGGCCGGGTCGTGCTGGCCGCGGGCGAGGGCGGGCCCGCCGAGATCGTCACGCCGGGCAGCGGGCTGCTCTACACCCCGCGCGACCCGGCCTCGCTCGCCGCCGCGCTGACCGCCGTGCTGCGCGACGAGCACCGCCGCCGCGACCTCGGCCGCGCCGCGCGGGTACGCGCCACCGACTTCCACCCCGGCCACTCGGTCCGGGTGTTCACCGACATCGTCGACAGCCTGCGGGAGGCCACGTCATGAAGGTCGCACTGGTACACGACTACCTCACCCAGCGGGGCGGGGCCGAGCGCGTGGCCCTGCAGTTCTGCCGCGCCTACCCCGGCGCCCCGCTCTACACCTCGCTCTACGACGCGGCCGGCACCTACCCGGACTTCGCCGAGGTCGACGTCCGCTGCGGCCCGCTGCAGCGCCTCGCCCCGGCGCGGCGCGACCCGCGCCTGGCCCTTCCGCTGCTCGCCCCCGCATGGGACCGCACCGTCGTCAGCGACGACGCCGAGGCGCTGCTGATCAGCAGCAGCGGCTGGGCGCACGGGGTGGCCGGCCCGCCGGACGTGCCCACGGTGGTGTACTGCCACAACCCGCCGCGCTGGCTGCACCAGCCCGACATCTACCTGACCGGGGCGGCGGAACGGACGGCGATGCGACTGCTGCGCCCCCACCTGCTGCGCTGGGACCGGCGCGCCGCCCGGCGCGCGCACACCTACCTGGCGAACTCGAACGTGGTCGCCGACCGGATCCGGGAGGCCTACGACATCGACGCTCAGGTGGTGCACCCGCCGGTCACCATCGACGCGGCGGGCGAGCAGGCGCCGGTCGCGGGGATCGCTCCCGGCTTCTTCCTCACCGTGAGCCGGGCCCGCGGCTACAAGAACGTCGCACGGGTCGCCGAGGCCGTGGCGTCGATCCCGGGCGCCGAGCTCGTGGTGATCGGCTCCGGGACGCCGGACGAGGAGCCCGCGCCGAACGTGCGCTGGCTCGGGCTGGTGTCCGACGCCGAGCTGCGCTGGCTCTACGCCCACGCCACCGCGCTGGTCACGGTGGCCTTCGAGGACTTCGGCCTGACCCCGCTGGAGGCCAACGCGTTCGGTACGCCGGTGGCCGCGCTGCGGGCCGGGGGGCACCTGGACTCGGTGGTGGAGGGCGTCTCGGGCAGCTGGATCGAGGAGCCGACCGCGGCGTCGGTGCGCGACACGCTGGTCTCGCTGCCCTCGTTCGACCGGCGGGCCGTCCTGGAGCACGCGGCGGGGTTCTCCCTCGACGCGTTCACCCGGCGCATCGACGACGTGCTGCGGACGGCCACCGGCCGCCGCGTCGCGGTGGCGTCGGCGACCCGACGGCGGGGCGAGCCCCGCCCGACGGCCGCGGCGGCGTGAGCGTCCGGGGACCCCGACCATGACCGAGCAGCGGGAGACCGGCGTGCGGCAGGCGGCGCGGGCCGGGCGCCGGATCGGCGCGTTCGGGCTCGTGCCCGTCCTGGCCGTGGTCACCCCGCTGGTCGTCATCCCGGTCATCTCGCGCACCGCGGGCCCGGAGGGGATCGTCGCGACGGCCGTCGGGCAGTCGGTCGGCGCGGTGGCCGGCATCGCCGTGGCGCTGGGCTGGCCGCTGCTCGGCCCGGCGCTGGTGGCCCGGACGCGCGAGCCGGCCCGGCGCGCGGTGGCCTACGCCGACAGCATCCGCGGCCGGCTGCGCGTGCTCGCCGTGCTCGGCCCGGCGTCGTTCCTGGTCGGCTACCTGCTCGTCGGCGAGTACGCGCTGGTGGCGGGCCTGTCCGGGCTGGCCTTCGCCGGGTACGGGCTCACCGCGGCGTGGTTCTACGCCGGAACCGGTGACGCCCGGGGCATCGTCGTCGCCGACACGCTGCCGCGCGTCGGCGCGACCGTGGTGGCCGGGGTGGCGCTCGCGCTGGGCGCCCCGCTGGGCGTCTACCCGCTGCTGCTCATCGCCGCGGTGGTCCTGTCGCTGGGCCTGAACTCGCGGCGCGTCCTCGGCACCTGGCGGGTGCCGGTGCGCGGGCCCGCTCCCGACCTGCGCGCGCAGCTGCCGGCCACCGGGTCGCGGCTGCTGCACGGGTTGTACTCGATGGGCTCGGTGTCGATCGTGGCCGCGATGGCGCCCGCCGCGGCGTTCCCGTTCGCGGCCTACAACCGCATCCAGAAGCCTGCGCTGGGCGCCAGCGCCGCGTTCTCCCAGGCGCTCGTGGCCTGGCTCGGTGCAGACCCGCGGGCCCGGCTGCGCGGCGCGCTCGCGGTGGACCTCGCGGTCAGCGTGCTGCTCGGTGCGCTGGTCTACCTGTCGTTGCCGCTGCTGCTGCGGATCCTGTTCGGGGACCTGCTCGTGCTCGACCCGGCGCTGGGCCTGGCCACCGCGGCGGGAGTCGCCACCGGCACCATGGCCCGGTGCCTGCAGCAGCACGGGCTGCTGATGCTCGGCGACGAGCGGTTCACCACGCGGCTGCTGGCCGCGCAGTCGGCGGTGAGCGTCGCGGCGATGGTCGCGGTGGTCGTGCCGTACGGCGCGCTGGGTGCCACCGTCGTGTTCGCCGCGGGCGAGGGCGTGTTCTGCCTCGTCGCCGCGGCCCGCATCCTGCTGCTGTGGAGGCGCGATGCGTGAGACCCGGCTGCTCGCCCCGACGCCGGTGGGCGCACCGCTGGTCCGGGTGACCGCGGTCGCCGTCGCGGGCGCGCTGGCGGTGCCGGCCGCCTCCGGGATCCGGCCGTGGACCTCCGGGCTGCTCGCCGTGCTGACCGTCGCGCTGTGCGTGTGGGGTCTGGTCGCCGCGTTCGACCGCGGCGCGCGACTGGCCCAGCTCGTGTTCTGGGCGTTCTCGCTGGCCTGGCTCGGGGTGGCCCCGCTCTACCAGCTCGCGGTGGGGCAGGTGGCGTGGGGCGACCGTTCGCTGCTGGCCATGCGCGACGCGGTGACGTCCGCGCAGCTGCTCGTGCTGCTGTCGCTGGCGGCGTTCCTCGCGGGGTCCCACCTCCCGATCCGGGAGGTGCGCCGCGTCGCCGACCTCGACCCGGTTCGCACCGTGCGCGCCGCCGGCGTGGTGGTGGGGCTGGCGGTGCTGCTGCTGCCGCTCGCCGCCCGGGCCGGGGGCGGCTTCGCGAGCCTGTTCGTCAGCCGCCAGGAGCGGTCGGCGGCGATCGACGCGGCCGGGGTGGTCGCGGCCGACGGTGGCGGGGCCACCCTCGGGCTGGTCACGCTGCTGCCCGCGGCGCTGGCCACGGTCGGGTGCTACTTCGCGATCCTGGCGCTGCGCGAGCACGCCCGCCGCAGCCGGCTGGGGGAATGGCCCGTGCGGGCGGTCGTCGTCGCGCTGGCGGGAGTGGCGATGCTGCTCACCTACAGCAACCCGGTGGCCAACTCGCGGTTCATCAGCTTCGCGGCGATCGGCTGCTGCGCGTTGGCCGCACTGGCTCCGCGCAGCGTGCGCGCCGGGGCCGCGCTGGCCGGCTCCGCGGTGGTCGGGCTGCTGTTCGCGTATCCGATCCTCTATGCGCTGCGCAAGCCCGGGGGACTGGCCGGGGACTCCCCGTTCTCGCTGGCGGACTGGGCGGGTCCGGACTTCGACGGCTTCCAGCAGTGGACCAACACCGTGCTCTTCGTCGGCGACCGCGGCCCGGAGTGGGGGCGGACGATCCTGTCGGCCCTGTTGTTCTGGGTGCCGCGATCGGTCTGGGACGGCAAGTCGGTTCCGGCGTCGATCACGGTCGCCGAGTACCGCGGCTACGGCTTCACCGACCTGTCGCTGCCGGTGTCGGCCGAGCTGTACCTCAACTTCGGGGTCGCGGGCGTGGTCGTCGGCATGGTCGCGCTCGGCGCGCTGTGGGCGCGGCTGGACCACGCGTGGCTCACCGCGCCCGGCTCGCTGCTCGCCGTGCTCGCGCCGGTCGTCGCGACGCAGCAGTTCGGGCTCATCCGCGGACCGATGGGATCTCTGGCGCCCGTCATCGGTTCGGTCGTGCTGCTGTCGCTCGCGGTGGTGGCCTACAGCGGGCGCCGGGAACGAGGGGGAGACACATGACGATCCGCGAGACGGCCGAACGCAGCTACCGCGCGGTGCTCGACGCGTTGCCGGTGGCCGCGCGACGGCGCCTGCTCTACACCAGGGCCCACCGGCGGATGCCCCGCTTCGGGCACCCGCAGCGGTTCACCGAGAAGGTCAACTGGCGGATCCTGCGCGACCGCCGCGCCGGGCTGGCGTGGACATGCGACAAGCTCGCCATGAAGGACTACGCCGGGCGCAGCGACGCCGGGGTGCGGGTGGCGCGGACCCTGTGGTCGGGCACGGACGTGCACGAGATCGCCGCGCTGGAGCTGCCGAAGCGTTGGGTGCTCAAGCCCAACCACCGCAGCGCCACGGTGCACCTGGGTACCGGGGATCCCGACGTCGACGAGCTGGCCGTGCTCACCGAGGGCTGGCTGCGCAGCTACCAGGCCGAGCAGCTGGGTGAATGGGCGTACGGCCAGGCCCGGCCGACGATGCTGCTGGAGGAGTGGATCGGCGAGTCCGACGAGCCCCCGATGGACTACAAGTTCTTCGTGTTCGGCGGCCGCGTGGCACTCGTGCAGGTCGACACCAGCCGCTTCACCGGGCACTGCCGGCGGCTGTTCTGGCCGGACTGGACGCCCCTGGAGGTCACGCTGCGCTGGCCGCTGGGCCCGGAGGTGCCCCGTCCGCGGCGGCTCGAGCAGATGGTCGCCGCCGCCGCCGCGCTGGGCGAGCCGTTCGACTTCATGCGCATCGACCTCTACGACGACGGCGACACCATCTGGTTCGGCGAGACCACGCCCTACCCCAGCGGCGGGCTGTCCCCGTTCGACCCGGCCTGGCTCGACACCGCGCTCGGGTCCATGTGGACGCTGCCGGACGCCGCGGCTGCAGGCCGCCGATGAGGACGCTCGCGCTGCTGCTCGCCCTGCTCGTCCCCCTGGCCTGCGCGGCCACGCCCGCACCCGGCGCCGGGGCGCCCGGCCCGAGCGCGGATCGCCTGGTGTTCGCGCACTACTTCACCCCCTACCCGCTCTCCGCGGACAACGAGCCCGCCGCGCAGGACTACTACACCCGCGAGTACCTCGACCCCGGCGGTGAGGACGGGCGCCACCGCGCCTACGGCGGCCTGCTCCGCGACCGGCCGCCACCGATCCCGCCCGGGGCGCCGGCCACCTGGGAGATCGACAACTACAAGGTCGAGATCCTCCAGGCGCAGTCCGCCGGGATCGACGGGTTCACCGTCGACATCCTGTCCACCGACGGGGTCTACCGCGACCGCCTCGAACTGCTCGTCCGGGCCGCCGCGGAGCTGGACACCGGGTTCACGATCGCGCTGATGCCCGACGGCGCCGTCCTGGACGAGGACTCCTCGGCGGCGCTGGTCGACCTGGTCGGCGAGCTCCTGCGCTACCCGTCGCTGCACCGCCTCGACGACGGGCGCCTGCTGGTCTCCCCGTTCTACCCGGAGCGATTCGGGGCCGACTGGTGGGCGGGGTGGATGGCCGATCTCGCGGACGAGCACGGCGTCGAGGTGGCGTTCGTGCCGTGCTTCCTGAACTACCGCGCGAGCGTCGAGGAGTTCGCGCCGATCAGCCACGCCGTGTCCTGGTGGGGCCAGCGCAGCCCCGCCGGCAGCGTCGACGGCACGGCCTACGCCGCCGACGCGCACGAGCGCGGGCTGCTGTGGATGCAGCCGGTCTCCGTGCAGGACGCGCGGCCCGCGCAGGGCGTCTACGACGAGGCGAACAACTCCGAGAACCTGCGGCTCACCTGGGAACAGGCGATCGACGGTGCGGACTGGGTGCAGCTGGTGACCTGGAACGACTACGCCGAGGGCACCCAGTTCGCCCCGTCGGCGAACTCCGGCACGGCGCTGCTGGACATCACCGCCCACTACACCGAGTGGTTCCGCACCGGGACGCCGCCGCCGATCACCCGAGACGTGCTGTACGTGTCGCACCGCGTCCACCCCGCGGGCGCCGTCCCGACCGGGGGCCAGACCGAGCTGATGGAACTGCGCGAGGACAGCAGCCCCGCCCGCGACGAGGTCGAGGTGCTGGCGATGCTCACCGCCCCGGCCGAGGTCGTGGTGGAGGTCGACGGGCGGGAGACGACCGAACGGCAGCCGGCGGGGGTGTCGACGCTCGACGCCCCGCTGGCCCCGGGGACGGTCCGCGCGACGGCGATGCGCGACGGCGCGACCGTGGTGTCGGTCGACTCGCCCTGGACGGTCGTCGCGGAACCGGTGGTGCAGGACCTGGGCTACCGGTACACCGCGAGTGACCCGCCCGATCCCTACGGCTGCGACCCGGGCGCCACGAGCGGGCCCGCCGACCGGCCGGTCCCTGCGGCGCTGCCGCGGTTCGGGCGCTGCTGAGGTCGGGCGCCGCGGCACCCGTCAGGGCGCGAGCCCGCCGTCGTCGGCGACCACCGGGTCCGAGGCACGGCCGATCCGGACGACCTGGTCGGCCGTGGTCGGCGCCTGTGGCGGGCCGACCGACAGCAACACGCCGCCCAGCGCCGTCCCGACCGGCACCGCGAGCACGGCCAGCGGGAGCGCGAGCCGGGAGCGCAGCGTCCGGCGCTCGGGTCGGTAGGAGGTCGCGGGCCGCCGCGACCGGGCGTCCGTCGCAGTCTGCGGGGTCCGGTTCATGCGATCCATCGTGGCCGTGCCGCATGAAGCCAGTCGGTGGCCAAGATGAAGCATCGGTCATCCCCGGCATGGACCGGCGATGACGCTGCGGCGTCGATCCGGTGTCCGCCCACCCCGACGGGTGAAGGGTCGTTCATCGACACCGCATCCCGCGCTCATGGGCCCTCCCTAATCTCGGCCCGGTGCCGACCTCGCCCCCCCTGCCCGCGCTCCCCCGCCGCCTGCCCGCCGCGGCCACCGTGCTGCTTGCTGCGGCCGCCCTCGTCGCCGCCCTCCTGCTCGCGCTCCTGATGCCGGGCGGGCCCGCCACGACCGACGACCGCGCCGAGGTCGGGGAGGTGGAGCTGGTCCGGGTCACCGGACCCGGCGGGGCCGCGGTCGTGGTGCCGGCGCAGATCAGCACCGGCGTGGCCGGGTCGTCGATCGACACCGTGCTGGCCGACGAGCTCGGCCTGCCCCGCAACGACGCCGACCGGGTCACCGTCACCTCGGCCTACGGGGTCCAGATCCGCGACCGCGTGCCGGCCACCGTGCAGCTGGCCGGGCAGGCCCGGAGCACGCGCCTGGTCGCCGTCGACCGGGAACCCGGCGAGCCGGAGCTGGTGATCGGCCGGTCCGAGCTGGGCGGGTTGGTCGTGGTGGCCGGGGAGCGGTTCCTGAGCGATCCCGGCACCGCCCGGGAGGCGCCCGCCCTGGGTGCGCTCCTCGCCTCCAGCACCGCGCTCGACGCCCTGCAGGTGCTGGCCCTGATCCCGGTCGCGGCGCTGCTCGTCGTGCTGTTGCGCACCGTGGTCGGGCTGCAGACCCTCGGCGTCGCCGTCGGGGTGACGGTGCTGCTGTTCGTGCCGGCCCTCGGGGTGCTCGCCTCCGAGCACCCGGTGCCGGTCGCGGCGACGGCGGCCCTCGTCGCGGCGCTGGCCGGCAGCTACCGGGGGGTCCGGCTGCTCGACCGGTGGGCCACCCGCGTGGCGTAGGAACCCCCACCGCGCCACGCCACGTCGCCCGAGCGCCGTGGCGAGCGCCCTCCCCCGGGGAGCGCGGCGAGTGCCTGCGGGTCGATCTACGGTGTCGGCATGTCGAACCCGCCGGAGCCCTCCGTCTGGCCGATCCTGCACTACGCCGACACGGACGGCGCCCTGCGCCTGCTCGTCGACGTCCTCGGCTTCCGCGCGGCCCTGGTCGTCCGGGACGACCGGGGTGCGATCGTGCACGCGGAGCTGCGCTGGCCCGAGGGTGGGGCGGTCGTGTTCGGGTCGGCGGCGCACACCGAGAGCCCCGTCCACGGCGGCACGCGGTGCATCGCCGGGCGAGCGCGGCCGCGGTCGAGATCGTCGAGCCGCCCCACCGGACCGCCTTCGGGTCGGGTGTCCAGACCCGGGCCTGCACGGTGCGCGATGCCGAGGGCAACCTGTGGACCTTCGGCACGTATCGGGGAGCACCCTGAGCCGGGACCATCAGTGCGCCGCCAGCCGACCGGCCAGGTTGTCGTGGCGGGCCTGGCTGTTGTGGTTCATGCCGGTGATCGTGACGGTGGTGCCGCGGGCCTCGTACCTGGTCGTGATGGAGTCCAGCGCGGCCACCGTGGAGGCGTCCCACACGTGGGCCGCGGACAGGTCGATGACCACCGTCTCCAGGTCCTCGGCGTAGTCGAAGGCGAACACCAGGTCGTTGCTGGAGGCGAAGAACAGCTGCCCGGTCACCCGGTAGACCCGGGTGCTGCCGTCCGGGTCGAGCACGCTGGTCACCTCGACCAGGTGCGCCACCCGGCGGGCGAACAGCACCATCGCCACGAGCACCCCGACCCCGACCCCATAGGCCAGGTTGTGCGTCGCGACCGTGACCACGACGGTGGACACCATCACCGCGGTCTCGCTGCCCGGCATCCGCCTCAGCGTCGCGGGCCTGATGCTGTGCCAGTCGAACGTGCCGACCGCCACCATGATCATGACGCCGACGAGCGCGGCCATCGGGATGAGGGCCACCACCTGCCCGAGCGCCACGACCAGCACCAGGACGAACACCCCGGCCAGGAAGGTGGACAGCCGGGTCCGCGCCCCGCCGTCCTTCACGTTGATCATCGTCTGGCCGATCATCGCGCACCCGCCCATGCCTCCGAAGAACCCGGTGACGATGTTGGCGACGCCCTGGCCCCACGACTCCCGGGTCTTGTCGGAGCGGGTGTCGGTGATGTCGTCGACCAGCTTCGCCGTCATCAGCGACTCGATCAGCCCGACCAGCGCGATGGCCAGCGCGAACGGCGCGACCAGCTGCAGCGTGGCGAGGTCGAACGGCACGGCGGGCAGGCCGAGGACGGGCAGCGTGTCGGGCAGCGCTCCCTGGTCGCCGACCGTCGGGACCAGCACGCCGGCGACGACGGTGAACCCGGTCAGGGCCACGATCGCGACGAGCGGGGCGGGCACCGCCGTCGTCAGCCGCGGCAGTCCGACCAGCAGCACCAGCCCCACCGCGAGCAGCGCGTAGACGGCCCACGGCACGTCCGCCAGGTACGGCAGCTGCGAGGTGAAGATCAGGATGGCCAGGGCGTTGACGAACCCGACCATCACGCTGCGCGGCAGGAACCGCATCAGCCTCGCCACACCGGCCGCCGCGAGCAGGACCTGCAGCACACCACCGAGCACGACCGCGGCGAGCAGGTACTCGACGCCGTGCTCGCGGGCGAGGGGGGCGACGACGAGCGCGATCGCCCCGGTGGCCGCGGAGATCATCGCCGGACGGCCGCCGACGAAGGCGATCGTGACCGCCATGGTGAACGAGGCGAACAGCCCGACGCGGGGATCGACGCCGGCGATGATGGAGAACGCGATGGCCTCGGGGATCAGGGCCAGCGCGACGACGAGACCGGAGACGGCCTCGACACGCAGCGTCTTCGGGGTGAGCCACGCGGGACGGGCAGCGCGCAGCGCGCGCGGGAATGCGGAGGTCATCGTCACTTTCGGGGAGCGGGAGGGGCGGGCCACGCACCGTGGGGGCCCGGTCGCCGCGAACCCTACCGTCGCAGGAGGGAACACCGGCTCCGTTGTGACTCTCCGAACAGGCGCGGCCACCGGCCGGCCGCGTCGACGGGCGCCTCGCCGGATCGGTTCGGGGCCGACGCCCTGTGCCGGTCGGTCCCGCATCCGCGACCGGCCCCGGGCCGACCGACGCCGCACCGCCTCGGTCAGCGCACCCGGAACGCCGACGTACCCTCACACAGGGGAAGATTCAGCGACGGGCGGCCACGCGGAGGTGACGTTGACGGACACGCGGACGACGGACGAGGAGCAGGAGCGCCTGAGGCTGGGCGAGACCCTGCGGCTCCTGGCGCTGGAGCGGGACCGCACATCCGACTCGATCGAGGCCTCGGCCCGGACCATCGACGAGCAGAAGGGACAGATGTGGGAGAACCGGCGTGACATGGACTTCGCCGAGAAGGCGAGCCTGCGCACGTCGATCGACCTGTCGGTGAAGACCGCCGAGCACGCGGTCAAGCGCCGCGCACGGATCGAGCGACTGCTCGACTCCCCGTACTTCGGCCGCGTCGACTTCCGCGAGGACGGCGCCGCGGAACCCGCGCCCCTCTACATCGGCATGCACGGCTTCACCGACCCCGACACCAACGAGATCGTGGTCCACGAGTGGCGCGCACCGGTGTCGGGCCTGTTCTACGACTTCGAGTCGGGTCCGGCGTTCTTCGAGGCACCCGCCGGCACGACCGGCGGGGAGATCACCGGCAAGCGGCAGTACAAGATCCGGGGCGGGCACCTCGAGTACATGCTCGAGAGCTCGCTGAACATCAACGACGACGTCCTGCAGCGGGAGCTGAGCCAGACCGCCGACGACCGGATGAAGAACATCGTCGCGACCATCCAGCGCGAGCAGAACGCCGTCATCCGCAACGAGACGGCTCAGGTGCTGATCCTG
Source organism: Pseudonocardia sp. (assembly GCF_029263155.1). GTDB lineage: Bacteria > Actinomycetota > Actinomycetes > Mycobacteriales > Pseudonocardiaceae > Pseudonocardia. The sequence continues at coordinate 40,036 of NZ_JAJCYB010000087.1, forward strand.
CAGGGTGTGGCGGGCTCGGGGAAGACGTCGATCGCGCTGCACCGCGTGGCGTTCCTGCTCTACCGGTTCCACGACACCCTCAGCTCGGACAACGTCATGATCCTCTCGCCGAACCGGGTCTTCGGCGACTACATCGCCGACGTGCTCCCCGAGCTCGGCGAGGAGCGCATCGGGGAGATCGGCTTCGATCGGATCGCCGAGGAGTTCCTCGGCTCGCTCATCGGCCATCAGACCTTCAGCGAGCAGGTGGTCGCCCTGCTGGAGGGCGACAGCGGTGACGGTGCGGCGGAGCGGATGCGCTACAAGGCGACCTCGGAGTTCGTCACCGAGCTGGGCGCGTTCATCGACTCGGCCGTGCAGGAGGACTTCGCCCCGGCCGAGATCGCGCAGAAGCACCGGCGCCTGTCCGCCGAATGGGTGCAGGACATGTTCGAGGAGTCCCGGTCCTTCCCGATCTTCACCCGGCTCGAGCACGTCGCCAACTGCGCGGTGGACCTGCTCAAGAACCAGGTCCGGGACCGCGGCGGCACCTGGTCCACCGCCGACACCAACGGTGTCCGCAAGCAGGTCCGCGCGATGTTCCCCTACAAGGACGCTCTCGCGATGTACCGGGGGTTCTACCGCTCCCCCGCGCGCAGGCGGCTCCTCGTGCCGCTGGGCCGCAGGAAGCTCGAGTACGCCGACGTGTTCCCGCTGATCTACACCATCGTCCGGACCAGCCGGATGCGGAACTACGGGCACATCCGCCACCTGGTGGTGGACGAGATGCAGGACTACACGCCGATCCAGTACGCGGTGCTGCGCGAGCTGTTCTCCTGCACGATGACGATCCTGGGCGACTCCAACCAGTCGGTCAACCCGTTCAGCTCGTCGTCGCTGCAGACGATCCATCGCATCTTCCCCGAGGCCGACTGCCTGGAGCTGAACAAGAGCTACCGATCCACCACCGAGATCACCGAGTTCGCCCAGCGGATCTCCCGCAACGACAAGCTCGTCCCGGTCTCGCGCCACGGCGCGCCGCCGCGGGTGATCGCGTGCACGGGGCGACCGGACGAGGAGCAGCAGATCCTGCGTCTCGTCGAGCGGGCACCGGGCCGGCGAGAACCGGTCGCTCGGCGTCATCTGCAAGACCGTCGCGCAAGCGCGGGAGCTCCACCGGTCCCTCGCGGACGCCGGTGTCGTGGCGACGCTGCTCGACTACGACAGCACCGCCTTCGCGGGCGGAATCGTGATCACCTCGGCACACATCTCCAAGGGACTCGAGTTCGACTCCGTGATCGCCACGCAGGTGGACGACACCAACTACGCCACCGACATGGACCGGTGCATGCTCTACATCGCCTGCACGAGGGCGATGCACGAACTGCATCTCACCCACCACGGACCGCTCACGTCGTTCCTGGAGTTCAGCCCCACCTCCGGCCGGGCCCCTGTCGCGTCGTAGCTGCGCCGGGTGCAGCCACGGATCGGGCAGGTCGGCCATCATGCGGGTGCTCGCCGAGCAGTAGCGGCGCCTGCGGCGGACCGTCTCCGTTCGCCACTCGTCGGCGAGGACGAACCCTATCCCGATGTGAGGTTCAGGATCGTCGGGAGGTCGACCGGTCGGCACCGCGCTCGAGCGTGCGCAGGTCGCGAACGAGGCGCTCCAGGCCGGTGATCTGGGCGCGCATCAGCTCCATCCGGCTCTCGGCCAGCGCGCGCGTGATGGTCAGCCGCCCCAGCGCCGCGTCGACCTCGGCGGACCCCGGCCCACCCGAGGCCACGAGGTCGATCGCCGCCAGCAGTTCGCGCACCTGGTCGAGGGACAGGTCGAGCGGACGCAGCGTCCTCACCAGTTCGAGGCGGCGCACGTCGTCCTCGGAGTACTGGCGGAACCCGCCGGCCGAGCGCCCGGACGGGACGACGATGCCGAGGTGGTCGTAGTGTCTGATCGTCCGGATCGACAGCCCGGTCCTCGCCGAGACCTCGCCGATCCTCACGTCGCCGAACTCACATGCCGCATCGGGCGACACTACCGCGCCGGCCCGAATCTGCCGTCGCGGAAGGATAGGATGCTACTGCGGCGACAGGTCGACGCGTGACGCCCAGCGGGACCGCGGCCCGCCCCCGCCACGAGACGCCCCAGGAGTTCCGCTGCCCACCCACGACGCCGCCGTCCGGGTAGCACCTCCTCGAAGCGGCGTCCGGCGTGATGCGCGCATCGTGACCGTCGGGGCCGTGGCCTACGCGCTCACCGCGCCGGGACAGACCGCGGTGGTGTCGGTCTTCGTCGACCCGATGGTCGCGGAACTGGGGATCGGCCGCGAGACCGTCGCCGCGGCGTACCTGATCGGCACGCTCGCGGGCGCGGCCGGGATGCCGCTGGTCGGCAGGGCCCTGGACCGGTTCGGTGCCCGCGCCGTGCTGCTGGCCACGGCCGGGCTGTTCGGGGCCGTGCTCATCGGCATGGCCGCGGCGGCCGAGGTCGTCGGGCTCACCGCGGGCTTCGTCGGGATCCGGTTCGCCGGGCAGGGCGCGCTGACCCTGACCGCGACCACCGTCGTCGCCTACCACGTGACCCACCGCCTCGGAGCGGCCGTCGGCATCGTGAGCGCGGCCGGCACCGCCGGGATATCGCTCGCCCCCCTGCTGATGGAGCGGGTGGTGAGCACGCACGGTCCGAGCACCGGGTGGTTCGTCCAGGGCGTCGCGGTGTGGGCGGTGCTCGTCCCGCTGGCGTTGCTGGGGCTGCCGCGCCGGCCGCCGCGCGCGGTACGCCCCGAACCGGGCGTCGCGAGCGGCGCGGCACTGGGGACGATCCTGCGGACGCCGGCGTTCTGGGTCCTGACCGCAGGGGTCGGCGCGCTGTCGCTGATCGTGACCGCGCTGACCTTCCACCAGATCGACGTCCTCGGTGAGCGCGGGCTGACCAGCGTGGAGGCGGCGGCGACGTTCCTGCCGCAGACCGTCGCCGGGCTCGCGGCGACCCTGCTCGTCGGCGTCGCGCTCGACCGGATCTCCGCGAAGCCGGTGATGCTCGGTTCGATGGTCATGGTGGTGGTCGCGCTGCTGTCCGCCGGGTACCTCCACCCGGGGTGGGGTGCGATCGGGTACGGGCTGGCCGTCGGCGTGGCCGGCAACGCGTTCCGCACCGTCGAGGCGGCCGTGCTACCCCGCTGGTTCGGTACCGCGCAGATCGGCGCCGCCCGCGGTGTGGTGCACGCCGTGGCCGTGGGGGCCTCGGCTCTCGGGCCGCTGCTCCTCGCGCTCGGCCGGGCGTCGAGCGACTCCTACCGGCCCGTCCTGTTCGGCCTCTGCGCCCTTCCGGCCGTCCTCGCCGTCGTGATCGTCGTCGTGCGGGAGCCCGGCCGGGCCTGACGCCGAACCGCATCCGAGTTTGCCGTCACCTAATTCATTGCGACCCGGCCCCTAACCCGGGTGCTCCTACCGTCGGAGGTATGCCGCTCCCCCGCCGCTACCGACCGGTGCATCAGCCCGATCTGCCCCGGGTCGTCCTGCTCTGCCCGAACGACGGCGCGCTGACCGTCGCCCGCAGGCTGGTGCGTCGCGGGATCGAGGTGCACGCGTTCACCGACCGGCGGTACGCCTACGTCCTCGCCGCGCGAGGCGTGCAGGGGCGGGTGATGCCCGACATCCGGCGGCACCCGCAGGCCTGGCTGCATGAGCTGGCGGCCCTGGCCGCGGACGGCGACGTGCCTCGGGACGGGGTGGTGCTGTCCGGCTCCGACGCCGCCACCGAGTTCCTCGCCCGCAACCGCGAGGACATCCCGGGTTCGCTGCGGACCTTCGAGTCGGACGACGGGGTGCACCTCGCCCTGATGGACAAGTACGAGCTGTACCGCCACGCGGCCGCGGCCGGGGTCCGTACGCCCGGCATGTGGCACGTGCGCAGCCGCGACGACCTCGCCGGGCTGGCCGACCGGGTGAGGTTCCCCTGCATCCTCAAGCCGTCCATGGGGCACATCGCCAAGGAGCTGGTCGGGGTGGGGACCGTGCGCGTCGAGTCCGCGGACCACCTGCTCGCGCACGCCGACGCGCTGCTGGCCCACGGCCAGGACATGGTGGTGACCGAGCTGGTACCGGGCCCCGAGACCGCGCTGGAGGGTGCGGTCTCGATCCGCGACGGCCACGGTCGGTACCCGCTCGAGTACGGCCGGCACAAGATCCGCCAGTGGCCACCGGACTACGGCACCGGCTCGCTGCTGGAGTCGGCCGACGTACCGGAGATGCTGGCGCTCAACCGGCGACTGCTCGACCACGTCGGCTTCGTGGGCCTGTCCAGCTGCGAGGCGAAGCGGCACTCGGGCACGGGCGAGCTGTACCTCATCGAGATCAACGTGCGGATACCGGCCAGCTTCGGGCTGTCGGAGGCCTGTGGCGTCGACGGCGCCTGGCGGCTCTACGCCGCGCTGGCCGGGCTCCCCCTGGACGCGCAGCCTGCCCCGGTCAGCGGCCGGAAGGTGATGATGCATCCCGACCTGCTCGCCGCTGCGGCCCAGCTGCGCTCCCGGCCCCGGTCGCTCGGGGCGCTGCTGCGCAGCTGGCGTGGCACGCGCGACTTCGGGGTGTTCGCGCTGCGCGACCCGCGGCCGGCGCTCGCACTGGCCCGGCAGGAGTGGCGCGAACTCCTCGATCGGCATGTCGGCCGTGCGGACGATCCGTGGCCGCCACGATCCGGGTCCTCCACCGCTGCCGGTCGGGGAGATCGGCCCGGCCGCCCCTGACCGCCGACGCGGGGGTCAGCCCGGCACTTCGGCTTCGGTCAGCCGTTCGCGCGCGGCGCTCCACATGCCCTCGGCGACGATCTCGCGTTCGAAGTGAACGATGCTGTCGCTCGGCATTACGTGCAGGTCCGCCGGTTCGCGGCGGGTGATGGTCTCGGTGCACTCCATCTCCTGCTGCCCCATCGTCATCACGACGCGCGAGACGGTGCCGACCTGCCCGTGCATCCCACTCAGCGGCTCGTGCAGCACCGGGCCACGCAGCCACTTCGGCAGGTGCTCGGAGTCGGCGAGCAGCTCGACCACTCGTTCCCTCGGCAGGGGCGAACGCGTTCGGCATCCGTGCTTACGTGGTGGGCGATACAAGGATCGAACTTGTGACCTCTTCGGTGTCAAGGCGGTCTGACGGGTGCTGCACCTCCGGGTTTCCGCAGCTCAGTGGGCTTACCTGTCCATGCTCGTCCGCGGACGACCGCCTCTGTGCAGGTCGGTAGTCACCCAGTCGGTCACCCAAGCGGGTGCTGTCGAACCTCGCCGTCGTATAGCATCGTCGCTATAAATTGGGGTTCCGTCGAGCTGGAACCGGAGGTCCGGGACTGGCTTGAGACGCTGCCGGCCCCGCAGTTCGCCACCGCGGCGTTCTATATCGACCTGGTGGCGGATCGCGGTCCACTGCTGGGCGAGCCGTACACGCGTCAGCTCGACGGCAAGCTCCGGGAGCTGCGGTGCCATCTGGACGGTCGGGCGGCGCGGGTGACGTACTGGATCGCCTCTGGGCGGCGGATCGTCCTGTTGACGGTGTTCGCGAAGACGCGAATGCGGGAGACGGGCGAGGTCGAGCGGGCACGTCGGGCGATGGCGCGCTGCATGGCGCAGGAGCACACGGTGGAGGACGACGATGAGTGAGACAACGGGCGACGGGCGGGAGTCGTGGGCCGCGCTGCGGGACCGGCGGATGGGCGAGCCGGGTGCCGAGGAGGCGTACGAGGCCGCCCGGTTGGCGTTCGAGCTGGGGTCAGCGGTGCGTGAGCTCCGGCTGGCGCGAGGGTGGAGCCAGGCCGAGCTGGCGTCGGCGGCGGGGATGACGCAGTCGGCCGTGGCACGGTTCGAAGCGGGGGGCACGGTGCCGACGCTGCCGGTGCTGGGCCGGATCGCGCGGGCGTTGGACGCCGACCTGACCGTGCGGGTCTCACCACGCACGGATGTCGCCTGAGGCTTGATGCGCCATGATCGGGCCGTTCGTCGTCCGCGGGCGCTGCTCGACCATCTGATCATGTCGGTGGACGTGGACAGGCGCGCAGGACAGGCCGTCGCGTCCGTGCGCGGGACATGCCGGCAGCGGCCGGATCGACGACCGTATCGGCGTCGTCAGCGCAGCGTCAGGAGCTGTTCGTGGAAGCCACCGATCTGCCGGGCGCGGTCGACGAGGTGCAGTTCCAGGATCCAGTGGCACAGCCGACCGGCGCGATCGGTGCGCCGCATCGGGTGCGGGTTGCCGGGCGCGATGTAGCTGTCGATCCTGTCGCCGTCGACGAACTCGTGCGGGAACTCGCCGACGAGGTGCCCGGCGTGGACGTTCCCGAACTCCCAGCCCGCACCCGTGGCCAGCGCGGCGACATGGGCGTAGAGCTCGGAGCCGGTGATGGTCGGGTGGGCCTCGAAGTGGGCGCGCCCCGCGGCCCACAGCCGCGGCAGGTCGTCGCGCAGCGCGAGCTTGACCGGGTCCTGCCCGAGGACGAATGTGCGGCCGAAGTCGGCCTCCCACTCGGCGAAGATCGGTCCGAAATCCAGGAAGACGATGTCGTCCTCGCCGATCACGCGGTCCGGTGGGTTCTCCCGGTAGGGCAGCCAGGGGGTCGGCAAAGTCAGTTGATCATGAGTAGTCGGAGTGGGCGGAGGGCGTTGCGGCCGTGATGTCGTAGCGCTTTCGCGATGTTGGTGGCTCCGGCGAGGCGGTGCAGGCTGATGGCCAGGTTCCGCAGTGTGGCC
>NZ_JAJCYB010000088.1 GCF_029263155.1 Pseudonocardia sp.
AGCGCCGAGGAACGGAATCGGCGCGGCAGCACATCGGTAGAAGCCGACCACCACACCACCCGGCACGGAACGGTTCACCTGAACCGCTGGGAGGCCGCCGACACGCCCGAACCCGGCCCGCCCGACCCGGCGGGCGGGCCCGGTCGCGGGTCGGTAGAAGCCGACCATCCCCGAAACGGTTCACCTGAACCACCGGAAGGTCGACGGACTCGGAAACCAGCCCGAAACGGTTCACCTGAACCGCCAGCAGGTCGCCGAGCTCGAACCCCGCCCAGTGCCGTGGTCAGGAGTCGGTGCGCCGGATGGTCGGGGTCACGTCCGCAGCGTGTGGGGCCCGCCGGACAGCGTGCCGGACGTGCTCCGCGCGCCCGGGCCGTGCCCGCGGGCTACGGCAGCGGGTGCGGGCTCCGTCCCACCCACGCTCCTCGCCCTGCCCGGCGCGGGCCCGCCCGGTCATCTCCCGGGCAGGGCCGGGGTCGCGGTGAGCGCGTCGGTCAGCAGCGTCACGAGCGCCTCGTGCTGCAGGTCGGCCGAGGACCCGACCTCCTCGTCGGAACCGTCGAGGGCCTGGGCGGCGAGCCCGGCCTTGCTGTCGATCAGCTCGGCGATGCGGGCGTCGATCGTCTGCGCGGCGATGATGCGCCAGGCGGTGACCGGCTGGTCCTGGCCGATCCGGTGGCTGCGGTCGATGGCCTGGGTCTGCTCCGCCGCGGTCCAGGACAGCTCCGCGAGCACGATGTTGGAGGCCACCTGCAGGTTGAGGCCCACCCCGGCGGCGGTGAGCGAGCAGACCGCCACGGCGACGCCCGGGTCCTCGACGAAGGCGTCGATGTTGCGCTGGCGCACCGCGGAGGTCTGGTCGCCGCGGATGGAGGAGAACCGGACGCCCTGCGCGGCGAAGGTCTCCTCGGCGGTGTCCATCACGTCGACGTGCTTGGCGAAGAACACCACCTTGCCCGCGCTGCGCGCGAGCTGGGCGGCGTAGTCGGCGGCGAGGGCCGCCTTGGCCTGGCCGATGCGCCGCATCATGGTGAAGACGTTGTCGCCGGACTTGGCCTCGGCCGCGTCCTTCTGCTCCCACCGGGCCACCTGGCGCACGAGGTCGTGGTCGATGCCGTCGACGACGGACCCGGACCGTCGGGCGGCGAGCGCGTCGGAGTAGCGGGCGACCAGCCGGGCCGCGAGGTCGCGCTCGGCCGCCCGGATCGACCGGCCGGCCGCCCCGTCCAGCTCGACGGGCAGGTCGGCGATGCGCCGCGCGGGGATGTCGGCGGCCACGTCGACCTTGCGGCGCCGGACGATGCCGCGGTCGACGACGCACGCGCGGGCGGCGGCGTAGAAGCCGGGGTCGGCCGGGGTGAGGCCGGTGGCGTCGAGAGCGTCCATCAGGTCGGCGAGCGGCTTCTTCGCGTCGATCCAGCCGAGGAACTGCCAGATGGCGAGGAAGTCCTCGATGTCGTTGATCAGCGGGGTACCGGTCAGCGCCATCAGCAGCGGGCGCGCGGTGAACGACCGGATGCGCTGCGAGAGCTCCAGGACGTGCTGCGAGCGCTGGGAGGTCTTGTTCTTGATGAAGTGGGCCTCGTCGACGACCATCCCGCGGAAGCCGAAGTCGCCCAGCCATCCCACGTGCCGGTCGAGCACCTCGTAGTTGACGACGACGATGTCGGCGAAACCGTCGATGGACTCGCCGTTGCCGTGGATGGCGGTGGCCGTGCGGTGCGGGGTCCACAGGCCGGCCTCGCGCACCCAGTTCGTCTTGACCACGTTGGGGACGACGACGAGCAGCGGGTAGGCACCCGCGGCCTCCGCGGCGAGCAGCGCCTGCGCGGTCTTGCCCAGCCCCGGCTCGTCGGCGAGCAGGAAGGTGCGGTGGCCGTCCGCGGCCGCGGCGACCAGCCGGGCCTGGTGGGGCATGAGCTCGCGGCCACCCGGCGCGAGGGGGGAGGACGGCGCGGGCAGCTCCATGCACGTCGAGACCCGGGGGCCGGTCACCCGCTCGAACGACCGCAGCAGCGGGCCCAGCAGCTCCCAGCCGGCCAGCGGCGTCGGCCGGGGCGCGCTCGGGCGGGCGGCCGAGAAGTCCGGGGCGAGGAACGGGTTGGCCAGCTGCCGCGAGACGACCGACTGCGGCACCACCTGGGGCTTGGCGGGGGCGGTCGGGGCCTCGTCCGGCGCGGGTTCCTCGGTGACCGGCGCGGCGGGCGGCTCGACACCCGCGGAGCGCAGCACCTCGCGGCTGAGCGACCTGGCCTCGTCGGAGACCACGGCGTCCTCGGCGAGCAACGCCAGCAACGCCGGATCGCGGACGGCGGTCATCGCCAGGGTCTTCGCGATGCCGTCGAGGCGCTTGAGCTGCTCGGTGCGGTGCGTGTCGCTGCCCTGCTGATCCGTCCGGACCCGGGCCCGTTCCTCGCGCAGCAGCAGGGCCACCGCCTGGAACTTCGTGCGCGTCGCGGACGTCACCCGCCCGTTGCGCAGGGCGGACTCGACCTCCCGGACGGCGCGCGCGAGCACCGACATGACATCTGCGCTGCCCGCACCGTCGCGGTGGCGGCCGCCTCGCCGGTCCCGCGGGGCACCGCGGCGAGCCCTGGTCGGGGGCTGGCCTCGTCGAGCCACGTACTCCTCCTCCGGAATGCCCGGCAGGGCCGCCGTGGGCGGCCGCGCCGCACATTGGTGCTGCGGTCGGGTGGTGGGCGTCGCGGGGAGGAGCCGGACGGCTCCTCCGGGATGCGACCCGGCCATGGTCTGCGGGAGATCACCGACTCGGACGCGACGGCCCGCACACGGGAAGGTGGCTGCCGGTCGGGACATCCACCGCACCGACCGGCCGTGCCGGACGATCAGCGGCGGGCCGGGTCGGATCTCCCGGTCAGCATACCGCCTGGCGGCCGGTGCTCCGCGCCGCACCGCGGACCCCGACCGGGTTACGGTGGCGGCATGGCCGAGATCCTGCGCACCGAACGGCTGATCGTGCGCGAGTGGGAGCCGGGCGACGCCCCGGCGGCGCTCGAGGTGTACGGGCGGGCCGAGGTGGCGCGCTGGTTGACCCCGGCGATGGAACGCGTGACCGACGAGGACGCCATGGGCAGGCAGTTGCGGTCCTGGATCGAGGAGACCCGGGAGGGCGAGAGCGGGCTGGGACACTGGGCGGTGCTCACCGCCGAGGGGGCGCTGGTGGGCGGTGTCGGCCTGCACCTGCTGCCGGTCGAGGAGCAGGACGTCGAGATCGGCTGGCAGCTGGCCCCGGCCCACTGGGGCCGCGGCTATGCCGTGGAGGCGGGTGCCGCGGTGATCGGTCGGGCGTTCGGGCTCGACGTCGACGAGGTGTTCGCACTGGTGCGCCCGGGCAACGCGCGCGGCGCGCGCACCGCCCGCAGCGTCGGCATGAGCTGGGTCGGCGAGACCGACAAGTACTACGGCCTCCGGCTGGAGGTCTTCCGGGTGCGGTCCTCGGACCCCCGTCCCTGACCGTCGCCGAGGACCTCCTCGGCGGGAGTGTGCGGCAGGCCGTGGGCGGCCGCGACCGGTTCGCTGACCAGTGCCCCGGCGAGGGTGCTCAGGCCCGCGGCCAGCGCCGGGTGCGTCCGGGCCACCCCGGCCACGCCCTCGCGGGCGACGTCGACCAGGTAGGGCAGCGTGGCCGAGGTGAGGGCGAGTGTCGAGGTGCGGGCCACGGCGCCGGGGATGTTGGCCACGCAGTAGTGGACGACGCCCTCCTCGACGTAGACGGGGTCGGAGTGCGTGGTGGCCCGGCTGGTCTCGAAGCACCCGCCCTGGTCGATGGCGATGTCGACGGCGACGCTGCCCGGCCGCATGCTCGCGATCATCGCGCGGCTGACCAGCTTCGGGGCCCTGGTCCCCGGCACGAGCACCGCGCCGATGACCACGTCGGAGTCGGCGATGTAGGCGCTGAGCCGGGCCCGGTTCGGGGTGACGAGGTCGAGCCGGCCCCCGAAGATGTCGGACAGGTAGGCCAGCCGCATCGGGTTGGTGTCGAAGACGCGCACGATGGCCCGCATGCCGACCGCGATCTTCGCCGCCTCGGTGCCCGCCACGCCGCCGCCGATGATGGTGACCTTCGCGGCGGGCGTGCCGGGGACACCGCCGAGCAGCACGCCGGCACCACCCGCGGGGCTCTCCAGGTGGTGGGCCGCGGCCTGCACCGCCAGCCGGCCCGCCACCTCGCTCATCGGGGTGAGCAGCGGCAGCTTCCCGTCCGCGGTCTGCACCGTCTCGTAGGCGATCGCGTCGATCCGCCGCTCGACGAGGAACTCGGTCAGCCCGCGGTCCGCGGCGAGGTGCAGGTAGGTGAACAGCTGCTGGCCCTCGCGGAAGCGGTGGTACTCGGCCGGGACCGGTTCCTTGACCTTGACGACGAGGTCGGTCCGCGCGAACAGCTCGTCGGCGGTGTCGACGATCGTGGCGCCCGCGGTGCGGTAGTCGTCGTCGGCGAAGCGCGATCCGTCCCCGGCCCCGGACTGGATCAGCACCTGATGGCCGTCGTGGACCAGCTCGACGACACCGTCGGGCTGCATCGCCACGCGGTTCTCGCTGTCCTTGATCTCCGTGGGTACGCCGATCACGAGTGCGCTCATGGCTCGTTGCCTTCCGTCGTCGAGGGGGACGTCGCCGTAGCCTCCCGCACCGGCGCCCGGGCCACCGGATCCCGTACCCGGCCGGGGTACTCGCGTCGCGGCGGCCCACGGCGGACACTGGGGCGGTGCGCGGGTCCGGTCGGGTGGCGGAGGGGCTGGTGCGGCCCATGCTCGCGACGGCGGGGGAGGTGCCGACGGCGTCCGGGTGGGCGTTCGAGATCAAGTTCGACGGGGTGCGGGCCGTCGGCTACGCGCGGGACGGCGGGGTGCGCCTGTTCAGCCGCAACGACCGCGACATCACCTCGTCCTACCCCGAGATCGCCTCCTCCGGGATCGCGGCGGCCGGTCTCGGCGACGGCGCGGTCGTCGACGGGGAGCTCGTCGCGCTCGACGCGCGGGGCCGTCCGGACTTCGGCCTGCTGCAGCACCGGATGCACGTCGCCGCACCGGCCGCCGAGCTGCTCGCCGAGGTGCCGGTGCGGTACGTGGTGTTCGACCTGCTGCGCCACGAGGGCCGTCCCACGACCGGGCTGCCCTACACCGAGCGGCGCGCGCTGCTGGCCGGCCTGGATCTCGGCGGTGCGCCGGGGGTGGCGGTGGCGCCGAACTTCGTGGACGTCGACGGTGCGGTGGTGCTGGGTGCCGCGCGCGAGCAGGGGCTGGAGGGGGTGGTCGCGAAGCGCGCCGACTCGACGTACCAGCCGGGGCGCCGCTCGCGCAGCTGGATCAAGACCGCGATCCGGCACACCCACGAGGTCGTCGTGGCCGGCTGGTCGGCGGGCGCCGGGAACCGGCACGGCTCGATCGGCGCGCTGTTGCTCGCCGCGCACGACGAGGACGGCAGGCTGGTGTACGTCGGGGACGTCGGGACCGGGTTCACCGACGCCGCCCGGGAGCGGTTGCTGCAGCAGCTGCGCGGCCTGGAGCGGCCGGGGTCGCCGTTCGAGGGCGAGGTCGCCCGGGCCCGCGGATGGCCCGGACGGGGCGCGGGTCGCGGGGAGGTGCGGTGGGTGGACCCGGTGCTCGTCGGCGAGATCGAGTACCGCTCCTTCAGTGGCGACGGGGCGTTCCGGCACCCGTCCTGGCGTGGCCTGCGCCCCGACCGCGACCCCGGCGAGGTGCGGCTGCCCGAACCCGGGTGAGGGCGACCGGCCCGGCGTCACCGCTCCCCGGCGCTCCGGGCGGCCAGCCGTTCCCGCTGCGGCACCACCGTGTAGGCGGGGTCGCGCGCGGAGACCATCCCCGCGTCGAAGACCCCGAACCGGGTGGCGGCCGACCCGGCGTTGAGCAGTGCCCCGGCCATGATCGACAGGGCCCGGCCGCGGCGCCCCGCCACGAGCCCGCCGCCCACCGCGGCGGCCGCGCCCGCGGCGGTGACCGCCCGCGCGGCGCGCAGCAGCCGCCCGGGTCTGCCCGTGGTGTACGCGGTGCGGGCGAAGCCGATCCGGCGCTCCAGCACCGCGGTGGCCGCCAGCTCCAGCGCCGCCCCGGCGACCGCCACCCGGCGGGCGGGCTCCACGTCGCCGCGGGCCACGAGCCCGATGCCGCCACCCGCGGCCATGGCGCTGCCGGCGAACACGAAGGGCAGCTCGCGATGGCCGTCGTGCCAGGCGGGCACGGCGGTGTCGGCGAGCAGCACGGCGGTGTAGGTGGTCATCGCGGGCCCCACGACGCCGGCGCCGAACCCGGCGGCCCGGCCGAGCCCGGGGGCGACACCGGTCAGCTCGGACGCCGCGGCGAGCCCGGACAGAGTGCCGAACGGCGAGAGGATCCAGGAGCCCACCGACAGCGGGGACGTGGGCTTGACCACCCGGAGCATGTTGAGGAACCGCTGGGGGCGGCCCAGGTCGTGGATCAGGGCGCCGACGCTGACCAGCGCACCGGCGAGCGAGGCGTACCGCCCGGTGCGGCGCAGGCCGGGACGCCCGGTGACGTCGGCCAGCGCGGCGACGGCGGCCGATACGCCCGCGGCGCCGCCCAGGTAGAGGTAGAGCGGGACGTCGGGGACCTTCCAGGTCGGCGGCTTGATGATCGGCCGGCCGTAGTAGGAGGTGAACTCGGCCTCGGGCACCATCAGGGCCTCGCCGCGCCCCTTGCGCCGGCGGCCCTTGCGGTGCCCGTTCGCGGCCGGGTCGCCATCGGGCCGCAGCCGCGGTGCGTGCCCGGACTCCTGCGGCCGGGTCATCGCCGCGCCCCCAGGAACGACGCGGCGACCGTGCCGGCCACGGCGAGGGCGGCGGCCGCGGCGTGGCGCCACATCGACGGCAGGTCGCGGGTGGTGACCACGGGGTCCGGGGGCAGCCCGTACACCTCGGGCTCGTCGAGCAGCAGGAAGAACGCGCCGTCGCCGCCGACACCGTCGTCCGGGTCGTGGCCGTAGAGCCGCGCCTCGGGGACCCCGTTGTCCTGCAGCGTCGCGACCCGTTCCGCGGCCCGCTCGCGCAGCTCGTCGAGCGGGCCGAACTGGATCGACTCGGTCGGGCAGGCGGTGGCGCACGCGGGCTGCAGTCCGGCGCCGAGGCGGTCCTGGCACATCGTGCACTTGAACGCGCCGCCGCCGCCCTGGGCCGGGTCCCCCTTGCGCTGGTCGATCACGCCGTAGGGGCAGGCCGGGACGCAGTACCCGCAGCCGTTGCAGATGTCGTCCTGCACCAGCACCGTGCCGTGCTCGGTGCGGATCAGTGCCCCGGTCGGGCAGACGTCCAGGCACGCCGCGTGCGTGCAGTGCTTGCACACGTCCGACGACATGAGCCAGCGCACCTCGGTGGCGTCGCGGCCCTGCGGCAGCTCCGCCGCCGGCATCCCCAGGTCCACGGGGTCCGGGCGCCGGGCGGGCACCTCCTGCTCGATGAACGCGACGTGCCGGTAGGTGCTGGCGCCGAGGCCGCCGGTGTTGTCGTAGCTCATGCCGGTCAGCGCGAGCACGTCCACATCGGCGGGGTCGGCGCCGTCGGCGGGCAGCGAGTTCCACTCCTTGCACGCCACCTCGCACGCCTTGCAGCCGATGCACACGCTGGTGTCGGTGAAGAACCCGACGCGCGGCGGGTGTCCCTCGGCGTAGCCGGCGTCGGCGGTCGGGTCCGCGAGCGGCCCGTACAGCGAGTTCGCCATCAGTCCTCCAGGCCGGCGCGCCGGCGGTAGTCGGCGAGGTAGTCCACGAGCGCGGGGCCGCGGGGGCGGCGTCCGGGACGGATGTCGCAGGTGGCGGCCTTGGTCTCCATGATGTGCACGTTCGGGTCCAGCGCCACCGACAGCATCTCGTTGGCCGCGTCGCCGGTGGACAGCCCGTTGGACCCCCAGTGCCAGGGCACCCCGATCTGGTGGACGGTGCGGGCATCCTCCGCGGAGCCGATCCGCAGCGGCGTGGCTCGCCGGGTCACCAGCACGCGCCCCTCGACGGCGGACCGGGCGGTGACGACGTGCGCCCACTGCGCGTTGGCCAGGCCCCGCTCGGCGGCCAGCTCCGGGGAGACCTCCAGGAACATCTGCGGCATCAGCTCGTTGAGGCGCGGTGTCCAGCGGCTCATGCCGCCCGCCGTGTGGTGCTCGGTGACGCGGAAGGTGGTGAAGACGAACGGGAACACGTCGCCCTCGGGTGCGTCCGGCACGGCGTGGTAGCGGTTGCCCGGCCGGTCGAACAGCTCGACGGCCGGGTTGGCCCGGTGCCGCTGGTACAGGGCGTTGCGCACCGGCGACTCCTGCGGTTCGTAGTGCGCGGGCATCGGGGCGTCGGCCAGTCCGGCGGGGGCGTGCAGCCACGCCCGCCCGTCGGACTGCATGATGAACGGCTCGTCCCCGCTGATCGCCCGCGCCGCGCGGGCGTCGTCGGGTGCGCGGTAGCCGGGCGCGGTGGTGGCGGGGAAGTCCGGGACGTCGTCGCCGGTCCAGCGCTCGCCGTCCCACCAGACGAGCTTCTTGCGCTCGCTCCACGGGCGGCCCTCCGGGTCGGCGGAGGCCCGGTTGTAGAGCACGTGGCGGTTCATCGGCCACGCCCAGCCCCACTCGTGCGCACCGGGATCCTCGGGTGAGGCGGGGGTGCGCCGGGCCGCCTGGTTGACCTCATCGGCGTACACGCCCGAGTAGATCCAGCACCCGCAGCGGGTGGAGCCGTCGGCGCGCAGCTCGGTGTAGCCGGACACCGCCCGCCCGTCGGAATCGGTCCCGTTGATCTCGCGCAGCACCGCGGCCGCGTCCGGCTCACCGCGGGAGTCGACGGGGTAGTCCCAGGTCAGGTGCTGCAGCGGCCGGTCGCGGGGCTCGGTCGAGTCGGCCAGCCGCTGCTTGATGCGCCGGCCCAGCTCGAAGTAGAACCACAGGTCGCTGCGGCAGTCCCCGGGCGGCTCGACGGCCTTGTGCCGCCACTGCAGCAGCCGCTGGGTGTTGGTGAACGTCCCCTCCTTCTCCGAGTGGTTCGCGGCCGGAAGGAAGAACACCTCGGTGCCGATGTCCTCGGTCCGCTGCTCCCCGGTCTCGATCTCCGGGCCGTCCTTCCAGAACGTCGCCGTCTCGATCATGTTGAGGTCGCGCACCACCAGCCACTCCAGCTTCGCGAGGCCCTGGCGCTGCATCCGCGAGTTCGCCGTGCCCACCGCCGGGTTCTCGCCGATCACGAAGTAGCCGGGCACCTTCCCGTCGGCCTGGTCCATCACGGTGCGGAAGCTGGAGTGGTCGCCGTCGAGCCGGGGCAGGTCGTCGAAGCAGAAGTCGTTCTCGGCGGTGGCGGCGTCGCCGAACCAGGACTTGAGCAGGCTCACCAGGTAGGCGTCCATGTCGCCCCAGAAGCCCTTGTCGCCGGAGTTGGCCTCGATGAAGGTCGCCAGGGTCTGCTCGCGGTGCGCGTTGGGCATCGGGATGTAGCCGGGCAGCAGGTCGAACAACGTGGGGATGTCGGTGGAGCCCTGGATGCTGGCGTGCCCGCGCAGCGCCAGGATCCCGCCGCCCGGCCTGCCGATGTTGCCCAGCAGCGCCTGCAGGATCGACGCCGCCCGGATGTACTGCACGCCGACGGTGTGGTGGGTCCAGCCCACGGCGTAGGCGAACGCGCTGGTGCGCTCGCGGCCCGAGTTGCGGGTCAGGGCGTCGGCGACCTGCCGGAAGGTCTGCGGCGGGATGCCGCACACCTGCTCCACCATCTCGGGGGTGTAGCGCGAGTAGTGGCGCGTGAGCAGCTGGAACACGCACCGCGGATGCTGCAGCGTGTCGTCGCGCTCCGGGGCGCTGGTCGTCGGCGCGCCACCGGACCCGGCGATCTCGCCCCGCTCGCCCTCGGGCATGGTCTGCCGCTCGTCACGCTGCCCGGTCGCCGCCTCGGCCACGCCGCCCTCGTACTGCCAGGACCGCACGTCGTAGCGGCCCGTCTCCGGGTCGAAGCCGGAGAACACGCCGTCGAGGTCCTCGGTGTCGCGGAAGTCCTCGCGCACGATCATCGGCGCGTTCGTGTACGCGCGGACGTAGTCCTCGAACCACGCACCGGTCTCCAGCACGTGGTGGATCAGCCCGCCCAGGAACGCGATGTCCGTGCCGGCCCGGATCGGGACGTGCAGGTCGGCCAGGGCCGAGGTCCGGGTGAACCGCGGGTCGACGTGGATCACCGTCGCGCCCCGCTTCTTGGCCTCCATCACCCACTGGAACCCGACCGGGTGCGCCTCGGCCATGTTGGAGCCCTGGATGACGATGCAGTCGGAGTTGGCCAGGTCCTGCTGGTAGTTGGTGGCGCCGCCGCGCCCGAACGAGGTCCCCAGACCGGGGACGGTGGAGCTGTGTCAAATGCGGGCCTGGTTCTCGATCTGCACCGCGCCCATCGCGGTGTAGAGCTTCTTCATGAGGTAGTTCTCCTCGTTGTCGAGGGTCGCCCCTCCGAGGCTCGCTATCCCCATCGTGCGGTGCAGGTGCCGGCCCAGGTCGTCGACGTCCTGCCAGGTGCGCTCGCGGGTCTCCAGCACCCGGTCGACGATCATGTCGACGGCGGTGTCGAGGTCGAGGTCCTCCCACTCGGTCCCGTGGGGCCTGCGGTAGCGCACGGTCGTCTGCCGGGTCGGCGCGGTCAGCAGCGACAGCGTCGAGGAGCCCTTGGGACACAGCCGCCCCCGGCTGATCGGCGACTCGGGGTCGCCCTCGACGTGGGTGACCTTCCCGTCCTTCGCGAAGATCTGCTGCCCGCAGCCGACCGCGCAGAACGGGCAGATCGACCGGGTGACGGTGTCGGCCTCGGTCGTGCGGGCGGGCCGGTCCGCGGTGCCGCCCGACGACCGTGCTGCGGCGCCGCGGCCCAGGCGGTCCGGGCCGGAGGCCTGGCGGTACGCGGGCCAGCGGGACAGGAACTCCTCGATCCACACCCCTGCCAGATCCCCGCGCCCGACCGGGCCCAAACCTCCGGAAGGCGACTCAGCGCCGGTCCGGTCGCGCCGGACCCGCCGACGGCTCGTCGTCGGCGACCGCGTCGTCGTCCGTGCCGAAGGCCCTGGCCTCGGCCCCGCTGGTGCGTTCGGTCCCGTCGTCCTGGCCGGACACCCGGCCCACGAACTCCTCGTTCTCGCCGGTGCCGGTGGTCGTGGCGGTGTCACCGGCGCCGCCGTCGAGGCCGCCCGTCGCGCGGGTCTGCGCGAGATGGCCGTCGCCTGCGACGTCGTCCTCCGCCGGGGTGGCACGCAGCCCCAGCTTGTCCTTCATCCTGTCGAACAGGGACGCATCGGATCGTGGTGTCACCGCACAGCACTACCCCGGACCGGGCCGGGCCAACCGGCCCGGTCCCGGCCGCGGGTGGTGTGTGGGCGGCCACGCCGGCCGGTCACGGGATCACGGCGTGACCCCGCACCCGAGGGGGTAGTGATCCGACGTGGACACCCTGCTGCTCGGGCCGCCCGCCGCGGGGGCCACCCTCGCGGACCTGCTGCGCGACGGATCCCTCGACCTCCCGCTGCCCGGGCACGGCGACACCGCCCTCCGGTGGTCGGTGCTGACCGGCTGGGGCCGCACCGATCTCGTGCTCGCCCGGCTGGCCGAGGGGCACACCGACGCCGTCGCGATACTGGCCGAGGCCGGCGGGAAACCGGTCCCGGACGCCCGCTACGGCGTCTGGGCGGCCCGCTCGGGCGGTACCGGCGCCGTGCTGGTCGACGGCGCGGTGCACGGCACCGTGCGGTTCTGCTCGGGCGCGCACACCCTGGACCGGGCGCTGGTCGTGACGCCCGACGGCATCGTCGACGTCGAACTGAGCGATCCCCGTGTGCGCCCGGTCGAGGGCAGCTGGCGCCCCGCCGGGATGGCGGCCAGCGACAGCGTCGACGTCGTGTTCGACGGCGTGCCGGCCGGAGCGGTCATCGGTGCGCCGGGGTTCTACACCGACCGCCCGGGGTTCTGCTGGGGCGGCGGGGGAGTGGCGGCCGTGTGGCTGGGCGGGGCCGCGGGCGTCGTCGACGACGTGCGGGAGCACGCGGACGACCCCCACGGGCTGACCCACCTCGGCGCGCTGCACACCGCGCTCGCCGGCACCGACGCGCTGCTCGCCCGGACCGCGGCCGGGATCGACGCCGACCCGGCCGCCGATCACGCGACCGCCGTGGCGATCGTGCGCGCGTCGGCGGAGCACACCGCCCGCGCGGTGCTCGACCTCGCCCCGCGCCTGGCCGGAGCCACCGTGCTGAGCCGCCACGAGCGGCTCGGGGACCGGCTGGCCGACCTGGGCGTCTACGTCCGCCAGCACCACGCCGAACGCGATCTCGCCGCGCTGGGCGCCCGTCTCGTCGAGGAGAGCGCATGACGGTCCCGCTCCCGATCACCACGCCCGGGGAGTGGGCGGAGGCCCTCGCGCAGCGGCCGCCGCGCCCGCTGGACCCCGGCTCGCTGGGCAGGGTCGTCGTCGTCTCGGCCCATCCCGACGACGAGACGCTCGCGGTCGGCGGCCTGATGCGGGCGGTGCACGCGGCGGGCGGGGAGGTCGAGCTGGTCGTCGCCACCGACGGCGAGGCGGCGTTCCCGGAGCTCGACTCGCGCGGGCGCGCGGACCTGCGCCGGGTCCGGCGCCGTGAGCTCGACGACGCCCTGCGCGTGCTGGGCCTGGGGTCGGTGCGCGTGCACCGGCTGGGGATGCCCGACTCCGCCCTGGACGCCGACGCCCTCGCGGGCACACTGGCCCCCTGCTCGACGGCGCCGACGCGGTGCTCGCGCCCTGGACGGAGGATCCGCACCCCGACCACGCCGCGGCCGGGCGGGCGGCCGCCGCCGCGACCCCGGTGACGGCCACCGGCTGGGCCTACCCCATCTGGCTGTGGCCGTGGCGCGGCCCCGACGACCCGTCGATCCCGTGGGACCACGCCCACGCCCACGTCCTCGACGAGCGGGCGCGCGCGGTCAAGCGGGCGGCGGTGGCCTGCTTCGGGTCCCAGCTGCGGCCGGGGCCGGACGGCCAGACGGAGATCCTGCCCCCGGAGGTGCTGGTGCACTTCGACTCGGCGTCGGAGGTGGTGTTCCGCAGCCCGCTCGCCCGCGGGGCGCCGCTCGCGCGGTTCGACGAGCTGTACGCGGCGGCGGGCGGGGACCCGTGGGAGACCCGCACCAGCTGGTACGAGCGCCGCAGGCGGGCGGCGCTGCTGGCCTGCCTGCCCCGGGAGCGCTACCGGCACGCGGCCGAGCCCGGCTGCGGCACCGGGACGCTGACCGCCGAGCTCGCCGCGCGCTGCGACCGCCTCGACGCCTCCGACTTCGCCGAGGCCGCGACCCGGCAGGCCCGGTCGGCCACCGCCGGGCTGCCCGGGGTCACCGTCGCGCGCCGGGCGCTGCCCGCCGCCGCCGCGCTGCCCGGCGGCATCGACCTCGCCGTGCTCAGCGAGGTGCTGTACTACCTGTCCGACGGGGACCTGGCCGCCACGGTCGACCGGCTCGCCGAGGCGCTGGAGCCCGGCGGGGACCTCGTGCTGGCGCACTGGAGCGGTGACTGGCCCGCCGACGCGCCGCGCGACGCCGCGGCGACGCACCGGGTGCTGCTCGACGACCCGCGGTTCACCCCGCTCGTCGAGCACCGCGACGACGGGTTCCTGCTGCACGTGCTGCGGCGCCGATGAGCAGGTCCGGGGGACCGCCCACCGGCGGTGCGGGGCACGTGCGGCGGGGGAGCGCGGCGACCCCGATCGGTGCCGTCGGGGTCGTCGTGCCCGCCCGGGACGAGCAGGAGCACATCGGGCGCTGCGTCGGGTCCGTCCTGCGCGCGCTGGAGGGCGTCGACGTGGACGCGGCGCTGTGCGTGGTGCTCGACCGCTGCACCGACCGCACCGCCTCCCGTGCCGCCGCCGCGCACGGCGGCCGGCCCACCGCCCTCGGCCTGGTGCCGCACGAGGGAGCCGGCAGCGTCGGCGCGCTGCGCAACCTCGGCGTCGCGTGGCTGACGCGGCGGCTCGCGACGCACCCGCCCGAGGCCCTGTGGTTGCTGAGCACCGACGCCGACACGACCGTCGACCCCGGCTGGGTGCGCGACCACCTGCGTCACGCCGCGGACGGTGCCCACGCCGTCGCCGGACTCGCCGACCTCGACGACGCCCACCACCTGTCGCCCACCGCCCGCCGCGCGTACGCCCGCATCCTCGGCGACGGCACCCGAGGTGCCGGGCACACCCACGTGTACGGCGCCAACCTCGGCATCCGGGCCGACGTGTTCCGGGCGGTCGGCGGCTTCCCGCCGGTGCGCTGCGGGGAGGACCACGGGCTCGCGGCCCGCGTGCGTGACGGCGGGTTCCGCCTGGTGACCGCGCTGGACGGGCGGGTGCGCACCAGCGCGCGCACCGTCGGGCGGGCCGAGGACGGCCTGGCCGGCCTGCTCGCCGGGCTGTGAGCCCCGCGGTCAGGTCTCCTCCAGCGCGGTCGGCCGGTGGACGGCGTCGCGCCCGCTCCGGTCGCTGCGGACGCGGTACTGCGGGTCATCGGGGGAGGCGCGCACCGTGCGGCCCGCCGCCTCGGTGTCCTCCGTGATCTCCTCGACGACCTCGCCCTCGGTCGTCGTGCCGTGGGTGGACCACTCGACGTGGTCGCCCGGGTGCAGTCGCTTCTCGTCGCTCACCGACCGCGGGTACCCCCGCTGCGGTAGCTCACACCGGCGTCGGCCGGTCCCCGGGATCCTCACGAGGCGCTCCGTGCGGCATCGACTGGGCGTAGCAGGCGAGGTAGAGGGCGAGGAACTGGTTCGGGTCGTCGAGGTCGATGCCGAGCACGTCGAGCACCTTGGTGATCCGGTACGCGACGGTGTTGCGGTGCAGGTAGAGCTGCGCGGCGGTACGCCCGACCGACCGGTTGGTCTCCAGGTACACGCGCAGCGTCGTGCCGTACTCACGTCGTTTCGCCGGGCCGAGCGTGCTCAACGGCGCCAGCAGGTCGTCGATGCTGTGGCGCACCGAGCTCGACGAGTACCACTCGACCAGCAGCCTGCTCAGTCCGGGAGCGTCGAACGCCACGGGCTCGCCGATGGCGCCGCGCAGCCGTGCGCTCTGCAGCGCGGACGCCGCCTCGGCCCGGGAGGCCCGCAGCCCGGCCAGCCCCTCGTGCGCGCCGCCGATGCCGCACAGCACCTGCATGCCGGGGAACGTCGCGGCGGCGCGGTCGAGCACCGCCTGCACCGACGAGCGCAGCCGCCGCAGCCCGGCCGGGCCGTCGGCGTGGGTGCGGGTGCGCAGCAGCAGGACGCCACCGGCCCGCGGCGCCATCGCCCAGGACCCGTCCTGCCGGGCGGCTGCCTGCGCGGCGACCCGGCTCATCGTCTGTGCGTAGTGGTACGCGGTGACCGGGTCGTCGTCGGCCACGGCCAGCACGTTCGCGAACTCCACGTCGACCACCTCGTTCCAGTTCTCGACGTGGATGCCCAGCTGCGCGGCCCGGCGCAGCAGCGGCCCGCTGTTCTCGGTGGCCGCGTCGAGCAGCTGGTTGAGCAGCTCGCCCGAGGACAGCAGCGACAGCTGTTCGGCGCGGTCGGTCTCGACGGCGCGCCGGGTCATGGCCCCCGCGAGCCGCCACATGGCGAGCTGGGCCAGCGAGTCCTCCGCCACGACGGTCGGTGTCCGCTGCAGCCAGGGACCGTCGCGGTCGGTCAGGACGGCCGGGATGCCGTCGCGGCTGCCGTCGCGGGGGCCCAGCGTCAGCCCGAAGAGCTCGGCCGCGCCCGAGCGGACCAGCAGGCCCGTGCCGTCGACGTCCTGGCTCTCCAGCCGGTCGACCGCCCGGCACACGCCCACTGCGCGCTCCAGCAGCATCGGCAGCCGCGTGTCGAGCATGCGGACGGTCATGGCCAGCACCGAGGTGACGTCGGTGGGGCGGGTCAGCCGGACCAGCGGCAGGTCCTCGCGGCGGGCCAGTGCCAGCGCGCTGAGCGAGGGTGGCGGTGCGTCGGACTGCAGGACCAGTCCGGCCACGCTGCTCAGCCGCCGCAGTGCGACGTCGAGCCGGTAGCCCTGTGCGTCCCGCGAGGCGGCCCGGGTCAGGACCACCAGCGCGTGCGCAGGGCAGTCGTCGAGGTCTCGCAGGTTCTCGGCGAGCCAACCCGCGCGGACCTCCCGCTCGGGTGATCCGCAGACGAGCTCGGTCAGGCCGGGAGCGCCGCGCTCCAGCTCGGCGAGCACGTCCGCGACGGTCAGGCGGTCCATGGCTCACCTTGGCTTGTGCGACACGCCAGAGCAAGCCCTTGAACCTGTGCGCTCGGCCCATAGTTCGGGCGGGGCCCGGCGGCTAGCTTCACCGCAGAAGTATTCCTCCGCGAAGGGGTTGTCCGTGAAGCTCGGGATCCTGCTGCTGTCCACCACCCCGCCGGAGCGCCTGGCCGAGCTGGCCGCCCTGTGCGAGGAGCTCGGCTTCGACGAGGTCTGGCTGGCCGAGGACTACTTCTTCTACGGCGGCTTCACCGCCGCGGCGAGCGTGCTCGCCGCGACCTCGCACGTCCGCGTCGGGCTCGGCATCATGTCGTGCGTGGCCCGCCACCCCGCCGCGGCCGCCATGGAGATCGCCTCGCTCGACCGCGCCTTCCCGGGCCGCTTCCTGCCCGGCGTCGGTCACGGTGTGCCGGCGTGGGTGCGCCAGATGGGTCTGACCCCGAAGTCGCCGATGCGGGCGCTCACGGAGGCCGTCACCGGTATCCGCACGGCGTTGACCAGCCACGAGCCGTTCACCGTCGAGGGCGAGTACTTCACCTTCCGCGACGTCGTGCTGTTCCACCCGCCGGCCACCGAGGTGCCGCTCTATCTCGGGGTGATCGGGGCGAAGGGCTGCGAGCTGGCCGGGCGGATCGCCGACGGCAACGTGCTGTCCGTGCTGGCGCCGACCGAGTACGTCAGCTGGGCGCGGTCGCTCGGCGAGAAGGGCATGCGCGACGCCGGTCGCAGCGGCACCTTCGCCCTGCCCACCTACGTGCTGACGTCGGTCGACCCGGACCGCGACAGGGCCAGGGCCGCGGTGCGCGAGTCGCTCGCGTTCTACCTGCAGGCCGTCGGCCCGACACCGCTCACCGGCTCCATCGGGATCAACGACACGGTGTCGGAGCTGATCGACGCCGGTGGCTACCAGGCGCTGCTCGACGGGATGCCGGAGGACTGGGTCGACGTCCTCGCCGTCTCCGGTACACCCGACGAGGCCGCGGACCGGATCCGGGCGTACTGGGCGGCCGGAGCCGACAGCGTCATCCTCTCGCCCCAGCCCCCGGACGGGACCGAGGCCCAGCTGCGCCTGATCGCGGCCGAGGTGCTCCCGAGGCTGGGCCGGTGACGGCCCGGATCGATCTGGACAACCTGCCCGCGCTGTCGCTGGGCTGCACGGTGTTCGCCGGCGGCGGGGGTGGCGACCCGCGGATCGGCGAGCTGATGGCGATGGTCGCGATCCGCGCGCTGGGGCCGGTCGACGTGCGCCCGATCGACGCCTTCGACGACGACGACCTCGTCATGCCGTGCGGCATGATCGGGGCCCCCACGGTCATGGTGGAGAAGATCCCCAACGGTGCCGAGGGCCGAGTCATCCGGGAGAGCTACGAGCGCCACTTCGGGCGTCCGGTGGCCGCGGTGATGCCGTTCGAGATGGGCGGGATCAACGGGGTGCTGCCGGTGGCCTGGGCGGCCTACGCGGACCTGCCGCTGCTGGACGGCGACTTCATGGGCCGCGCGTTCCCGGAGCTGCAGATGCTGACCCCGCACCTGTACGGGATGCCCGGCTCGCCCGCGGTGATCACCGACGAGCGCCTGCAGACGATCGTGTTCACGACCCGCGACAACGTGTGGCTGGAGAAGCTCGTCCGCAACAGCGTCGCGGCCCTGGGCGGGTCGGCGTGCGGCGGGCTGTACCCGATGACCGTCGGACAGGCCCGCCGCCCGGCGATCCCGGGCACGGTGACCCGCGCGATCCGGATGGGGGAGGCGATCCTGCGCAGCACGGACGACCCGCTCGCCGCGATCGCCGAGGTGGCCCCGCTGCTGCGGCTGGGGCAGGGCAAGGTGATCGACATCGAGCGGCGCACGGCGGGCGGGTTCGTGCGCGGTTCGGCGCTGGTCGAAGGCCTGGGCGAGGACAAGGGGCGGCTGTTCCGGCTGGAGTTCCAGAACGAGAACCTCGTGGTGATCGAGGACGGCGAGCCGCTCGCCACCGTCCCGGACATCATCACGCTGCTCGACATCCACACCGGTCACGGGATCGTCACCGAGATGATCCGCTACGGCCAGCGTGTGGAGATCGTGGCGTTCCCGGCCCCGGAGGTGTGGACCTCCGCCGAGGGACTGCTCGCGGTCGGGCCCCGCGCCTTCGGCTACGACTTCGACTTCGTGCCGGTGGCCGACCGCGTCTCCGGAGGTGCCCGTGCGTGAGGGCGAGGGCGGCCTGCGCGTCGGCATCGACGTGGGTGGCACCAACACCGACGCGGTCGTCGTCGACGCCGGCGACCGGCTGCTGGCGAAGGTCAAGCACCCCACCACGTCCGACGTCACCACCGGGATCCTCTCGGCGCTGGACCGGGTGCTCGGCCAGCTCGACGGGGCATCGGGCCGGATCACCCACGTCATGCTGGGGACGACGCACGCCACCAACGCCATCCTGGAACGCCGCCACCTCAACCGGGTCGCCGCCGTGCGGCTGGGCGGGCCCGCGACCCACGCGATCCCGCCGCTGTCGAGCTGGCCGCCCGACCTGCGCGGCGCCATCTCCTGCGGCGAGATCATCGTCGACGGCGGCGTGGAGATGACCGGCGAGCCGATCGTCGCGCTCGACGAGGACGCGGTGCGTCGCTTCCTCGACGGCGTGCGCGAGCAGGCCGAGTGCGTCGCGGTGTCCGGGGTCTTCTCGCCGGTCCTGTCCGACCAGGAGTTCCGCGTCGAGGAGCTGGTGCGGGAGGTGCTCGGCGACGACGTCCCGGTCTCGCTGAGCCACGAGATCGGCTCGCTCGGGCTGCTCGAACGGGAGAACGCCTGCGTGCTCAACGCGGCGCTGGTGGCGGTGGCGGAGCGGATCACCTCCGGGCTGAGCAACGCCATGCGCGCCCACGGCATCGCCGCCGAGGCCTACATCGCGCAGAACGACGGCACGCTGATGAGCCTGGACTACGTCCGGCGCTACCCGATCCTCACCATCGGCAGCGGGCCGACCAACAGCATGCGGGGTGCTAGCTACCTGACCGGCGCCGCGGACGCGCTGGTCGTCGACGTCGGGGGCACCTCCACCGACATCGGCATCCTCTCCTCGGGGTTCCCGCGCGAGTCCTCCACGGCCGTCGAGATCGGTGGCGTGCGGACCAACTTCCGGATGCCCGACCTGGTGTCGCTGGCGCTCGGCGGCGGCACGATCCTGCGCGCGTCGCCCGGCGGGGTGGCGCTGGGTCCCGGCAGCGTCGGCTACCGCCTGACCTCGGAGGCGCTGGTGTTCGGCGGGTCGGTCCCGACGCTCACCGACGCGATCGTGGCGTCGGGTCGCAGCCGCGGGATCGGCGAGTCGGGCCGGACCGACGGGTACACCGACCTGCTGCTCGCCGGACTCGCCGCGTGTGACCTGCGCATCGAGGAGGCCGTCGACCGCGTCAAGACCTCGGGCCGGGAGCTGCCGCTGATCGCCGTCGGTGGCGGCAGCGGGCTGATCCCCGAGACCCTCGCCGGGGTGGCGGGGGTGCACCGGCCGGACAACCACGACGTGGCCAACGCGATCGGCGCGGCGATCGCGTCGGTGTCCGGTGAGGTCGACCGGGTGTTCAGCTACGGCAAGGACGGCCGGGACGACGCGCTGGCCGAGGCGGTCCGGCTGGCCCGCGACGAGGCGATCCGCGCCGGCGCGGACCCGATGCACGTGGAGATCGTGGAGATCGACGAGGTGCCGCTGGCCTACCTCACCGATCCGGTCGCGCGGGTCCGGGTCAAGGCCGCGGGTCCGCTCAGAACGCACCCTGTGGAGGCGTGATGGAGTTGCATGCTGTCGACACGGTCGACGCCGCCCTCGACGTGCTGGCCGCGCGCGGCGACGGTTGCCAGGTGCTCGCGGGTGGCACCGACGTGATGATCCAGCTGGCCCGCGGGGAGATCACCCCGGCCGTGCTGCTGCACGTGGAGCGGGTCGCGGGGCTGCGGGGCGTCGAGGCGAACGGCTCGGTGCACCTCGGCGCGCTGGTGACGCACCGCACGCTGGCGACCGGTGTGCTCGGCGACCGGTTCCGCGCGGTGGCCGAGTCCGCCGCCACCGTCGGCGGCCGGCAGACGCAGGTGGTCGGCACGATCGGCGGCAACGTCTGCAACGCCTCGCCCGCGGCCGACACGCTTCCCGCGCTGCTCGTCCACGACGCCACCGTGACGCTGCGCAGCCGGGCGGCCGGTCGCACGGTGCCGCTGCAGGAGTTCCTCGTCGGCCGCCGCACGACCACCCGCGCCGCCGACGAGCTGCTCACCGGGGTCTCGCTCGGCGATCCGGGGAAGGGCAGCGGCGATGTCTACCTGAAGGTGGGTCGGCGCGGGGCCATGGAGGTGGCCATCGTCGGCCTGGCGATGCGGTTGTCCTTCGACGCGGCCGGGGCGGTCACCGGGGCGAGGGTCGCGCTGGCCGCGGTCGGGCCGCGCCCGGCGCGCTCCACCGGGGCCGAGGAGGCGCTGGTGGGCGGCCCCCTGGAGGCGGACCGCCTGGATGCGGCCGCGGCGGCCGCGTGCCGGGACATCACCCCCGTCGACGACCTGCGCGGCTCGGCCGACTACCGGCGCCGCGTGGTGCCGGGCCTGCTGCGCCGGGCCGCCGGGATCTGCGCACGACGAGCTGGGAGGTGAGCGGGATGGAGTTGTCGTTCGTGGTGAACGGGACGCCGCGGTCGGTGGACGTCGACGCCGCGGAGACGCTGCTGGGGGTGCTGCGGGACCGCCTGCGGCTCACCGGGACGAAGGAGGGTTGCAACGAGGGCGAGTGCGGCGCGTGCACCGTCCTGGTCGACGGCCTGCCGGTCGACTCCTGCATCTACGCCGCGGGAGCGGCGGCCGGGCGCGGGGTCGAGACCGTCGAGGGCCTGACCCGCGACGAGCTGGGTGCCGCGCTGCAGGCCGCCCTCGTGGCCGCGGGCGGGGTCCAGTGCGGGTTCTGCACACCCGGGTTCGTGACCACCCTGGTGGCCGTGCTGCGCGAGGACGCCGCACCCTCCGAGGACGCGGTCCGCGAGGCACTGGCCGGCAACATCTGCCGCTGCACGGGCTACAGCCAGATCGTCGACGCCGTCGCCGCGACGGTGGCCGGGAGGAACGGGCGATGACCGTGATCGGTGAGCGCGTGGCCCGCACCGACGGGCAGGCGAAGGTCAGCGGCGAGGCCGTCTACGGCGTCGACCACGAGGAACCGGGGATGATCTGGGGCGCACTGCTGCGCTCGCCGGTCAGCTCCGGGCTGGTCACCCGGCTGGACACCGCGCCCGCACTGGCGATGCCCGGGGTGCACGCCGTGGTCACCGCGGCCGACGCACCGGACGCCTACGCGGGCTGGGTGCTGCGCGACCAGCGGCTGTTCGCATCCGACCGCGTGCGCTTCGAGGGCCAGCCCGTCGCGGCGGTGGCCGCGGACTCGCTGGCACAGGCCAGGGCGGCCGCGGCCGCGATCGGGCTGGACATCGAGCCGCTGCCGGCCGTGGTCGACCTGCGGCAGGCGACGAGCCCGGACGCGCCGCTGGTGCACCCCGACTGGGCGAGCTACGTCCCGACGGCCGGCCCGGACTTCCCGCGCCACGGCAACGTCGCCGCCGAGTGCGTGGCCGACCCGCCCGGCGTCGACGAGGCGTTCGCCCGCGCCCACCGCGTGATCACCGACGAGTACGTGGCCCAGCGCCAGTACCAGGCCTACATCGAGCCCAAGAGCGCCGTCGGCATCTACCGGGGCGGGCGCTACACCGTGCACACCGCGCACCAGTTCCCGTTCAACGTGCGCGACCGGGTGGCGCAGTTCCTCGACGTGCGCCCGTCGGCGGTGCGGGTGGTCGGGCACACCATCGGCGGCGGCTTCGGCGCCAAGCTCGACGCGAGCCTGGAGCCCTACGCCGCGCTGCTGTCCCGCGCGGCGGGCGGGCTCGCGGTCAAGCTCGTCAACACCCGCACCGAGGACCTGCTGAGCTGCCCGAGCCGGGAGGGCGCGATCACCCGGATCCGCTCCGCGGTGGACGCCGACGGCACGGTGCTGGCCCGCGAGCTGGAGGTGGTCGCCGACAACGGTGCCCACAGCGGCGAGATGCCGTGGCTGGCCGCGATCGCGCTGCACTGCGCGCGGGGGGTGTACCGGGGTGGCCCGACCCGGGTGATCTCCCGGCTGGTGTACACCAACACCACCCCGACGGGCGCGTTCCGCGGCGTCAACGGCACCTACCTGTACCACGCCGTCGAACGACACATGGACCACATCGCGGCCGAGCTGGGGCTCGACCGCCGCGAGTACCGGCTGCGGCTGCTGTTCGCCGACGGTGAGGAGCTGCTCAACGGCCAGGTGCTGCACGACGCCGGCATCCTGCGCCGTGGCTTCGACGCGCTGGAGGCCCGCGCCCCGTGGGCCGAGCTGCAGGCCGGGAAGCGACCGTACCGGGGCATCGGGATCGCCGCGGCGTGGTGGCTGACCAACCCCGGGCCCGGATCTGCGGTGGTCTCGCTGCGCGAGGACGGCACGGCCGCCGTGGTGACCGCGGCCAACGACAACGGCTCGGGCGCGGTGGCCCTGGGCGTCACGCAGATCGTCGCCGAGCGCCTGGGCATCCCGCCCGCCGACGTGTTCGTCACGCTGCCCGACACCGACGTCTCCGGCTACGACGGCGGCTCGCAGGGCAGCCGCACCACCCGCGCCGTCGGCGGGGCCGCGCTGATCGCGGCCGACGAGGTCGTCGACAAGCTCAAGGACGTGGCGTCCGCGCTGCTGGAGGCGGCACCGGAGGATCTCGAGGTCGCCGACGCGACGGTGCGGGTGAAGGGCGCGCCGGGCACCAGCGTGCCGATCGCGCTGGTGGCGGCGACGGCACTGAACACCGTGGGCCCGATCCAGGGCACCGGCTCGTTCGTCACCCCGTTCCCCGACTTCAACCCCGGCTGCGCGAGCGGGCTGCTGTTCCCCTCGTTCCCCACCCCGACCTACCACGTGCACATCGCGGAGGTCGAGGTCGACCCGGTGACCGGCACCGTGCGCGTGCTGCGCTACCTGGTGGCACAGGAGGTGGGGCGGATGATCAGCCCGGACGGCACGTACGGCCAGGTGTCGGGCGCGGTCGCCCAGGGCATCGGCTACGCCCTGCACGAGAGCCTGCGGATCGGCGCGGACGGCCGCTACCGCGAGCGGACCCTGGAGAGCTACCGGCTGCCGCTGGCCTGCGACGTGCCGCGCGTCGAGTTCGTCGCGCTGGAGCACCCGGACCCGGACGGCCCGTTCGGGGCCAAGGGCGTGGCGGAGGGCCCGGTGCTGCTGCCCGCCGCGGTGATCGCGAACGCGGTCTGCGACGCGATCGGCAGGCCGCTGGACAACATCCCGATCACGCCGGAGGAGGTCCTCGCTGCGATCCAGAGCTGACCCCCTTCCCACCACCGGCAGGAGCAACGCCCCATGACCATCGTTGAACCCCCCGTCCAGACCCGCTACACCGGCACCCCGGTCCGGCGCACCGAGGACCCGCGGCTGCTTGCCGGCCGAGGGCAGTACGTCGACGACGTCACCGTCCCGAAGATGATCGAGGCCGCGGTGCTGCGCAGCCCGGAGGCGCACGCCCGCATCATCAGCATCGACACCAGCGCCGCGCGGGCCCTGCCCGGCGTGTTCGACGTCATCACCGGCGCGGACCTCGTCGCGGTCGCGGGCGAGCAGCCCGTCATCTGGTTCCCGATCCCCGACCAGCGGATCGCGAAGACCCACGCACTGGCCACCGACCGGGTGCGCTGGGTCGGCCAGGCCGTGGCCGCGGTCGTCGCCGTCGACCGCTACGTCGCCGAGGACGCCCTCGAGCTGATCGAGGTCGAGTACGAGCCGCTGCCCGTGGTGGCCGACCTCGACGCCGCGCTGGCTCCCGACGCCCCGACGCTCTACGACGACTGGCCCGACAACGTCAGCGGCTCGCTCACCTACACCTTCGGGGACCCCGACGCGGCCTTCGCCGCGGCGGACGTGGTGGTGCAGGAGCGCTTCACCCACGGGCGGGCGTTCGGCTGCCCGCTGGAGCCGCGCGGCGCCATCGTCAACTGGGACGCCTTCTCCGGCACCGTCGATGTGTGGCTGTCCACCCAGTCCCCGAACCTGGCCCGGGACCTGCTCTCGGAGGTGCTCGGGGTGCCGGTGCACAAGATCCGCGTCCGGACGCCCCACCTTGGCGGCGGCTTCGGAAACAAGTTCGACTTCTACGGCGAGGAGGTCATCGCCGCGGTCCTGTCCCGGCGCACCGGCCGCCCGGTGAAGCTGATCGAGGACCGCCGCGACAGCTTCTTCGCCACCTCCCACTCGCGCGACCAGCGCCTCGACTTCGAGATGGCGCTCAACAACGACGGCACGATCGTCGGCCTGCGCGGGATCTCCTACGGGGTGCTCGGCGGCGCGCTCGGCACCGTCGGCACCGGCCCGCCCTGGGCGTCGGTGCTCACCTGCATGGGGCCCTACAAGATCCCGAACCTGGACGTGACGGTGAAGGCCGTCATGACCAACCGCTCGCCCTACGGCTCCTACCGGGGCTGGGGGGTACCCAAGGGCAACATCGTGCACGAGCGGCTGATCGAGATCGCCGCACGCGAACTCGGGATGGACCGCACGGAGATCCGCCGCAAGAACTTCCCCGCTCCCGAGGAGTTCCCGCACTTCTCCGGCGTCGCGTTCACCTACGACAGCGGCCGCTACGCCGACTGCCTCGACCTGGCGATGGGCAAGGTCGACGAGCTGGGCTGGCCGCAGCGCCAGGCGCAGGCGCGCGCCGAGGGCAGGTCGGTGGGGATCGGCTACTCGTTCCACGTCGAGCCCAGCGCGTACGGGCCGAGCCGCATCCTCAACCTCGTCGGCCTGGCGCACTCCGGCTTCGACGAGGTGACCCTGCGGATGGACTCGATCGGCAAGCTCACCGTCTACTCCGGACAGATCAACATGGGCCAGGGCACCCACACCGTCTACGCCCAGCTCGCCGCCGACAGCCTCGGCATCCCGATGGACGACGTCGTCGTGGTCACCGGGGACACCGACTCCTGCCCGTACACCGGGTACGGCACCGGCGGCAGCCGGGCCGCGCCCCTGGGCGGCGCGGCCATCCTCCGGGCGGGGGAGCGGCTGCGCGCGAAGCTGCTCCGGATCGGCGCGCAGCTGCTGGAGGCCTCCCCGGACGACATGGAGATCGTGGACGGGGTGCTCAGCGTCCGCGGGGCCCCGGGCCGCTCGGTGACCACCCGCGACATCGGCGACGCCGCCTACCGCCGGCTGCTCGACACGCTGCCCGACGAGGAGACCCCGACCCTGGAGGAGGTCGACGTCTTCGACCCGCCCAACATGGCCACCTCCTTCGGGTGCACCGCGCTGCTGGTCGAGGTCGACCGCGAGACCGGCACGGTCAGCCTGCTGGACTGCCTGGCGGCCCACGACTGCGGCACCGTCATCAACCCGATGCTGGTGGACGGCCAGCTCGCCGGCGGGCTGGCCCAGGCGCTGGGCGGGGCCCTGCTGGAGGAGCTGGTCTACGACGAGCAGGGCCAGCTGCGCACGGCCAGCTTCATGGACTACCTGCTGCCCACCGCCATGGAGATCCCTCCGTTCCACTTCTACCACCAGGAGACACCGGCGCCCGACATCCCCGGCGGCATCAAGGGGGTCGGCGAGGCCGGCACGATCGCCGGGGTCTCGCTGGTCGGCAGCGCCATCGACGACGCCCTGAGCGACCTCGGCGTCACCGTGACCCGGTTCCCGGTCACGCCCCCACGGCTGTTGGACCTGATCCGCACAGCCCGGACCGCGTCATCCCAGGAGGCGTCGGCATGAAGCCACCACCCGTCAAGTACGCCCGGGCCGGTGACGCCGCCGAGGCCGTCGCCCTGCTCACCGAGCACGGCACCGACGCCAAGGTGCTCGCCGGTGGCCAGAGCCTCATCCCGCTGATGAGCTTCCGGCTGGCCCGCCCGTCGGTTCTGATCGACATCAACCGGGCCTCCGGCCTCGACGAGGTCCGGACCGACAACGGCAGCCTGCTGATCGGCGCCATGGCTCGCCAGCGCGACGTCGAGACCAGCGCGGTCGTCGCGGACGCCGTCCCGCTGCTGCCGCAGGTGCTGCGCCACGTCGGGCACGTCGCCAACCGCAACCGGGGCACGGTCGGGGGCAGCCTGGCCCACGCCGACCCGGCCGCCGAGCTGCCGGCGCTGGTCACCGCGCTGGGCGGCGAGCTGCTGGTGCAGGGCCCCGGCGGACCCCGTTCGGTGGCCGCGCAGGACTACTTCCTGGGTACGTTCACCACCGCCATGGACTACGACGAGGTCCTCGTCGGGGTCCGGCTGCCCCGGCTGCCCGCCGGCACCGGCGTGGCCGTCGAGGAGCTGGCCCGCCGGCACGGCGACTTCGCCATCGTGGCCGCGCTCGCCGCGGTCCACCTCGGTCCCGACGGCACGGTGGACACGGTTCGGCTGGCGGTGAGCGGAGCGGCGTCGGTGCCGGTCCGGCTGCACGCCGCGGAGGCGGCGCTGACCGGCGCGGCGCCGACGGCCGAGGCGGTCGACGCGGCCGCCGGCACGGTCGCCGCCGCCATCGACCCCACCGACGACGTCCACGCGCCGGCCGGGTACCGGCGCGACATGGCCCGGCTGCTCGTGCGGCGGGCCCTCCAGGCAGCGATCCAGCGAAGCGAGGCGGCGTGATGAGCGAGGACAGCCAGGCGGTGTCGATGACCATCAACGGTCACGTCTACACCGGCCACTGCGAGCCACGGCTGACGCTGGCGGACTTCATCCGCCACGAGTGCGGCCTGACCGGCACCCACCTGGGCTGCGAGCACGGGGTGTGCGGCGCCTGCACGATCATCGTGGACGGCCGCAGCACGCGGGCCTGCCTGATGCTCGCCGTGCAGGCCGACGGGTGCGTCATCACCACCGTCGAGGGGCTCGCGAGCGGCGCGGAGCTCAACCCGCTGCAGGAGGCCTTCTGGAACAACCACGGCCTGCAGTGCGGGTTCTGCACGCCCGGGATGCTCATGTGCGCCACGGAGTTCCTGGAGGGCAACCCCGACCCCACCGCGCAGGAGGTGCGCGAGTGCATCTCCGGCAACCTGTGCCGGTGCACCGGATACGACGCCATCGTGCGCTCGGTGCTCGACGCGGCCGCGGAGCTGCGGCGGTGACCCACCGCGTGTACTTCCTCAGCACGCTGCACGAGACGACCGATCCCGCGGCCTACGAGGACTGGATCCGGACCGGCGACTACCCGCCGGCCCGGGCCCACCCGGCGATCGTGAGCTACGACGTCACGCGCATCGAGGCGACGCTGGACGGCACCGGCACCCCGTCGATCCAGTACCTGGAGGTGCTGGAGGTCACCGACCTGCAGTCCTACCGGGAGGCGCTGGCGACGCCGGCGTTCGAGCAGCTCCTCGCGGAGTGGTCGACGTTCGTGGCGTCCGCCGAGGCCGTGCACGGGACGGTGATCGAGTAGTTCGGCCCGGCCGGGGGTGCGGGAGCCCCGGCCGGGCCGCTCAGCCGAGCGTGCACAGGCGACGCAGCATCTCCGCCGCCGCGCTCCCGGTGTCGCCGTCGAGGGCGACGTGCACGTCGGGGCCGTGGCCGCCCGGGTCCGGGTGGGCGACCGTGGTGCCCCGGTCCGGGCCGAGATCGCAGCGGACACCGAGCGGCAGGGGCGTCGTGCGCAGCGTCCCCGGCAGGATCGCCTCGAGCACGGCCAGCGGGTCGTGCAGCGCCACGCTGTCCGTGCCGTGACGCTCGCGGAACGCCGCCCGGTACAGCGCGAGCATGCGCGCCAGCGTGGCGCCGCGCGGCCCGCTCGCCGTCAGCTCCTCGACCCAGCCCCCGCCGGCCAGGCAGCGCATGGTGATGTCGAGGGGGACCAGCGTCACCGGCACGTCGGGCTGGGTCAGGACGCGGTGGGCGGCCTCGGGATCGGCGTAGACGTTGAACTCGGCGCGGCCCTGCCGCGTGTTGCCCCCGCCGAGGGAGCCGCCCATCGTCACGATGCGGCCGATCCTCGCGGTGAGCTCGGGATGGACCGCCAGCAGCAGCGCCACGTTCGTCAGCGGTCCGATGGTCGCGATCGTCGCCGGCTCGTCCGCTCCGCGCAGCACGTCGGCCATCAGCTCCACCGCCGAGCGCGGGTCCGGGTCGATCGGGTCCGGGAACTCCGCGGAGCGCTGCCCGAGCCCGTCGGCCCCGTGCCACTCCGGCGCCCACTCCTCCTGCGGGTAGACCAGCGGGCGGGCCGCGCCGGCGGCCACGGGCACGTCGGGCCGCCCGGCGAGGGCGAGCACGCGGCGGGCGTTGGCGAACGTGCGGTCCAGCCCGACGTTGCCGAACGGCACGGTCACCGCGCGCAGGTCCACCTCGGGGCTGCGCAGCGCGAGCACGAGCGCGAGGGCGTCGTCGACGCCCGGGTCGGTGTCGATGATCAGGGGGTGCGGCATGGCGGTCGCCCTCACTGCGGCAGTGGTGCGGGTGCGGTGCGGTAGGTCGGTGGCGTGGCCGAGAGCCCGATCGGGTTGCGCACCAGGTGGACCAGCGACCCGTCCGGCCGCGGCACGCCCACGACCGGCGCGAGGCCGAGCTCGGTGGCGAGCCGGAAGGCGCCCGCGACGTCGTTGACGACGCCGGCGGGGACCCGCGCGGCGGTGCACGCCGCGGCCCACTCGGCGGCCGGGCGGGCCGCCAGGCGCTCGGCCAGCAGGCCGCGCAGCGCCGCCCGGTTCGCCACGCGGGCCGGGTTGGTCGCGAAGCGCGGGTCGTCGGCGACGGACTCCTCGCCCAGCACCGCGCACAGCGCCCGGAACTGGCGGTCGTTGCCCACCGCGAGCACCAGTTCGCCGTCGGCGGCCGGGAGCAGCTCGTAGGGCGCGATGCTCGGGTGCCGGTTGCCCATCCGGCCCGGTGCGACGCCGCCGGAGGTGTAGGCCGACGCCTGGTTGACCAGTGCGCCGAGCAGCGACGACAGCAGGTCGACCTCGACCCGCTGGCCCGCACCCGTGGCGGCGCGGTGGCGCAGCGCGGCGAGGATGCCGACCGTCGCGAACAGCCCGGACAGCACGTCCACCACGGCCACGCCGACCTTCTGCGGCTCGCCGTCCGGCTCCCCGGTGATGTGCATGAGCCCGCCGAGGGCCTGGATCAGCAGGTCGTAGCCGGGCAGGTCGGCCCCTGCGCCACGGCCGAACCCGGTGACCGAGCAGTAGACCAGGCCCGGGTTCGCGGCGCGCAGCTCGTCGTACCCGAGCCCGAGCCGCTCCATCACACCCGGCCGGAAGTTCTCGACGACGACGTCGGCGGTGCGGGCGAGCAGGCGGGCCTCGGCGAGGTCGTCCGCGGCGGTGAGGTCGAGCGCCAGCACGTCCTTGTTGCGGTTGACCGACTGGAAGTAGGTGGCGGTGCCGCGGTCGTCGTAGGGCGGCCCCCAGCTGCGGGTGTCGTCCCCGGCGCCGGGACGCTCGATCTTCGTCACCGCGGCGCCCAGATCGGCCATGAGCATGGTGGCGAACGGGCCGGCCAGCACGCGGGAGAAGTCCAGCACCCGCAGGTCGCCCAGGGCGGAGGGCATCGGCACCTTCCTGGTAGAGAATCGTTTCGAGAAAGCTACGGCGCGTGCTCGGCGAGGGTCAAGCCCCGGGAGTGCCGCGGCGCCGGGCAGGGCGTGGCGGCGGGGACTCGGACGCCCGTCGTGGCCTTGACCCACCTGCGAACGCGTCGATACGATGCAGAAACGTTTATATCGCTGCCCCGGGGTGGCCCGTGCGCACCGGCCAGTGGCCGCGCCGGGCCGACACCGGACGAGGGAGACCGAATGCGCAACGCCGACCGCTTCTACATCGACGGTTCCTGGGTACGGCCGAGGTCGACGTCGATCCGCGACGTGGTCGACCCGTCGACCGAGAAGCCCATCGCCACCGTCGCGCTCGGCGGAGCGCGCGACGTCGACGCCGCGGTCGCCGCCGCGCGCACGGCGTTCGCGACGTTCTCGCAGTCGAGCGTGGCCGAGCGGGTCGCCCTGCTGGAGCGGATCATGGAGGTCTACCGGGAGCGCAGCGACGACCTCGCGCGGGTGCTCATGGTCGAGCTCGGTGCGCCGGCCGCCCTCGCGCACGGCGCGCAGGTCGGGGCCGGCCTCGGCCAGTTCGCCTCGGCGCTCGACGCGCTCAAGAACTTCGAGTTCGAGCAGCAGCGGGGCACCACGCAGATCCGGTACGAGCCGATCGGCGTGTGCGGGCTGATCACGCCGTGGAACTGGCCGCTCCTGCTGATCGCCGCGAAGGTGGCACCCGCCCTCGCCGCGGGCTGCACCGTCGTGCTCAAGCCCTCCGAGCTCGCCCCGCTCAACGCCGCGGTCCTCGCCGAGATCCTGCACGAGGCCGGGGTCCCGGCCGGTGTGTTCAACCTCGTCCACGGCGACGGGGCGGGCGCCGGGTCCGCGATCACGTCGCATCCCGACGTCGACATGGTGTCGTTCACCGGCTCGACCCGCGCAGGTGTCGAGGTCGCGACGAGCGCCGCGCCGACGGTCAAGCGCGTGGCGCAGGAGCTCGGCGGCAAGTCGGCAAACGTGCTGCTCGACGACGCCGACCTGGAGACGGCCATCCCGCGGGACATGAACGACGTGTTCGCGAACTCCGGGCAGTCCTGCAACGCGGGCTCGCGCTGGCTGGTCCCGCGGTCCCGGCTGGCCGAGGCGGAGCGGATCGCGCGGCGCTGCGCCGAGTCGGTCACCGTGGGGCATCCGCAGGACCCGGGCGTCGCGCTCGGCCCGCTGATCTCCCAGGCGGCCTACGACAAGGTGCAGCGGCTCGTCGGCGGCGCGCTCGAGGAGGGCGCGACGCTGGTCGCGGGCGGCCTCGGTCGCCCCGACGGCGTGGCGGCCGGGTACTTCGTCCGGCCGACGGTGCTCACCGGCGTGCGCAACGACATGGCGATCGCCCGGGAGGAGATCTTCGGCCCGGTGATCACGCTGATCGCCTACGACGACGAGGACGAGGCCGTGCGCATCGCGAACGACACCGTCTACGGCCTCGCCGGGTTCGTCTCCTCGGCCGACCCGGAGCGGGCGCGGTCCGTCGCGCGCCGGCTGCGGACCGGGATGGTGCACGTCAACGGGGCGGGCCTGGACTTCGCGGGCGCCTTCGGCGGGTACAAGCAGTCCGGCAACGGCCGGGAGTACGCCGACTTCGGCCTCCGGGAGTTCCTCGAGGTGAAGACGGTGTTCGGGCACGGCTGACAGGCGCTACGATAGAAACGAGTCCACCCGCTCTCCTACTGGGTAGATGTGGATTCGTAGGCGATCAGATAGAATCGTTTACCGCCGGGCCTCGCTCGCCAGAGCGGCACACCGGACGGAGATAGGGGAGACGACCGTGACCGACTACGACGCGGCAGCGCCCGACGCGCGCCGCTATCCACGGGTCATCGTGCCCGAGGAGATCGACAAGATGCCGCGGCTGCACTTCAACACGGGGATCGAGACCAACATCTTCCTCTCCCGCGAGCGCGACGACGCACGGTACTTCCGCCACGGCTACTGCTACCAGGAGCCCGACCACATGCCCTACGAATGGCACCAGCAGGACTTCGACGAGACGCACTACGTGCTCAAGGGCAAGATCCACCTGGTGGTGGAGGACGCCGCGGGGCGGGTCGTCGTGCTCGAGGCCGTGGAGGGCGAGCACATCTACCTGCCGGCGGGCTACAAGTACCGCCTGGAGGCCACCGGCATGCAGTCGGTCTTCTTCTGGACGTCTGGTCCCTCGCCGCGCGTCGGCGTGGCGGACGCGCCGGAGTTCAGCCGTGAACTCAAGTCGCTGAGGAGCTGACGATGGCCGTGACCGCGAGCACCTGGCAGCCGCTGCGGGGAGACAAGCGCTGGGCGTACCTGGCGAGGGCACGCACGATCCGGGTCGCCACCGCCAACGAGGACGGCTCGATCTACCTGTCCCCGCTGTGGCTGGTCGTGCACGAGAAGAAGCTCTACATCCCCATCGACGCCGCGAGCAGGCACGCCGCGAACTTCACCGCGGGCCGGCCGCTGTCCGCGCTGGTGGACCAGGGCGAGGAATACGCCACCGTCAGCGGGGTGCGCGTGATGGGC
Source organism: Pseudonocardia sp. (assembly GCF_029263155.1). Classification (GTDB taxonomy): domain Bacteria; phylum Actinomycetota; class Actinomycetes; order Mycobacteriales; family Pseudonocardiaceae; genus Pseudonocardia. The sequence continues at coordinate 32,325 of NZ_JAJCYB010000088.1, forward strand.
CGGATGCAGGAGGTGAGCGACCCCGCGCTCGTCGAGACGCTGGCCGGCCTCGTCGTCGACAAGTACTTCCACGTCGGCCACCCCTACCTGGAGCAGTACCTGGAGTTCGGGGCCGTCGCCGGGCGCCGGTACTTCGAGCTCGTCCCCGACAAGATGATCGGCTGGGACATGCGCGAGATCAACGTCCTCCCCATGCCCGAGGCCCGCACGCTGCCCGCGCACGTGGGGGACCGACTCGTATGAGCGCGCCGACCGACACGAAGCCGCTGCGGGTGCTGGTGGCCGGGGAGTCCTGGATCAAGCACACGGTCCACATGAAGGGCTTCGACCAGTTCCACACCACCGAGTACGAGGAGGGCGCCGGGGTGTTCCTCGACGCCCTCGCGGAGTCGGGCTTCGAGGTCACCTACATCCGGGCGCACGAGATCTCGGCCCGCTTCCCCCGGACCGCCGCCGAGCTCGAGGCCTTCGATGTCGTCGTGCTCAGCGACATCGGGTCCAACTCGTTCCTGCTGTCCGACGAGACGTTCCTGCGCTCCGAGCGCACGCCCAACAAGCTGGGCGTGCTGGCGGAGTACGTCCGCGGCGGAGGCGGACTGGTGATGGTCGGCGGCTACATGTCGTTCACCGGGATCGACGGGCGGGCCCGGTACGGCATGAGCCCGCTGGCCTCCGTGCTCCCGGTGACGATGCTCGACCACGACGACCGGATCGAGCGGCCCGAGGGGGTGGAGGCGTGCGTCGACGCGCCCGAGCACCCGGTGCTGGGCGGCACGCCGCCCCGCTGGCCCGCGCTGCTCGGGTACAACCGCCTGGTGGCGAAACCGGACGCGACGGTGGTCGCGCGCGCGGAGGGCGATCCGCTGCTGGTCGTGGGGCCGGTGGCCGCCGGCCGTGCGGTAGCGTTCGCCTCCGATCTCGCTCCGCACTGGGCGCCGCCCGAGTTCGTGCGGTGGCCGCACTACCGGCAGCTGTGGGCGTCGATCCTGCGGTGGGCGGCCGCGGGGTCGGACGCGGTCGACGGCGGCCGGCCCGCACGACGGACGGAGAGGGTCACGGCGTGAACAACCGGCGCCGCCCGACGATGAAGGACGTCGCGAAGCACGCGCGGGTCTCGGTCAGCACGGTGAGCTACGTGCTCAACGACAGCGGGCCCGTCGCCCCGGAGCGACGCGAGCGCGTGCTGGACGCCGTGCGGGTGCTGGAGTACTCGCCCAACGCGTCCGCGCGCAGCCTCAAGCGCCGGTCGGCGTCGGCGATCGGGTTGGTCGTGCCCGACCTGACCAACCAGTTCTTCGCACTCGTCGCCGAGGGGGTGCAGGGCGCGGCGATCGAGCGTGGCGTGGTCGTCGTGCTGTGCGCTCCCGAGGCGACCCACCTGACCGAGGCCCACCACGCGAAACTGCTGCGCAGCCAGCGGCTGGACGGGGTCATCTACCTGACCGGGACCGGCACGCTGCCGACCGCCGTGCTGGAGCTGGCCCGCTCGGGCCCGGTGGTGCTGGTCGACGAGCAGATCCCGGGATTCGACCTGCCCGCCGTGGTGTGCGACTCGCGCCGCGGAGCACGCGAGGTCGCCCGCCACGTACTCGACCAGGGCCACCGGCGGATCACCGTCATCGGCGGCCCCGTCGCGATGTGGACGGCCGAGCAGCGCCTCGCCGGGTACCGCGAGGCGGTGGCCGCCACCGGGCTCGACCCGGACTCCGTGCCCGTGCTGGTCGGTGACTACCGGCAGGACTCGGGCTACGCGCTCGCCCGCAGGGCGCTCGAGGTGCCCGACGCGGAACGTCCGACGGCGCTGGTGTGCGCGAACGACCTGATGGCGATCGGGGCGCTGGAGTACTGCAAGTCCGCCGGGCTGCGCGTGCCGCGCGACGTCAGCATCGTCGGTTTCGACGATCTCCCGGTGTCGGCCCTGCTCACGCCGCGGCTCACCACCGTCCGGCAGCCCGCGCGCGAGATGGGCGCCGAGGCGGCGAACTGCCTGCTGGACATCCTCACCAAGGACGACGCGGACGCGGTCCCGGCCGGGCCCGCGGTGCTCTCCACCTCGGTGGAGATCCGCGAGTCGGTCGCCCCGCCCGCGGGTGCGCCGTGACCGCGCCCGCGGTCGTGGTGGTCGGGGCGATCAACGTCGATCTCGTCGTCGCGGCCGCCCGGCTGCCGGGTCCGGGGGAGACCGTCGTCGGTGGCGGGGTGCAGCGCCACGGGGGCGGCAAGGGTGCCAACGCCGCGGTGGCGGCGGCGCGGGCGGGCGCGGACGTGCGGCTGGTCGGTGCGGTCGGTGCCGACGACACCGGTGCCGCGGCGCTGGCCGAGCTGCGCGCCGACGGCGTCGACACCTCAGGCGTGGCCGTGCTGTCCGGCGTGCCCACCGGGGTCGCCCTGATCGTCGTGGACGACCACGGCGAGAACCAGATCGCCGTCGGCGCGGGGGCGAACGCGGCCGTCACGGCCGAGCACGTCCGCGACGCGCTGCGGGCGGTGCTGCCCCGGGCCGGCTGCGTGCTGGTCAGCACCGAGATCGGTGCCGCCGCGGTGGCGGCGGCGGTCGAGTCCGCCTCCGCGGCCGGCGTGCGGTGCGTGCTGAACCCGGCGCCGGTGGTGCCGGTCGTCGCGCAGTTGCTGGCCCACGGGCCGGTCCTCACCCCGAACGCCACCGAGTGCCGCCACCTCGCGGCACTGGTCGACGCGGACTCGCCGCCGGAGGGCATCGCACCCCGGGGCGCCCGCGCGCTGGTGGCGCGCACCGGCGCGCCGGTCGCGGTGACGCTGGGCGGCGACGGAGCGGTCGTGCTCGGCCCCGGCGAGGACCCGCACCACGTCCCGCCGCTGACCGCCACCGTGCGGGACACGACCGGCGCCGGCGACACCTTCAACGGCGTGCTCGCCGCCGGCCTGGCGGCCGGGGACGACATCCGCACCGCGGTGCGGGCGGGCACCGTGGCCGCCTCGCTCTCGGTCGCGCACGTGGGGGCGCGGACCGGGATGCCGCGCGCCGCGGCGATCGCCGCCGCGCTGCCGGTCGGCTGACGGCCCACGCCTGGGGCTCGGGTCCGGGGCGCGCCAGAATGCTTTTCACCGCCTCCGGGTCCGGGCGCGTCCGACGAAGGGTGCTGCACCGGCGCACCGGTGTCCGGGCCGGCGCCGACCTGGTACGGCCGTGCCCCGGGCGTCGGCCGCCCACGAGCCGGCCGGGCCGGCGACCTGCCGCCGCACCGAGCCTCTGAGCTGGCGTTACGCCGTGTCGTGGGCAGGTGTCACGGGGGAGCCGAGGGATGGGCGGTGGCGGGCCCGGCGACGGGCCGGGTGCGGATCCGCCGCCCACGGCCGCTCGCGGATACACACCGCGGAGTGCGTTGACAGTCACAGTAGAAACGTTAATATCGTGTTGCTCAGTCAGCTGACATCTAGTGATCACGCGCCTGACAGGTCATCGTGTGACAGGCGATGGACGACGAGGTCGGCGCGAGTAGGTCCACCGGCCTCCGGCGGATCCCGAATGCGGCAATCCCCTGGTAGAAACGACTCTCAGACCGAGGTGGCAACCAGATGCGGCGGTACCTGGACAACCTGATCATCAACACCGACAACTACAAGCACTGCCACTACCCGCTCTACCCCCCGGGCACGGAGTACGTGTCCAGCTACATCGAGTCCCGCGGCGGGCCGTGGCCGGTGACGCAGTTCGTCGGCCTGCAGGCCTTCATCCGCGAGTACCTCATGCGCCCGATCACCCTCGAGGACATCGACGAGGCCGAGTTCGTCGTCCGCGAGCAGGGCATGCACTTCAACCGCGACAACTGGCTCGGCATCCTCAACGACTACGACGGCTTCCTGCCCGTCGAGATCGAGGCCGTGCCCGAGGGCACCGTGCTGCCCTCGCGCAACGTCCTCGTCCAGGTCATCAACACCGATCCGAAGTACTTCTGGGCCACCAGCTTCTTCGAGACGGCCCTGCTGCGGGCGGTCTGGTACCCGACGACGATCGCCACGGTGAGCTGGCTGTCCAAGCAGGTCATCAAGGAGGCGCTCGCCCGGACCTCGGACAACGAGTTCCTCGTCCGCAACATCCTCCACGACTACGGCGCCCGCGGCGTCAGCTCCCAGCAGTCCGCGGCGCTCGGCGGGCTCGCGCACCTGGTCAACTTCGACCAGAGCGACACCGTCCCGGGCATCCTGGCCGCCAAGTACTTCTACAACGCCGGGAAGGTCTCCAACTCCGGCCCGAACTCCGAGCACGCCGGGTTCTGCGCCTGGGGCCGGGAGAACGAGACCGACGCCCTGCGCAACATGCTCGACATCTACGCGAAGGAGGGCTGCGCCCTCCTGCTGACCGACACCTACGACCACGAGAACTGCGTCAAGAACATCATCGGCGGGGAGCTGCGCGAGCAGATCCGCACCTTCCCGGGCCTGGTCGGTGTCCGGCCCGACTCCGGTGACATCGTGCAGGTCACCGCCGACACCACCGAGTGGCTGATGGACGCCTTCGGGTTCGAGACCAACAGCAAGGGCTTCAAGATCCTCCCGCCCTTCGTCCGGGTCGTGCAGGGCGACGGCGTCACCTTCCACAGCCTGCCCAAGGTCTTCATGGAGCTGGAGCGCCGTGGCCTGGCCGCCGACAACGCGGTGTTCGGCATGGGCGGCGGGCTCCTGCAGCACTGGAACCGCGACACCATGAACTTCGGGCAGAAGGGCAGCGCGGCCTGCGTGAACGGGGAGTGGCGCTCGATCGCGAAGACCCCGACCGGCGACAGCATGAAGGTCTCCAAGGGTGGGCGGCTCGCGCTGAAGAGGGAGAACGGCACCTACGTGACCGTGCCGCGCGACTCGATCCCGCCGGAGCAGAACGAGCTGGTCCCGGTGTTCCGCAACGGCAAGCTGCTCAAGAAGTGGGACTTCACCGAGCTGATCGCGGCCGGCGAGCAGGAGGTCCCGGAGTGGTACTACCTCGACCACGTGGGCCAGATGCGGGTGTCGGACAACGGGCAGGTCGCGGCGCCGCAGGTCGCCACGCCGGCCTGAGGCGTGCCACGGCCGCCCGCCGCACCCTGGTGCGGCGGGCGGCGTCGGACCGGGACCATTCGACGAGGAGCCGTTCTCGATCATGACCAAGCTGCACATCTTCGACATGGACGGCACGTTGTTGCGCGGTGCCGCGTCCGTCGAGCTCTCCCGGCACCTCGGGCGCTTCGAGGAGGCCAACGCGGTCGAGGAGGCGTGGCTGCGCGGGGAGGTCGGGGAGGTCCGGTTCTGGGAGCTCGTGCTGCCCCTGTGGGACGGGGTCTCCGAGGACGAGATCGACCGCGCCTTCGAGGCCTGCCCGTGGATCGACGGGGTGGCCGAGGTGTTCGCCGACATCGACGCCCGCGGCGAGCACAGCGCGGTGATCTCGCAGTCACCGCTGTTCTTCGTCCGCAGGCTGCGGCGTTGGGGCGCCGGTGCGGTGTTCGGCGCCGGGGTGGAGCCGGGCGGCCGGGCCGGCGAGGACCTGCTGCTCACCGTGGACGACAAGGTGTCGATCACCGAGCAGCTGGTGGCCGAGCGGGGCCTGACGCACGACGACTGCGTCGCCTACGGCGACTCGACCTCCGACGTCGGGCTGTTCGGGCGCCTGCGGCGGACCGTGGCGGTGAACGGCACGCCCCTGCTGCGGGGGCTGGCCGCGGCCGTGTACGACGGCCCTGACCTGCGCGAGGCGTACGCGATCGGGCGCGACCTGCTCGCCGGCTCCGTGCTGTCGTCGCCGGAGCGGTCGTGACGGCGACGATCCCGGGGAACGCCCCGGACGCGACGAGCCTGCCGCTGCACTACGACAAGCGGCTGATGCTGTTCAGCGGGCGCGCCAACCCCGCGCTGGCCCGGTCGATCGGGGACCGGCTCGGCGTCGGGCTGGGACCGGTGACGCTGCGGACGTTCTCCAACGACGAGGTCTACTGCCGGTTCGAGGAGTCCATCCGTGGCGCCGACGTGTTCATCGTGCAGCCGACCTGCGCGAACCCCGCGGGGGGCGTCAACGCCAACGACGCGCTGGTCGAGCTGCTCGTGATGATCGACGCAGCGGTCGGGGCGAGCGCACACCGGGTGATCGCGGTGACGCCCTGGTACGGGTACTCGCGGCAGGACAAGAAGAGCGCACCCCGGGAGCCGATCTCGGCCCGGCTCGTGGCGCGGATGCTCGAGTCCGCAGGTGTCGACCGGGTGCTCACGATGGACCTGCACGCGGGCCAGCTGCAGGGCTTCTTCCAGGTGCCGGTCGACCACATGACGGCGCTGATGATGCTCTCCGGGTACTTCCGGGAGCTCCGCCGCGACCGCGACGATCTCGAGGACCTCGTCGTCGTGGCGCCGGACGCGGGCCGGGTCAAGCTGAACAAGCAGTTCGCCGACCGGCTCGGCGCCGACCTCGCGATCCTCGACAAGGAGCGCCCGCAGCAGCAGGTCGCCTCGGTCGGCCACGTGATCGGCGACGTGAGCGGCAAGACGGCCATCATCGTCGACGACATCATCGACACCGCCGGGACGCTGTGCGCCGCGGCCGACGCCGTCGTGCGGGCCGGGGCGGCCCGGATCTACGCCGCGGCCACGCACGGGGTGTTCAGCGGATCGGCCTACGCGAACCTCGCCGCGTCGCCCTTCGAGCAGGTCGTCGTGACCGACACCATCCCGCTGCGCCCGGGTGCGCCCGCGGCGGTCCGGGTCCTGTCGTGCGCGGACCTGCTCACCGACTCCATCCGCCGCATCTTCACCGACGACTCGGTGAGCGCCGTGTTCGGCGGCAAGAACCACACCTTCTGACCGCAGAGCGAGGAGAGGACCGACGTGGTCGTCAGGATCGGGTACAAGGCCTCGGCCGAGCAGTTCGGGCCGAGTGAGCTGCTGGAGTTCTCGGTGGAGCGCGCGGCCGCGGCACCCCTCGCCTCCACCGGGAGCCCGGCATGACCCGCCAGCCGTTGGAGCTGTTCGCCGTCGACGGCCTGCTGCAGGAGGAGGAGGCCGACATCGCGCGCACGGTGCGCCGCTTCGTCGACGACCGGTTGCGACCCGAGATCGCCGGCTGGTTCGAGGCGGGGACGCTGCCCGCACGCGAGCTGGCGAAGGAGTTCGGCGCCCTCGGCGTGCTGGGCATGCACCTGGAGGGCTACGGCTGCGCCGGGACCAACGCCGTCAGCTACGGCCTCGCGTGCGCCGAGCTGGAGGCCGCCGACAGCGGGCTGCGCAGCTTCGTGTCGGTGCAGGGCTCGCTGTCGATGTACTCCGTGCACCGCTGGGGATCGGAGGAGCAGAAGCAGCAGTGGCTGCCGCGGCTGGCGGCGGGCGAGGCGATCGGGTGCTTCGGCCTGACCGAGCCGGACTTCGGTTCCGACCCCGCCGGCATGCGCACGACGGCGCGCCGCGACGGCTCGGACTGGGTCCTCGACGGCACCAAGATGTGGATCACCAACGGGAGCATCGCCGACGTCGCCACCGTGTGGGCGCGCACCGAGGAGGGGATCCGCGGGTTCCTGGTACCGGCCGGGACCCCCGGCTTCTCGGCCCGCTCGATCCCGCACAAGCTCTCGCTGCGGGCGTCGGTCACCGCCGAGCTCGTCCTCGACGGCGTGCGGCTGCCCGACACGGCCCGGCTGCCGCTGGCGACCGGCCTGGGTGCGCCGCTGTCGTGCCTCAACGAGGCCCGGTTCGGCATCGTGTTCGGGGCGCTGGGCGCGGCGCGCGACTGCCTGGCGGCCACGCTCGACCACGCCGTGACGCGCGTGCAGTTCGACCGCCCGATCGCCGGGTTCCAGCTCACCCAGCAGAAGCTCGCGGACATGACCCTCGAGCTCGGCAAGGGGTGGCTGCTGGCGCTGCACCTGGGGCGGCTCAAGGACGCCGGGACGATCCGGCCGGAGCAGGTGAGCCTGGGCAAGCTCAACAGCGTGCGGGAGGCGATCGCCATCGCGCGCGAGTGCCGCACCATCCTGGGCGGCAGCGGGATCACCCTGGAGTACCCGGTGCTGCGGCACGCGAACAACCTGGAGTCGGTGCTGACCTACGAGGGCACCAGCGAGATGCACGCGCTGGTCATCGGCCAGGCCCTGACCGGCCTCGCGGCCTTCCGGGGATGAGGGCGGTGGAGACGAGCCCGGGGGAGACAGGCCCCGTGCGGCTGCAGCACCTCGTCGACGGGCGCTGGCGTGACGGCGCGGGCGCCGCCTACACCGACGTCAACCCGGCCCGGCCGAGCCGCTCGGTCGCCGCGGGGACCGAGGCGAGCGCGGAGGACGCCGTCGCGGCCGTGGCGGCGGCCCGGCGCGCCGCGCCCGGCTGGTCGGGCACCCCGTACCACGAGCGCGCGGCCGTGCTCGTGCGCGCGGCCGCCCTCGTCGAGGCCGCCGCCGAGCGGTGGGGTGCCGAGCTGGCGGCCGAGGAGGGCAAGACCCGCCCGGAGGGCGTCGGCGAGGTGCGCCGGGCGGCAGAGATCCTGCGCTACTGCGCCGGGGAGGCCGACCGCGAGGCCGGCGAGGTCTACGCGTCCCCGCGCCGGGGTGAGCGCATCCTGGTCACCCGCCGCCCGGTCGGTGTCGTACTGGTCGTCACGCCGTTCAACTTCCCGATCGCCATCCCGGCCTGGAAGATCGCGCCCGCGTTGGTGCACGGCAACACCGTCGTGTGGAAGCCGGCGAGCACGGTCCCCCTGCTGGCGGTGCGACTGGCCTCCGCGCTGCACGACGCAGGCCTGCCCCCCGGCGTGCTCAACCTGGTCGTCGCGGGCGGGCGGACCGGCGGCGCGCTGGTCCACCACCCCGGTGTCGACGCCGTCACGTTCACCGGGTCCACGGCGGTCGGGCGGGCGATCGCGGCGTCCTGCGCGGCCCGCGGGGTCCCGGTGCAGGCGGAGATGGGCGGCAAGAACGCCGCGGTGGTGCTCGCCGACGCCGACCTCGACCTCGCCGCCGAGCAGGTGCTGCTCGGCGCCTTCCGGTCGACCGGCCAGAAGTGCACCGCGACCTCCCGCCTGGTCGTCGAGCGGGCCGTCGCCGACGAGTTCGTCGCCGAGATCGCGCGGCGGGCCGACGCGCTCGTCGTCGGTGACCCGCTGGTCGACGGTGTGCAGATGGGCCCGCTGGTCAGCGCCGCCGCGGCGGAGGCGGTCGGCGCGGGCGTCACCGCCGCCGTGCGGCAGGGTGCACGGCCCCGTACCACCCGCGAGCACCTGCCCGGCGGCGATCTGGCCGAGGGCTTCTTCGCGCCGCCGGCCGTCCTGGAGCTCGACTCGACCGATCCCGTCATCTGGCGCGAGGAGCTCTTCGGCCCGGTGCTCGCCGTCGTGCGCGCCGCCGACCCCGCCACGGCGTTCGCGCTCGCGGCGGACAGCGCCTACGGGCTGGCGGCCGCGGTGTTCACGACCGACCTGGGGGCGGCGCTCGACGCCGTCGACACGCTGGACGTCGGTGTCCTGCACGTCAACTCCGAGACCGCGGGCGCGGACCCGCACGTGCCCTTCGGCGGCGCGAAGCACAGCGGCTACGGCCCGAAGGAGCAGGGCCGGGCCTCCCGGGAGTTCTTCACCCACACCACCACCGTCTACCTGAGAGGCAGGTGACCGGGCGTGGAGACGGCACTGCGGAGCGTGTGCGTGTTCTGCGGTTCCAACCCGGGCCGCACGCCGGTCTACCTCGACACGGTCGGCGAGCTGGCGGACCTGCTCGCCACGCGCGGCGTCCGGGTCGTCTACGGGGGTGCCGCCGTCGGCACGATGGGGGCGCTGGCCGACCGGGTGCTCGCGGCGGGCGGCGAGGTCGTCGGGGTCATCCCCGAGCAGCAGGTGGGCGCCGAGATCGCCCACCCGGGACTGACCGAGCTGCACGTCGTCGGCTCGATGCACGAGCGCAAGGCCCTGATGAACGAGCTCTCCGACGGCTTCATCGCCCTGCCCGGGGGTCTCGGGACCCTGGAGGAGTTCGCCGAGATCGTCACCTGGTCGCAGCTGGGGCTGCACCACAAGCCGACCGGCCTGCTCAACACCGCCGGCTACTACGACCTGCTGCTGGCGTTCCTCGACCACGCGGTCCGGGAGCGCTTCCTGCGCGACGACGACCGGGCGCTGGTCCTGGCCGCCGCGGGTGCGCCGGAGCTGATCGCCCGGATGGGCGCGTGGCGGGCCCGGGCGGACCAGCGGTGGACACCGGCGGTGGAGCCCGGCGGGAGCGATCGCGATGGTGACCGGGGGTAGCGGGCCGACCCTGCTGCAGGATCGCGCCCACAGGTGTCCCGACCGCCCCCCGCGGGTATCCGCCCGCGTGCCCGACACCTCCTCCCGTGCCGACCGGCTCCGCCCCGGCGTCCTGTTCGACGTCGACGGCACCCTGCTGGACACCAACTACCTGCACGTCCTCGCCTGGTCCCAGGCGTTCGTCGACACCGGGCACCCCGGGGTCGTGATGGCGGACATCCACCGGGCGATCGGGATGCCCGGCTCGGCACTGGTGCGGCACCTGCTGGGCATGGACGACGAGGCGACGGTGACAGCGCACGGCGAGCGCTACGAGCCGCTGCGCGAGCGGGTCGTCGCGTTCCCGCGGGTGGCGGAGCTCATCACCGCGTGCGCGGCCCGCGGCGCCACCGTGGTGCTGGCCACGAGCGGCGCGGCGTCCGATCTCGACTGGATGCGGCCCGCGATCGGCGCAGGCGACGCGGTGGCCGGGGCCACGACCTCGGCCGACGTGGAGGCCGGGAAGCCGGCCCCCGACCTGCTGGGCGTCGCCGTCGAGCAGCACGGCCTCGACCCGGCGCGGACCGTGGCCGTGGGCGACACCGTCTGGGACGTCGAGGCGGCGCGGGCGGCCGGGCTGCCCTGCATCGCGCTGGAGTGCGGCGGCATCGGTGCGGCGCAGCTGCGGGAGGCCGGGGCCCGGGACGTGCGCGCCGATCCGGCCGACCTGCTGGAGCGCCTCGACGACTCCCCGCTGGGGCGGGTGCTCGACCGGCCCGGACGGTGACGGCAGGCCCGCCGTCGGCCGCTACAGCCGGAGCATCGGCAGCGGACGTCGCGGGTCCTCGCGCAGCCCGCGACGGAACGCCCGCAGCAGCATCGGACGGAAGCCGGTGGCGGGGTGGCGCGCCGTGAGCGCCCGGTAGGCGGCGCGGGGCACTCCGGGGGCACCCACGAGCCCGCCGGTGACGTCGGTGAGGTCGGCCCGGCGGAACGCCTCGACGAGCGGGTCGGGATGGTGGGCGTGCCGGACGCGGTGGTGCTCGTCGATCATCGCTGCGACCAGTGGGCCGTGGTCGTCCGCGCCGCCGAGTTCGGCCCGGGCGTGCCGGATCGAGGGTGGCAGGTAGTCCCAGGTGCCGCCGTCGAACCACAGGCCGGCGTCGTGGAAGAATCCGGCGACGCCGACCGCGTCGGCGGTGGTGCCTTCGAGGGGCGCCTGCAGCGCGACGAGGCCGATCACGCGGTGGACGTGGCCGCGGTAGCGGTCCAGGTCGTCGCCGAACACGGTGGCGTGTCGGGCGAACAGCCCGTCGGCGACGTCGTGGGCGCGGTCTGCGGCGAGGGGCACGGCTCTCCCGGGTGCGGTGGTCAGGACGGCTGCGGCGCTCGCCCGTGGGGGTACCAGAATGACGCTCCCACCTCGGGGCCGGACGAGGACCGGCCACAGTGCCGCCCATCGTCTCGTGCGGGTGGCCGGGATCGATCACCTACGTCAGGTCCGTGACGCCGTCGTAGTCGGCGAGGGCCGGGGCGCCGGTGACGTCGTACTCGAGCAGCAGCAGGGTAGGTCCGGCGGCCGAGCAGCAGGCCGTCGGCCAGGTCGAGCCAGGCCGACGCGCATCCGACGAACGCGGCGTCCAGGTGCGGCACCAGCCAGCCGCCTGCGGCGAAGCCGTCGCTCGTGTCCTCGGTCGAGGAGCCCGGTGCCTGGCTCACCCCGTCGAGGGTGAGGAACTGCGTGACGGCGATCCTCATCGTCGCATCCCGCTCTCGGCGAGCCCGGCGAGCTGGTCGGTGGTGGTGCCCCAGCCGTCGGCGAAGCCGAGCGCGGCGTGCCGGGCGCGGGCCACGGGATCGCCGTGCCGCACGGTCACCCGGTAGTCGGTGCCCTCCGGGTGGTCGCGCAGGACCACCTCGGCGGTCATCGCTATCGGGTCGGGCATCGCGGGGCGCCAACCGCTGTCGACCGCGTTGGTGAACACGATCCGCTCCGACGGCTCGACCACGAGGAAGCACGCGTCCAGGTGCGGGACGAACCCCTGCGCGTCGTCGCTCATCTGCGTGACGAACGCGCCGCCGGGCCGGACGTCGAGCCGCTGGACGCGGCAGCGGGTGGGGGCGGGCAGCCACCACCGCGCCAGCTGGTCCGGATCGGTCCAGGCCGCCCACACCTGCGGGCGGGGTGCGCGGATGATCCGGTGGATGCCGAGATCGAGGTCGGGGTTCACCGGTTCTCCTCCGGGGTGGTGACGAACCGTTCGAGACGGTCGGTGCGGTCCGCCCAGATGCGCCGCTGCTCCGCGAGCCAGTCGTCGACGAGCTCGAACCGCTCCGGATCGAGCTCGCACATGCGCACCCGGCCGGACTTCGTGGTGCGGATCAGGCCGTTCGACTCCAGCACCCGCACGTGCTTCATGAACGACGGGAGCGTCATCGGGGCGTCGCGGGCGAGGTCACCGACACTGGCCGGCCCGCGGCCGAGCCTGCCGACGACCGCGCGCCGCGTCGGGTCCGCGAGCGCGACGAACACCCCGTCGAGCACCCCGTCGAGCACCGCTGAATACTGAGCCATGGGGCAAAGTGTCGCGCTCACCGAAACTTAGCGCAAAGGCTAAGTGTTACCGCTCAGGTCCCGACCACGTCGCGGTCGCCGGGCCCGCGGACGACCGCGAGGTGTGACCGGCGCGGGTCGATCTCCACTACGGGACCGGATGTCGCGGGCAGGCCGGGTGCGGCCGGGTCGTCCAGCGCGTCGAGGGCGATCTCGGGCGTGCGGAAGCCCGGGAGGGCGGCGAGCAGGGAGTCGACGTGCTGCGGGAGCGCGGTACGGCGGTCCGCGACGCCGGTGACGTACAGCGACGCCCCCGCGCGACGGCACGCCTGCTCGGCCTCGCCCAGCACCTCCAGGCCGCCGGTGCCGAAGGTCCGGACGTCGTGCAGGTCGACGACGACGTGCGTGCACCGTGCGGCGTCGGCCCGCAGGCTGGTGCACGTGTCGAGCAGCCGGGCCAGGCGGCGGGCGGTGATCCGGTTGAGGTCGCCTGCCACCCAGACCACCGCGATGCCGCGCCGGGTGTGCTCGACGGCCAGTTGCATGTCGTCCACTGAAGTCACGGGTACCTCCCACGTTCCGCGGGCTGCATGGACGCCGCCGCGCGGCCCCGGGGATACCCGGTTGCCCGGCCCGCTCACACCTCGGCGTGCGGGCCTGCGCGGCCGAGCCCCAGCAGGGCGTTCTCCACCACCTCGGTGAGCGCGGGATGGATCCAGAACGGCGTGTTCGCGAGCGTGCGCGCGTCGATGCCGCAGGACAGCGCCACCACGAGCGGCTGGATCAGCGTGGCCGCCTGGGGGCCCATGATGTGCGCGCCGAGCAGCCGGCCGGTGCCGCGCTCGGCCAGGACCTTGCAGAACCCGGTGGTGTCCTCCAGCGCCCATCCGTAGGCCGTCCCGGAGTAGGGCTGGACGCTCTCGACGTGGTCGATGCCCTGATCGCGGCACTGCTGCGAGGTGCGCCCGACGGCGGCGATCCGGGGGTCCGTGAAGATCGCCGCGGGGACCGCGGACAGGTCGGTCTCCATCGGGTCCTCGGGGTGGAGCAGGTTGTACGAGGCGACCTCCGCCTCGCGGTTGGCCACGTGCTTGAGCGGCACCGACGTGCTCACGTCGCCCAGGGCGTAGACGCCCTCGGCGGTGGTGCGCTGGCCCGCGTCGACCACGATGCGCCCGTCGGGGTGCCGCTCGATCCCGGCCGCGTGCAGGTCGAGGCGGTCGCCGTTGGGCGTGCGGCCGACCGCGACCAGCAGCGTGTCGGCCTCGACGGCCCTTCGTCCAGCACGAGCCGCACCGCCCCGGCGGTGCCCGTCACGGACTCGACCTGCCGGCCCAGCCGCACGTCGTAGCGCTCGCGGGCGAGCGCGGTGAACCCGTCGACGACGGCCTCGTCCTGGCCGCCGAGCAGCCGGTCCGCCATGTCGATCATGACGATGTCGGCGCCGAGCGCGGAGAAGACGTGCGCGAACTCGGCGGCGATGTAGCCGCCGCCGAGGATCGCCAGGCGCCGGGGCAGCGCGGCCCGGCGCATGATCGTGTCCGAGGTCTCGAACGGTACGCGAGACGACGCCACCGGCTCGGGAACCGCCGGGCGGCTTCCGGCGGCGACGACCACCCGGTCCCCGGAGACCACGTCGTGTCCCGACCCGTCGGTTCGTTCGACGGACAGCGTGCGCGGCCCGGTGAACCGGGCGTGCCCCGAGTGGACGGTGACGTGCTCGGCGTCGACCCGGCCCGCCCGGCCGTCCGCGGCGACGGCGTCCAGCCGCCCGAAGACCCGGTCCTGGACCTCGGTCCACCGCACCGCGTCGAGCCGGGCGTCGACACCGAAGCGACCGGCCGCGCGGACGGCCTCGGCGACGTCCGCGGTGTGGGTGAGCATCTTCGTCGGGATGCAGCCCGCGTTCAGGCAGGTGCCCCCGAACTCCCCGTGGTCGACGACGGCCACGTCCAGGTCGGTGCAGGCGTCGACGACGGTGTTGCCGGACCCGGCGCCGAGGATGACGAGATCATGATGGGTCACCGCGGAAGGGTGGGCGGGTCGGGCTCCTCCTGCCGATCGGCGTCGCGCGGTCGCACACCGGGCTCCTCGCCGCGCCTGCCCTCTGCCGGTCCGAGGTCGTTGGCCACCGCCAGGTCGCGGTCCAGCCTGTCGACCTCGTCGTCCTCGTCCGGGTGTCCCGGTTCCGTGCCGGTCATCGGCGACTCCTCACCGTCGGATGCCCGGGGGTACCCGCGTGCGAGCGGAGCGATGCGCGGCCGCCGTTGTGGGATGGCACATATCGCGTCGCGGCGCGACCGATGACGGTGAGGATCGCCGCTCGTGGTGCCGCTGCCGACGCACCGGGGTCCTGTCCGCATCCACAGTCCGCGGACGCCCAGGATTGAGGACCGTCCCAGAGACCCGACGGCCGTCGCGCTGGCATCGTTCGGGAGGTGCCGCCCAGCACCGCCCGATCCACTCGCGAGCCGGTCCCCACGCCCACGCCACACCGGATCCCGACCCGGAGTCGCCATGCCCCACGGAACCGTCGCCGTCGCCGGCTCGATCGCGACCGACCACCTCATGCACTTCCCCGGCCGGTTCGCCGACCAGCTGGTCGGCAGCCATCTGGAGAAGATCTCGCTGAGCTTCCTCGTCGACGATCTCGTCGTGCACCGGGGCGGGGTCGGCGCCAACATCGCCTTCGGGCTGGGGGTGCTGGGCTGCCGCCCGCTGCTGATCGGGTCCGCCGGACCCGACTTCGCCGACTACCGCACCTGGCTGGAGTCGCACGGGGTCGACTGTGCCGGGGTGCACCTCTCGGCGACGGCCCACACCGCCCGGTTCACCTGCACCACCGACGACGACCAGTGCCAGCTGGCCTCGTTCTACCCGGGCGCGATGAGCGAGGCCGGCCGGCGGCCGATCGCCCCGCTGGTCGGGAGCCACGGCGTCGGGTTGCTGCTGGTCGGCGCGGACGACCCGGCCGCGATGATCGGCCACACCGAGCAGGCGCGCGGGATCGGCCTGCCCTTCGCCGCCGACCCGTCCCAGCAGCTGCCCCGACTCGACCGGGACCAGTGCCGCACGCTCGTCGACGGCGCGCACTACCTTTTCACCAACGAGTACGAGTGGGCCCTGCTCACCCGCCGGACCGGCTGGGACGAGGCCGAGATCGCCGGGCGGGTCGGGACGCGCATCACGACGCTGTCCGCGCAGGGCGCCGTGCTGGTCGCCGGGGGAGAGGAGGTCCGGGTCGGCGTGGTCCCCGCGCGCGAGACCGTGGACCCGACCGGCGTCGGGGACGGGTTCCGGGCCGGTTTCCTGGCCGCCACGGCCGCCGGGCTGGGCATCGAGCGGGCCGCCCAGCTGGGCTCGCTGGTCGCCACGCTGGTGCTGGAGACCGAGGGCACCCAGGAGTGGGACCTGGACCCCGCCCGCGACCGGGCCCGCGTCGCCGACGCCTACGGGACCGAGGCCGCCGCGGACCTCGACCCGCTGCTGCAGGCGGCCGCCGGCGGGGCCGTGGCGTGACCGCGGTCGTGCCCGGCGGCGCCCGGTCGTCGCCCGCGTCCGTGCCCAGCTGTGCGCACCGTCCTGTCCGGCGTCGTGCCGCGGCGCCACCCCGCCGGCACCCCGTCACTTCACGGACATGCCGGCGTCGACGGGCAGGGCGACGCCGGTGACGTAGCGGGCCTCGTCGGAGGCGAGGAACAGCAGCGCGTTGGCGATGTCCTCCGCCTCCACCCACGGCACCGGGAGCAGGTTGAGCCCCTGGTAGAGGTGGATGACGTCGTCGAGGGTCGGTGCGTCGAGGTCGGGGCGGAAGATCCGCCAGTTGTTCTCGTTGAGCAGCAGCGGCGTGGGCACCGTGGTGGGGTGCAGCGAGTTCACCCGGATCGAGTGCGGCGCCAGCTCCACGGCCAGGCTGCGCATCAGCCCGACCACGCCGTGCTTCGCCGAGGTGTAGGCCGAGAAGTTCGGCACGGCCTTGAGGGCGAGCGAGGAGCTGGTCAACACGATCGCCCCACCCCGGCCGCGCTCCACCAGGTGCGGGATGGCCGCCCTGGCGGTGTTCCAGACCCCGGTGAGGTTGGTGTCGAGCACCGCGCGCCAGTCCTGCTCGGTGGTGTGGGCGGAGTCCGCGGCGATGCCCTGGATCCCGGCGTTCGCCGAGACGATGTCGACGTGACCGAGCTGCTCGACCCCGTCGTCGACCAGGCGCTGCACGGCGGCGAAGTCGCGCGCGTCGGCCTTCGCCCAGACGATCCGGCGGTCCAGCTGCTCCACCCGTGCGACGGTCTCCGCCAGGTCCTCCTCGGCGGCGGCGGGGGCACCCTGGGCGTCGACCGGCCCGCAGATGTCGAACGCGATGATGTCCGCCCCCTCCTGGGCCAGGCGCACCGCGTGCGCACGGCCCTGGCCACGGGCGGCCCCGGAGATGAGGGCGACCTTGCCTCGACGCGGCCGGTCACGCGACCATCTCGCTGTCGACGCTGCCCCGCGCGGTGCCGTCGTCGACGGCGAGCGTGCTGCTGATCTCGATCATGGGGTGAACTCCGTTCCTCGGTGACGGACGGCGGGTCCGGCCAGGGCCCGGCCCCGGGCCGGCTGGTTCTGCGCTCCCGGTCCCCGGTCCCGAACTGCCCCGTGACTCCCGCATCGAAGAGGTAGACACTTATTTCGTATCTCCACGTCAGATGCATGTGTGAGATAGAGTGTCTACACATTGTGGGGACGTCAACCCCTGTCGCCGGGTTGGCGCAGTAGGCTGCGGTACGCGTGGTCCGCGGTGCTGTCGGCCGACGTCGGACCGGGGTGGGCCGCCGGGGGTCGACGAGCCGGTGACGCGCTGCCCGGGTCAGGTGCTGCCGGCGGCGCCGCCCCCGCCGCCCGCCCCACCGCCGCTGACGGTGGTGCCGCTCGCGGACGTCCCCGCCGTGGAGTTGAAGGCGATCCACCACGGGAACGTCGCGAGCTGAGCGGAGTGCCCGGCCGCCCCGAACGCGCGCACGACCTGCCCCGACTCCGCGGCGGCCTTCATCCGGTCCTCCAGCGCGCCGGCGAGGTCGAGGGCCACGGCGTCGGGGAGGACGGCGTCGAGGTCCAGGTCCGCGTGCTCGTCCTCGGCCGCGGCCTTGAGCCCGTCGCGGTAGGCGATCCAGCCGACGGCGGCGTTCTGGCCGGCGATGGTGAGGCTGGGGTACGTGGTGGCCAGCACGGTCGCGGCGAGGGCGGCCACCGCGAGGCCGCCCAGCGCCACCCACGCCGGCCAGGGCGCCTCGCCGATCGCGCCGACGACGAACCCGGCCACCAGCAGGACCCAGCCGAGGACCGCGATCACGGCGAGCCACGCCCGCGGCACCCGCGCCGCCTCGTCGAGCCAACCCTGGGCGACGAGCCTGTTGCGCAGGGCCGTGCGGACCGCGGACGGGTCGCGGACGACCTTCCCGAGCGCGGTGCTGTCGACGACCTCGCCGTCGGCACGGTCGGCGAGGCCGCGCCAGACCGCGCGGTCGACGTCGTCGCGGAGCAGCCCCTCGTCGCGCAGCCGGACCTGCACCTTCGGGCTGCTGAACGTCCCGCCGTCGCTCTCCGGCTCGATGTCGACGGCCCCGCGGGTCGCGAGGTCGAGCAGGACCGCCGGTGTCGGCGAGGAGGGCGGTCCGCCGGCGACGAGCGCGGCGGCCACCGCGGGCGGCAGGTCCCCCGGGCGGCGGGTGGTCGGCTTCCCGGGAGTCCGGTCGGTGGTGCGCCGCCCGCGGAACAGGCCGAACGCCCCGGTCAGCGCGACGAGTGCGGCGGCGAGCGCCGCCGTCGGCAGCCAGCTCCGCGAGGCGTCCGCCGCCCACTGCTCGGCCGCGCTGACCGGCGGCCCGAACCGGATGCTGTCCGAGAGCCGCTCGATCCCCGCGACGAGGCTCGCGTGGACGTCGCCCTCGCGCAGCGGCGGGATCAGGGCGTCCTCGACGATGTCCTCCTGCTCGTCGCGCGGGACGTTGCCGTCGTCGAGGGTGCGCCCGACGAAGATGCCGGCGCGCGCCTCCTGCGGGTCGTCGGGGTCGCGGTTGACCAGGATCGCCACGGCAGTGTCCTGGTCCGCACCGGTGCGCGCGACCCACGCCTGCTGCAGGGCCTCCACCTGGTCGAAGGTGTCCTCGCTCGACGCGTCGAGCGCGCGCACGAGTACGACCGCATCGGCCCCGGTGTCGCGCAGCGCGTCGAGCCGGTCCTGCAGGTCGCTCGTCTGCTCCGGCGTCAGCGAGGACCCGGTCTCGTCGTAGACGCGCACGCCCGGTTCGAGGCCGGGGAACCGGTCGGCCTCCTGCGCGAGCGCCGCGGGCGCGGTGACGAGCACCGCCAGCAGCACCGCCAGGACGGCAGCCAGCCCTCCGGGCACCGATGACCCCCGGACAGCACCAACCCGCACCGCACCAACCCCCCGTCGGTGATCCACCCCCAGCATGATGCCGCGTCGGGCGGCGGCCGGCACACCGGGGTGATCGGCGTCCGGTCAGCGCCGGCCCAGCACCGGGGTTGGCGGGTACCCCGTCGACCTGGTGTCCGATCGTGGTCCGTTGCCGGGGTGTGGGAGGCGCGCCGCGCTCATCCGGCCTCGCGGTCGTGCGTGTACAGCGGCGCCATCGCCTCCATCTGCTCGATGACGAGCCGGATCGCGTCAGGCTGCTTGTCCGGTGGGTACTTGTGTTTGACGAGCAACCGCTTGATCGACGACCGGAGCTTCGCGCGGACGTCGTCGCGGACCATCCAGTCCGTCTTGACGTCCCGGCGCATCACCGCGACCAGCTCGCGCGCGATGCTCGCCAGGACGTCCTCGCCCTGCACTTCCACCGCCGACTCGTTGTCGCTGACCGCGTCGTAGAACGCCAGCTCGTCCTCCGAGAGCGGCGGGGTGAACCGCTGTCCGCGGTCGCCCTCGGTGGCGACCTCCCTGGCCAGCGCGATCAGTTCCGCGATCACCTCCGCCGAGGTGAGCTGCTGGTTCGTGTAGCGGTTCATCAGCGCCCTGATGCGTTCGGAGAAGGCGCGCTGTCGGACCACGTTGTTGCGCGCGACGCCGGCGGCCTGGGCGGTGAGCAGGTTGCGCAGCGCCTCGATCGCCAGGTGCGGGTTCTCGGCCTGCTGGGCTCTGAGCTGGAAGTCCGGGGTCAGGTCGGACAGCGAGGGCTTCGGCATGCCCGCGGCCTCGTAGATGTCGACGATCCGTCCGGTCTTCGTCGACGTGGCGACGAGCTCGGACAGCAGGCGCTGGATCTCCTCGGGCACCGGCTCACCGTTGGCCTGCCGCTCGGCGGCGTCGAGTTTGGCCATGTAGACGCGGACCTCTTCGTAGAACTGCACCGACGGCAGCAGCTCGGCCAGCGTCACCTCCCCGGCGGCCACCGACCACCACCGTGCGAGCTGGGCGGTGAGCGTGCGGAACCGCTGGCCGACGGGCTCCTCGCCCTCGGCCACCTGGTTGCCCGGTGTCGACGGCGAGCGCAGCCAGGTGGCCAGCCCGACGGCGGTCTTGAGCCATGCGGTCGTGCTGGTCAGCTTCGACCGCCATCCGAACGGGGCGCTCAGGGCGTCGAGCTGTTCGACGAGCCTGCGGGTCTCGACGGCGGCCTCGTCGATGTCCCGCCCGACCGGCTTGCGGGTGCGGTCGTTGTCGGTGTACTGCGCGAGTGCGGACTCCAGGTTCTCCGCCAGCGGCGCGTAGGCGACGAGCAGGCCGTCCGGCTTGCCCTCGAACGTGCGGTTGACCCGGGCGAGCGTCTGCATCAGCAGAGCTCCCTGGAGCGGCCGGTCCAGGTAGAGCGTGTGCAGCGGTGGGGCGTCGAACCCGGTGAGCATCATGTCCTTGACGATCACGATCTGGAGCGGGTCGTGCTCGTCGCGGATCCGGTTCTGCACCTTCTTCACCTCCGACCCGCGCCGGACGTGCGTCTGGATGTGATCGGGATCCGTCGCCGAGCCGGAGTAGACGACCTTGATGACACCTGCGAGGTCGTCGGCGTCGTGCCAGCCCGGCCGCAGCGCGATGATCTCGTCGTACAGCCGGGCGCAGATCTCCCGCGTCGCGCCGACGATGAACGCCTTGCCCGGGACACCGAGGAACGGCGCCATGGCGGTGCAGCGGCGCTCCCAGTGCTCGACGATGTCCGCGGCGAGGGCCTTGAGGCGGGCCGGTGCGCCGTAGAGCGCGTTGATGACCGCGACCGACTTCTCGATGTTGGCCCGCTCGACGTCGTCGAGGCCGGAGGTCGCCTCGTCCGCGGCGTGGTCGAGCTGCTCCTCACTGACGCCGGGCGCGAGCTCGATCAGCCGCTGCTCGAACCGCACGGGAACGGTGGCGCCGTCGTCCACGGCCCGGGTGAGGTCGTAGACGTCGATGACGTCGCCGAACACCTCCTGCGTGTCGCGGTCGGCGAAGGAGATCGGGGTGCCGGTGAAGGCGATGAACGTGGCTCTGGGCAGCGCGTCACGGATGCTGCGCGCGAACCCGCGGATGCGGTCGTAGTGACTGCGGTGGGCCTCGTCGACGATCACCACGATATTGCGCCGGTCCGACAGCATCGGGTGCTCGGCTCCGGCCTCACGCTCGGCCTGGGTGCGTCCGAACTTCTGCAGCGTCGTGAAGTAGATGCCTCCGGTCATCCGCTCGCGCAGCGCGGTCCGCAACGCGTCGCGCGACGACACCTGGACGGGGGTCTCGGTGAGCAGCCGGGAGCGGTTGAAGGTCTCGAAGAGCTGCGTGTCGAGCTCGGTGCGGTCGGTGACGACCACGAGCGTCGGGTTCTTCAGCTTCGGCGCGACGGCGACGAGGTGGGCGTAGAGCTCCATCTCCATCGACTTGCCCGACCCCTGGGTGTGCCAGACGACGCCCGCCTTGCCGTCGCTCTCGGCGGCCGCGACCGTCTTGCCGACCGCCTTGGTGACCGCGAAGTACTGGTGCGGCTTGGCGACCCGCTTCGCCAGGCGGCCCCCGTCCAGGTCGAAGGCGACGAAGTTCCGCAGCATCTGCAGGAGCCGCTCCTGGTTTCCGAGCCCTTCGATGAGGGTCTCGAGCGCGACGTCGGCGAGGCCTTCGGAGAAGACGCCGGGGGTGACCGGCTCCCCGCTGTCGTCCACGTTCCACGGCGAGTAGTGGTTGAGCGGCGTGAACGGGGTGCCGTAGCGGGCGGTGATGCCGTCGCTGATGATCGTCAGCACGCAGAACCGGAACGCGGCCGGGAACTCCTGCAGGTAGGTCGCGAGCTGCGCGTGCGCCTTGGCCGTCGTGGCCGACGCCGAACCGGCGTTCTTCAGCTCGACGACCACGACCGGCATGCCGTTGAGGTAGAGCACGACGTCGAACCGCCGCTCGTGTTCCTTCGAGCGGACCGTCACCTGGTTGACCGCGAGCCACTCGTTGTCCTCGACGCGGTGGCTGACCACGCGGATCGTGGGGTTCTGCTCGATCCCGTCGGCGTCGACGTAGCTGATCCTGCGGTAGCCCTCCACGAGCACCCGGTGCATCCGGTAGTTCTCGGCGATCGCGTCCTGGGATCCCAGCTTCAGGATCTCGGCCAGCGCCTCCTCCAGGTATCCGCCCGGCACGTGGGGGTTGAGCCGCCGTAGCGCGGTGAGGAGTCGGCCGCGGAGCACGATGTCGTCCCAGGACGTCCGGCCGTCCTCGCTTCCGGGCGCGACGGCGGCGCCGGGGAGCGGCATCCACCCGTGCTCCTCGAACCGGTCGAGCGCGATCTGCTCCCAGTCGGCCTCGCCGGCCATCAGTGTCCCTCCGTATCGACGATCCGGTAGCTCTGCTTGCTGCTGCGGAAGGGATACAGGGGTGCAATGAGACCGCGATCCACCAGCACCGACAGCCGCCGAGTTGCGGTCCGCTCCGACAGGCCCAAGCGTGCCGCAAGAGCGCGAGGGCTGGTGCTGCCGGCTCGGATCGCCTGCATGACGGCGTCGAGGTCGGCTTCTATCCCTGCCGGCCGGGCCTTCCGTTGATCGGGCTCGGCGGGTGGGTCGTGCTCGACCGGGCCGACGTCGTCGACGAGGTGGTAGCTGGCGTATCGCCGTCCACCGCTGATCTCGGCGACCCCGCGCTGGACGAGGTCCTTGAGTGCTCGACCGGCATCGGTCCGATCAACCCCCCACGCCTGCAGCATGGCGTTCGTGACGCGGCCGGTCGCCCGCATCATCGCGAGCGCGAGGTGCTGCGCGTCGGTGAGCGCGGACAGTTTCAGCGAACCGATCCACGCGACGATCTCCGGTGCGAGGAGTGCGTGCTGCGGAATCGACACCGTGACGGTTCCGGGTCGCACGTCGAACTTCGGCGGGCTCATGCCGACCCTGCGCAGTTCCGCCATCACGTCGAGCAATCCGGAACCGCGGTTCTCGCACAGCATCTCGTCACGGGATCCGGGCAGCTCGATGTCGGCGAGCAGCGCGGCCATGGTCTGATTGCGTGACGTCGAGCGATGCGCCGCCGAGCCGAGGTCGGCCACGGTGATCGGCCCGAAGAGGCCCCCTGCGTTCGCGACGACCAGGCGGTCCGGGTACAGCTCGACCCGCACCTGGGCGCCACGCGCGTCAGGGCTGTAGTCGCGGTGCATGAGCGCGTTGACGACCAGTTCGCGGACGACGTCGAGAGGGTAGTCATATCGGTCCTCCCGGCCGATACCGGTGATGATCGCGCCCGCCCGCATGTTGCGGATGGCCATCGCGACGACGTCGGCGACGATCGTCGGGATCGGCCCGGTGATGGTCTTGTTGTCCAGGAAGCGCCGGCCGTCCGGCGACCGTTCGCCCATACGTGTCGTCGGCAGGACGACGAACGAGACGAAGAGCTGCGGGAAGTACTGCTGCGGGTACTCGCCGAAGCACAGCAGGCCGGCGAGCGTCGGCCGCAGAACGCCGTCCGCATCTGGAGTCAGCACACCCAGACGGGTCAGGAAGCGCTCGCGGTCGTCATGGCGTAGCCCTCGTGAGCGGCGGACCCGCGTGAGGTAGGCGATGACGAGGTCCTCGTCCAGGTCGGCCTGCGTGGCGTCCGGAACGGCCATGCGGTCGAACGTCGGCTGGCTCCGGTTGGACAGGAGCTGCGTCACCTCGTAATGCGAGAGCCTGCGGTCACCGTCCCCGCCGCGGATGAACGAACCTCCGTAGGTCCCGCGGCTGCTCACGAAACACGGCTTCTCCACCGGGTCGAGCTCCGGCACGTCGAGGTGCACGACGAGCACACCGTCGACCTCCTCGATCTCGATCGGAGCCCGGCAGGGTGGCTCGACTTTGTTCGCGCAGGCATCCGCGAGCGCGTCGCGGATGGCCGGGGCGTCGAAGCCCGCGGCCGGCACGAACCCGGCCCCCTCGTCCACGCCGACCAGGAGGGTGCCGCCGGTACCGTTGGCGAAGGCGCTGATCGTCTCGGTGACCGACGTCGGCAGACCGCCGGCGCCCGACTTGACCTCGACGTCGGTGGGCTCGACGCCGAGCTTGCGCAGCCGCCCGATCAGCGCCATCGTGTCCATCGATCGCCTTCCTCGCCACGTCCCGGCCATACTCCGCCATACTCCGCCACTATCGTGGCGGAGTATGGCGCAGTGTTGTCACAGTTGCTCCTCGACCTGCCGCTCGGCGTCTCGCACGCGGATCTTGCCGGCCATGAGCAGCGGCAGCAGTTCGTCACGCGTCTGTACCAGCCTCTCGTTCTCGACGAGTAGTGTCGCAATGTGCGACTCCATCGCGACGAGTTTTTCCTCAAGCCACAGGCCTCGCGACTCTTCTATAGCTGGCACGCTAACCAACTCAAGCTGCGCCTTATTGATCGCTCCGAAAACCGTTCCCTCTGCCTCGTATGGTATCCATTCACGATGCGCCGCTCGGACCTGGTGAAAGAGGGTCATGGGTCGACCTTCTTTCGATCGGAGCCCTGCAAGTCCTCGTCCTAGACAAAGCGATTCTTCAGCCAGGTTCATCCTTCCCACCGGTGCCCGAACGCTAAGCAGCGTGTCAGTCGCTTCCGCCGAACGAACGGGTTCTGTCGTCCATACACGTCGTTTCGGGAATCGCGGTCCGAAGTCACGAACTCCCTGATAGAAGGGCGTTCCAGTGCCGTCCTCGTTGTAGCTGGTTCCGGGTGGCGATGATCCCATGGTGACAGTTGCTATGGCCGAAAGCGATACTTCAGACCGCTTGAATGTGCTACGTGCGAGGGTCGCTGCCAGCTCGTCCATCGTGGCAATTACCATCTCGTTTATGACGATCTTGTCGTCGAGTGCTCCCAGCACTGCAACGATGGCGTCCTGCTGGCGACGAGTCGGTACCAGAACGTTTAGCGCCTTCGCTTCCGGATAGTACATGGTCTGGTGGGTGGTACCATGAGCGAAACGTCGCACACTGTCTTGCTCCAGCATGAATATGTACCGCAGATACGAGCTGTTGAGCTGCGGGCCGCAGATCCAGTTCACGAAGTCCTGACTGGTGGCCATGGGTCGGCCCATTTCGACAACGAATCCGACCGAGGCTGTGCGGGAGAGGCAGACGGTCCTCGCAGGAAGAATCCGAGCTGAGGAGTTGTCGAGGCCTTCCTGAGTGACGCGATCGAGCGTATTATCGATAACCTTTCCATGGTTGGCGGTCGCATCCCGAATGCCGATCCAGGGAATTTTCCCGCCCCAGTATTCGTCCCTTGATCTACTCGGGGTGTGTCCGCTCTCCAGATGCGCAATATCGCTTAGTATGCACCAACTGAAACCTGGCGGCTCCGGGAGCTCCTCAGGTCTGCCGACGCTCAATGCGATGCGGCCCGGAATCACCCCTTTCGTGGCCTCCCGGCCACCTGTACGAGTTGATCTGCTCATGAAAGGGTCGCCAGCTGCGCGCGTACTACATGCTCGAGCCGGGCCGATTCATCAAACTCCGCGAGAAGTTTCTTGGTCAGGCGCTCGATCTTGACATCCAGCGCTTCGCCGTCGTCGCTGACTTCGGCCAATCCGACGTATCGCCCTGGCGTCAGGGCGTAGTCGGCAGCTTTGATCTCATCCAGGGTCACCGACTTGCAGAATCCTGGGATGTCCTGGTATGTGCAATTCGTCGCGGTAGCTGAGGGCGAGCCTCGCCAGGCGTGGTAGGTGTCTCCGATGCGGACGATGTCCTCGCTGGAGAATGCCCGCTCGGCACGGTCGACCATGAAGCCCATCTCGCGGGCGTCGATGAAGAGCACCTGACTAGTGCGGTCGATCGAGCCTTGCTTGCCCGCGCTCTTGCCCTTGGCAAAGATCCAGAGGCACACCGGGATGCCGGTGCTGCGGAAGAGCTGCGTGGGCAGCGCGATCATGCAAGACACGAGGTCCGACTTGACGATCTCCGCGCGAATCGCGCCTTCGCCGTTCGAGTTCGACGACATCGATCCGTTCGCCATCACGACGCCGCCCTTCCCGCCCGGTGCGAGCTTCCACAGGATGTGCTGGATCCAGGCATAGTTGGCGTTGTTCGCCGGCGGGACGCCGAAGCGCCAGCGTGGGTCCTCGGTGTTGCGCGTCCAGTCCTTGATGTTGAACGGCGGGTTGGCGAGGACGTAGTCCATCTTGGTGTCAGGGTGCTGGTCGCGGGCGAAGGTGTCGCCGGGGCCGGCGCCGAGGCCGTTGTTGTCGATGCCGTGGATGGCGAGGTTCATGCGCGCCAGGCGCCAGGTCTCGCCGATGGCCTCCTGCCCGAACACCGAGATGTCGGTGGGGTCGCCGTCGTGCTCGCGGATGAACCGCTCGGTCTGCACGAACATCCCGCCCGAGCCGCAGCACGGGTCGTACACCCGGCCTTGCGACGGCTCCAACACCTCGACGAGGACCTTCACCACCGACGGGGGAGTGAAGAACTCCCCGCCTCGGCGGCCCTCGGAGCGGGCGAAGTTGCCGAGGAAGTACTCGTACACCTCGCCCATGAGGTCGCGGGCGCGGTGCTCTCCCTGCCGGCTGAAGCGAGCGCTGTTGAACAAATCCACCAGCTCGCCGAGGCGGCGCTGGTCGACCGCGTCGCGGTTGTAGCCGCTCGGCAGGGTGGCGCGCAGGCTCTCGTTGGCCTGAGCCAGTGCCTCCATGGCGGCGTCGATCAGCGAGCCGATCGTGCGCGGCGGCTCGCTGCCCTCCGCCGGCCTGCCCTTGGCATTCTCGGAGAGGAAGGACCAGCGCGCCTTCTCCGGCACGAGGAACACGCCGTAGCCCTGGTACTCGTCGGGGTCGTCGATCACGGCGGCGATCTGCTCGTCGTCCCAACCGTCGTCGGCGAGGCCGGCGCGGATGGCCTCGCGGCGCTCGTCGTAGGCATCGGAGACGTACTTGAGGAAGACGAGCCCGAGGATCACGTCCTTGTACTGGCTCGACGAGAGGGAACCGCGAAGCTTGTCGGCGGCCTTCCACAGCGTGTCCTTGAGCTCTTTCATGGTCGACGGCGCCTGCGGCTCCGCCTTCTTCCGTGGTGGCACGTCAGCCAGCTCCCGTGTCGATGAGGGTCGGGTCGAGGGTGACCGCACCGGCGGCCACACCGTGGATGAGGTTCGTGACGAGGTCCCGCAGCGCCTGTTCGTGGCGGCGCAGCACCTCCTTGTGGGCGGCCGCGCCCGCGAGGGCGGCGTCGAGCAGGCCGCACTCGGCCGGCGGCAGTTCGGGCACGCTCCACGTCGGCCATTCACTGCCGGGCGGGGCGATGTCGTTGACGATCGCGGCGAGCGCGTGCGGTCCGACCGGGGCGGTGGGCGTCAGGCGCAGGATCCGGCTCGGCGACGCGACCAACGCCCCGCCCCGCGGATCGACCCGCGCGACGGGGCGCCTCCCGTCGAGGACGATCACGTCGCCCGGCTCGGTCCGGTGGGCGCGGCGGTAGTGCTGGTCCGCGTCGAACGGGTCGAGGAAGAGCGTGTCCGTGCTCCCGTCGGCGGAGAGCACCGGCACCGTTCCGGCGGGATCGGTGTGGCCGGCGTCGATGCGGGATCCGCGCCGCACCACCAGCTGTCCGGTGTCGCGCAACTCCGCGAGGGACCGGCGCCGGACCACCATCCCCGTCGACGCCGAGGTGGCGGTGACGTCGAAGCCGGCGATGGTCTCGCCGGTGGTCAGGCTCGCCGCGTAGATCCGGTCGAGGCGGGCACCGCCCTCCACGACGGCGAACCGGGCCGCCCGGGCTCCGCGCGGGACCACCGCGCCGCCACCCAGCACTCGGGTGAGCACGTCGCGGCGCGCGTAGCGGTAGGCGCGCCGCTCGGTGCCGCGGAGCGCGGCCAGTACATCGTTCGCGAGGTCGTCGCGCTCAACGGTCTCCGTGTCCAGATCCGCCAGCCACAGCGTCGACGCGCTACCGCCGCCGCGCAGCACCCACATCCCCAGGCTCTGGCGGTGCGCGCCCTTCCACAGCCCGCGCGGAAGGCGCATCGCCATCGCCAGGTTCCCCGGCCGGAGGGTGTGGGCGCGATCCCGCTCGCCAGGTCCCGGCAGCGGATCGCACATCACGGCCGCGGAGCCGATCACCACGCCCACCTCGGTTGGTGCCAGCGTGACCGTCAGTTCGTCGACGGCCTCCAGCGCCGCCTGCTCCGACGCACCGACCACCGACCGCACCCGGACCGTCGACGGGCTGCCCTCGACGACGTCGACGCCGTCGAGCAGGGCACGCCTGCGCTGCCGCCGCCGGTCGACGTCATCGCCGAGGACGATGCCGGCGAACCCACCGGCCAGCCGGCGCGCCAGCACGAGGTCGGCGGGCGGGTCGAGCGCGACGACGTCGGCATCGAGCGAGAGTCGCGCGGCCTCGACGACCGCGCGAACGAGCTCGATGGCCTCGTCGTCGAGGCCCCGCTCCGGCTGTGACAATCCGACCCCGGCGGCTCCGCCGCCTCCCGCCCCCGCCGCAACCCGGCTCAGTGGCCCGGCCTGCAGCCGATTCAGCGCGTCGGACAGCCCGAACGAGGCCTCCACCAGATCGTCGACGTAGCGGAGCATCTCGGCCGTCGGCCGCATCGCGCGCAGCTCTCGCAGCATGACGCGGTCGCCCGCATCGACCCGCTCCGCGGCCGCCACCAGCTCGGCCGCCGAGCGACCCTCCAGCTCGTCACCGGTGAGGGCGTGCAGGCACAGCAGGACCACGACGTCCTCGATGGCGAGCCCGTCCGGAGCCGAGACGCCCGGCGCGTCGTAGCGGGCGTCGGTGTTGTTGCCGCGGCGGGTCGTGGCCAGGTAGTCGACGACCTCGTCGCGATCGAAGCGGAGGACCCCGTCGGTGGACGGCACAGGCTCCGGGAAGGGGATGCGTTCGCCGCGGACCGTCGGCCGGCTGCGCCACATCGACACGACATGCCGCTGCACCCGGGCGAGCTGGGCGATGTCCTGCATCGTCACGGACGCCCCGTGTGCCACCATGGCCGACCTCCCCTCGTCCTGCAGCGCCCGCCGAACAGTAGCGGGTTGCGCATGGCGCACACGCTTGTTCACTGAGAACCCGGTTTCTCAGTGCACGCGCTCGACCTGCCGGACTGTGCGGCCTCATCGTTCCTCCATCGCGGTCGCCCCGGCCGCCGCCGAGGAGGAGACAGTCCGATGCCCGCACACTTCGACGACACTGGTCCCACGGTCGTCATCGACCACCTCGACCTGCGCGACCCGGCCGTTGTCACGGAGGCCCGGCGCTGGTCGACCGGCCGTCGTGGCGCCGCCGTGGCGGCCACCGACATGGCCGGCGCCGACGTGACGGCGTTCGCCGTCCAGGCGCTCTCGGTCGGCGCACACGCCATCGCCACCGCAGGCGGCGCCCAGGAGGCCTACAACCTGGGGGCGCTGGTCACGGAGGTCGGCGAGCGCACCGCGGAGGCATCCCGGCAGGCCGGCCAGGTCACCGACGAGGCGATCCGGAAGGCCACCGAGACCATCGAGACGTCGACCGTCGCGATGCGCGCCGCGATCGGCGAGCTCGGCACCGAGACGCGGCGCGCGTTCGCCGAGAACGTCGACGCCGCGGGGAAGGTGCTCGCCGGTGACGTCAACCGACTCCTCGGTGGCGAGCACCCCGAACTGCTCGCCCGGCTCGCCCCGGTCATCGATCGCTTCGAGCGGGACCTCGAGGCGCGCTCCACGCAGCAGACCGCGGAGCTGATCGCGAAGGCCGCCCGCCAGTTCGATCCGGCCGACCCGGCCTCGCCCGTGGCCCAGCAGTCGCGCCTGCTGGCCGAGCAGCTCCAGAAGCAGGCGGACACGCTCGTGACGAACAACGCCGACCTCGGGCGCAAGATCGACGCCCTGACCGAGACGGTCAAGCTCGCCCAGGCGGCAGGCGGTGCGCGCGCGACGGCGGAGCGGATGAGCACGCTCAAGGGCAAGCCGTTCGAGGACGCGCTGCACCTCGTCCTCGCCGAGCTGGCGGCCGGCTACGGCGACGAGTACGTCGACACCTCGGCGACGGTCGGGCTCTTCCGGTCGAACAAGAAGGGCGACGGTGTCCTGGCCGTGCACGGCGGCGACGCGCGGATCGTCATTGAGATGACCGACTCCGAGCGCAAGGGATGGGGCGACTACCTCTCCGAGGCAGAGCGCAACCGCAGCGCGCGGGCATCGCTGGGCATCGTGCGGAGCGCTGATCAGCTGGGCGGCCACGGAGTCGTCAGCCTCGGCCCCCGCCGCCTGCTGCTGGCGTTCGATCCCGAGTCCGACTCGGTCGACCTCCTGCGCGTCGTCCTGCAGCTGCTGCGGCTCGCGGCCCAGAGCGCGGTCCACGACGAGCGGTCGGGCGAGGTGCGCGTCGCCGAGGAGAAGATCGCGGAGGCGATCGGCGTGCTCGGCCGGATCGACAAGGTCACCAAGGCCGTCGGCATCATCCGCCGGGAGGCGACCACCATCGGCGACCAGTCCGAGGCGCTGCACACCGAGCTGTCGCGCCTGCTGTCCCAGGCGCGCACCGCCCTCGGCGCGGCGAGCGACGCGGAGTCCGGCGATGCCGCGGCCTGACCGTCGGGACATCTCGTACCCGTGGGTCTGGGCCGAGATCGTGCTGACGGTCTCGCGACGGGCCGTCGGCCGCGCAGCGGTCCCACAGCAACCCGTGGGTGACTGCGCCGGCCGTCACGTGCGTGACGGCCGGCGTGCCACCGATCGACGGCACCCGAGCCCCCTCCAGCGGTGCCACCGAGCAGCTTCCTGATCCCCGTCCGAGAGGAATCCCCATGCACTCCTGCATCCACGGCCACCGGCGGGCCGCCGGTCCGCTGTCCCTGCGTTTCCGGCACAGCTCCTGCAGCCAGGGCGCCGACCAGACCTGCGTCGACGTCGCCCTCCGCGGCGACGCCGTCGTGGTGCGTGACTCGAAGGAGCCCTCCGGGCCGCTGCTGCGGTTCACCCGGGCCGAGTGGCGGGTGTTCCTCTGCGGGGTGAAGGCGGGGGAGTTCGAGCTCCCGCCGGATCCCGATCACTGATCGACCTCGGCGAGGCGAGCGGCGAGCAGCTCCCGCGACCGGTCCGGCCCGGCCGCGACCGCGGCCGCCGCGGTGAGCGAGGCGTGGTAGCCGGCCACGGCGTCCGGGTCGTCGAGGAACGCGTTGGCGTCGAGCTGCTCGCGGAACACGACGCCGGTGGGGTCGCCCGCGAACCGGAACAGGGTGAAGGTGATGCCGACAGCGGGGTGCACCGGCGCGTCGAACTCGATCATCCGAAGTGACACCGACGGCCGATCGGCCACGGCGAGCAGGTGTCGCAGCTGCTCGGCGAACACCTCCTGTCCGCCGATCACCCGCCGCAGCACGGCCTCGTCGAGCAGCACGTCGAGCTCCGGCGGCTCCGGGCGGTCGAGCAGCGTGGCCCGGCGGAGGCGAAGCTCGACCCGGCGGTCCACGATCGCCGGATCGATCCCCGCCACCGAACCGACGAGCGCCCGGATGTATCCCTCGGTCTGCAGCAACCCCGGCACCAGGGAGGTGACGTGCTGGGCGATCAGCTCCGCGCCGTCCTCCAAGCCGTAGAACCGGGCCGAACCGGGTGGCACGACGTCGGCGTAGGCCTCCCACCATCCCCGGACCCGGGCCTGGCGAACCAGGTCGAACAGCGTGTCGCGCGCGGCCCCGTCCACGCCGTAGAGCTCGAGGACAGCGCGCAGGTCCTGCGGACCGACCTTCACGATGCCGGTCTCCATCCGCGACACCTTCGCCGGCGAGCACTCGAGGTGGGCGGCGACCTCCTCGATCGTCCGACCGGACTCGAGCCGGTGGCGGCGCAGGTCCGCCGCCAGGAGGCGGCGACCGACGATCGGACTGGTCACCTGCACCTCCTGGTCTCGTCCGGCAGCGCGAGCATACTGCGTTCTGCAAATTGCAGAAATCGGGAGGAGGGTATCCGTTGTCGAGGGGTGACCGGCCGCGCGTCAGCGCCAGCCCAGCTCCGGGGCCAGGTGGGTGAGGACCGCCTCGACGACGTGGGCGTTGTAGTCCACGCCCAGCTGGGTGGGCACGGTGAGCAGCAGCGTGTCGGCGGCGGCGATCGCCTCGTCCTCGGCCAGCTCGTCGACCAGCTTGTCCGGCTCGCCCGCGTACGTGCGGCCGAAGCGGGCGTTGCCGCCGTCGAGGAAGCCGACCTGGTCGGTGCTGTGGCGCTCGCGCCAGAACAGCTGCTTGTCGAGGTCGCTGACGATCGGGAAGATGCTGCGGCTCACCGACACGCGCGGCGTGCGGTCGTGCCCGGCCTCGGCCCAGGCGTCGCGGAAGATCCGGATCTGCTCGGCCTGCAGCTGGTGGAACGGCACGCCGGTGTCCTCGGTGAGCAGCGTCGAGCTCATCAGGTTCATGCCCTGGCGCGCGGTCCACCCCGCGGTCGCGCGCGATCCGGCGCCCCACCAGATCCGGTCCCGCAGCCCGGGGGACTGCGGCTCGATGCGCAGCAGCCCCGGGGGGTTGGGGAACATCGGGCGCGGGTTGGGTCGGGCGAAGGTCGCGCCGTCGATGACCTCGAGGAACCGGCCGGTGTGCTCGCGGGCCATGTCGGCGTCGGTCGTGCCCCCGGCCGGCTCGTGGCCGAAGTAGCGGTAGCCGTCGATCACCTGCTCGGGGGATCCGCGGCTGATGCCGAGCTGGAGCCGCCCGCCGGAGATCAGGTCGGCCGCGGCGGCGTCCTCGGCCATGTACAGCGGGTTCTCGTAGCGCATGTCGATGACGCCGGTGCCCAGCTCGATGCGGCTGGTCCGGGCCCCGGCCGCGGCGAGCAGCGGGAACGGCGACGCGAGCTGCCGCGCGAAGTGGTGCACCCGGAAGTACGCCCCGTCGGCGCCCAGCTCCTCCGCCGCGACCGCGAGCTCGATGGACTGCAGCAGTGAGTCCGCGCCCGAGCGCACCATCGAGTGCGGCGAGTCCGACCAGTGGCCGAAGGACAGGAAGCCAATCTTCTTCACCTCTCAACCAACCGGTCGCCGGCGGTCGGCATTCCGCCTGCCGGGCAGGCGTCAGCGGGCGGCGGTGAGGGACTCGTCGAGGATCTCCAGCGCGCGATCGATCTCGGTGTCGGCGACGGTCAGGGGCGGGGCGATGCGGAACACCCCGCCCATGCCGGGCAGCTGCACGATGTTGAGGTGCAGGCCCCGGTCCAGGCAGCCGGTGGTCACCGCACGGCCCAGGGCGTCGGCGGGTGCCTTCGTGGTGCGGTCGGCGACGAGTTCGAGTCCGAGCAGCAGCCCGCGGCCGCGGACGTCGCCGATGCAGTCGTGACGGTTCTGGAGCTCCTCGAGCCCGCCGCGCAGCCGGGCGCCGGCCTGCGCGGCCCGCGCGACCAGCCCGTCGCGCTCGACCACCCGCAGCACGGTGAGCCCGACCGCCGCGGGCAGCGGGTCGGACACGTGGGTGGTGAAGAACAGGTAGCCGCGGTCGTGGCAGCGCTGCTCGATCTCCGCGGTGGTGACGACCGCGGCCAGGGGCAGGCCCGCGCCGAGGGTCTTGGACAGCGTGAGGATGTCGGGGACGACGCCGTCGCGCTCGAAGGCGAACATCGTGCCGGTGCGCCCGACACCGGTCTGCGCCTCGTCGAGCACCAGCAGCATCTCCCGCTCGTCGCACTTGCGGCGCAGCGCGGCGAGGTAGCCCGGGGGCAGGTCGAGCACGCCGCCCGAGCTGAGCACCGGCTCGACCAGGCAGGCGGCGAGCGCGCCGGTGGACTGGCGGTCGACGAGGTCGAAGCCGTGGTCGAGCTCGGCCTTCCAGTCGTCGCCGAAGACGCTGCGGTAGGGGTTCGGGGCGGGCAGGGCCAGGTTGCCCGGGACGGTCGGGCCGTAGCCGCGGCGCCCGGCGCTGTAGGTGGCGGCGCGGGCGCCGGAGGTCATCCCGTGCCAGCTCTGCGCGAACGACACGATCTCGTAGCCGCCGGTGGCCAGCTTCGCCATCGCGAGCGCCGCCTCGTTCGCCTCCGCGCCGGTGGTCAGCAGCAGCGAGCGCTGCAGCGGGGCGGGGGTCAGCTCGGCGAGCCTGCGGCACAGGTCGACGACGGGCCGCGAGAGCATGCCGCTGAACAGGTGATCCAGCGTCGCGATCGACTCCCGCACCGTCGCGACGACGTCGGGGTGGGAGTGGCCGAGTACCGCGCTCATCTGGCCGGAGGTGAAGTCGAGGATCGCGCGGCCGGTGGAGTCGTGGACGTAGGTACCCGCCGCCCGCTCGATCACCGCGGGGGAGAAGGGGCCGCCGTAGCGGACCACGTGGCGCTCGACGTCGGTCCAGAAGGGGTCATCGGTCATGGGCTCATGCTGCGTCACCGCGGCGTCCGGGAGAAGGTGCTCGGCGCCGGTTCAGCAGGACCGCGTTGAGCTCGCCGCCCAGCAGCAGGCCCAGGCTGAGCAGGTACACCCAGATCATGACGATGGCGCCGCCGCCGAAGGCGCCCAGCACGGGGTTCGCGTCGGCGGCGAGGGTCAGGTACAGGTGGAACCCGGCGCTGGCCGCCCCCCACAGCGCGGTGGTGAGCAGCGCGCCGGGCACGGTGTCGCGCCAGCGGACGGGCCGGTTCGGCGCGATCCGGAACAGCGCCGCCGAGAACAGCAGCAGGCACAGCGCGACCACCGGCAGCCGCAGCAGGTCCCAGACCCGGCCGAACACCTCGTCCCACCCGACCAGCCCGGCGAGCTGGGAACCCGCCCCCAGCAGCGGGCCGACGACGAGCGCGGCCAGGGCCAGCACGCCGGCCACCAGCGTCACCACGCCCAGCCCCAGCCCGAGCAGCCGCCTGCGCAGCCAGGACCGGTGCTCGTCGACGTCGTAGGCGAGGTTGAGCGCCTGCACGACGACGGCGAAGGCACCGGAGATCGACACCAGGGCCCCGGCCGCGGCCAGGCTCAGCAGCTCCCCGCGGCTGGACTCGAACAGCCCGCGCACCGAGGACAGCAGCGGCCCGGCCCGGTCGGTCAGCAGCGTGTCCAGCGCGCCGACCACCTGCATCTGCGCGGTCTCGGCGAGCTGGGCGCCGACGACGACGTCGAGCACGCCGAGCAGGCCCGCGGCGATCAGCAGTCCGGGGAACACCCCGAGCACCGCGAAGAACGCGACCTCGGCGGCGAGCCCGGGCAGCCGGTCCTGCATGCTCGCGGCGGCCAGCTCGCGCCCCAGCGACACCGCGGGCCGCAGCGACCCGGGCAGCCGTGGAAGCCGCAGCCGTGGCAGCCGGGCGCGCGGGGTCGTGGGCTCCGCGCCGGGGCCCGCCCGGTTCACCGGGAGCCCAGCTCGCTCCCGTCGGGACCCGACCAGGTCAGGCCGCCGGTCTCGGCGGGGCCCAGCGGGACGGCGAAACCACCCGTCCCGGAGTCGGGGACCGGTGCGGGCAGCACCGCGAGGGGGTCGCCGTCGGTCTGCGCGAACTCGACCCGGAACACCCGGTCCCCGGCCACCCCGGCGGTGACCTGCCGGTCCCCGACCAGGGTCAGCGGCACGGTCGCGACCTCGGTGGCCGCGGGCGGTGCCACGCAGTTCTCCGCGCCGTCGGGCGGGATGCGCAGGCACACCTGCCCGTCACGCGTGGTCGCGGTCACCGTGAACGCACCGCCGCCACCGGAGTAGGCGGCCACGACGGACTCCTCCGCGGGGGAACCCGCGGTGATCTCCATCGTGCGCACCATCCGGTCGAGCACGGCCACGTCGCGCTCGTGGTCGGTACCGCCGATCCCGACGGCGTTCGCCACCAGGGTGCCCGGCCCGTCGTCGACGCCCTCGCTGAGGTCGATCAGGTAGCTCGTGGTCGGCGTGCCCTGCGGGTAGAGCCCCTCACCGGTGGCGACGCGCTCGATGCGCACGGCCTGCCGGCCGTCGACGACGGTGACCGCGCGGTCCTGCTCGGTGGCCGGGTCGGGGGAGGCGAGGCGGAAGTACGGCGTCGACTCCGCCGACACCGCGATGGGCGCGGCGCGGGCGTCGGTCTCGGGCTGCGGGTCGATGGGCTGCGGGGCGAACCGCGTGCACGGCGCCACCGCGTCGCCGGGGTTGGTCGACCAGCCCTGTGGATAGGAGACCGCGGTCGCCGGGCCGTCGCAGCGCTGGGTGAGGGCCACCGGCCGATCGGGTGCGGGCTGCCCGGTCAGGACGTCGACGACGATGCGCTGGGGGTCGTCGAGCCGCCCGACCGCGAACGGCCGCGTTCCGGTGAGCCCGGCGTAGAAGGCGTAGCGGCCCTCGTAGAGGGTGTCCTCGACGAGCTCGGTGAGCACCTGGGCGCCCTCGATGCGCTGGCGTTGCGGCCCGTCCCACGGCGCGGTGTCGGGCGGCGCGTCGCCCGGCAGGGCCACGTTGGTCAGGGTGATGCCCAGCGTCGCCGCGCCGGGGACCTCGATCGGGGCGCCCGAGCCCTGCGCCCGCGGGCGGTCGGTGTAGCCGATCTCCCAGCCGGCGCGCCCGCCGCCCGCGGTCTCGAGGACGATGCGGTCGAACCCGTCGTGGGCGCCCAGGCGCACGTCGGTGAGGGTCACCGGCGCGGCGGTGCCGTCGGCCGCGACGTCGTCGGTGCCGGCCTCGCCGATCGGCCGCAGGCGCCCGTCGCCGTCGCCGTTCTGCCCGTCGCCGTTCTGGCCGTTCCCGCTCTCGTGCAGCACGTCGACGACCAGGCGGGGCGGGCCCCGGAAGACCTGCACCGCGTAGGGCAGCCGGTCGGTGACGCCCGCGGTCCAGGTGAGCTGCGACTCGACGTCGCCGGTCCGCACGACCTCGGTGACCGCCTCGGCCCGGGGCGGCGCCAGGCGGTCGGGCCCGGAGTAGGTGGTGCGGGGTTCGTCACCGGACAGGTCGACGGTGCTCGCCGGGGTGGTGCGGATCTGCAGGAACGCCTGCCCCTCGATCGGCACCACGGCACCGGAACCGGCCTCGCGGACCGGGGGCTCGGTGTAGCTCACGCGGTAGCCGGGGACGGTGTCGGCGAACTCGAGCACGATGCGGTCGAACCCGTCCTGGCCCGCCGCCCGCACGTCGGTGAGCTGGGCGGGGCCGCCCGCCGGGTCGGGGTAGCCCCCGCCCTGCACCGGGCCGGGGTCGGCGTCGCCCACCGGGGCGGTCCCGCCGGCGCCGAGGCCGGCCGGATCGGGCGGGACGGTGCTCACCTCGGCCGAGGCGCACCCGGCCGCGGCCACCATCAGGGTGAGGGCGGCGGCGAGGGTGCGGCGGGACCGTCGGCGACCGGTCGCCGGGGTGGGGTGCCGCCCGGCGGGCGCCGGGGCCGGGGTGGGTGAGGGGTGGATCGCGACCATCTCTCCTCGCTCGGTCGTCGGTCACGGCAGCCGGGTCCCGCGACCCGGGGCGCCTCCAGGGCCCCTACCCCCGGCGATGCCGCCCTATCCACGTCCACGGCCGGTCGTCAGGTGGCCGTCAGGTGCGCCGGCCTAGTCGAGGGGGTCGACGTACCGCCCCAGGTCCTCCGGGGTCAGCGGGGTGCCGATCGGGAAGTCGAGGCTGACGCTGACCAGGATCCCGTCGACCGAGACCCACCCGTTCCCGTTGCCCAGCGACAGCGCGCCCGCCGGGAAGTCGGCGGACCGCGCGACGGTGAACAGCTGGGTGTCGTCGCTGGTGTCGCACGCGGTCGTGGCGATGCCGCGGCCGGGCTCGGCGCCCTCGCCGGTGCCGTACAGGCAGCCCGGTTCGCCCCCCGTCGTCAGGCCGGGGGTCTTGAGCAGGTAGCGCTCGGCACCGGGCGCGACCGGCACGAACACGAAACCGGTGGTCGCCTCCACCCCGTCGCGGTCGGTCGTGAGGTAGCCGTCGTCGCCGATGGCGAGCAGGTGGCCCTCCGGTGTCCGCAGCGCCACCTGCCGGTCCGCGGCGGGTACGTCGGCGTCGGGCGGCGCGGCCGTCGCCGTCGTGCCCGGGCCGCTGGTCGGGCCGGCGGTCGGGCCGGTCGTCGGGCCGGTGGGCGTCCCGGCGGCCGGCGGGCCGCCCGTCGACAGCGCACCCGTCCCGACCACCACACCGACGACGATCGCGGCCGCGGTCGCCCCGGCCGCGACGATGCGAGTGCGCTGCCGGCGCGCCCCGCGGCGGCGCAACCGCGCCGCGGGGGGCAGCTGTGCCGACTCCGCGCCCGCGCGGGCCAGCTCGGCCAGGCGCCCGTCGAGATCCTCACCCATCACGTCCCACCCCGTTCCGCTCCCAGCGTGCCGTGCCCGACCGCGGCGCCCGGTTCCGCGAGCGCGGTGACCAGGTCCCGGCGGGCCCGGGACAGCCACGACTTGACCGTGCCCTCGGGCACGTCCATCTCCCTGGCGACCTCGGCGACCGGCAGGTCGGCGAGGTGATGCAGCACGACCGCCCGCCGTTGGCGCTCCGGTATGCCGCGCAGCGCCGCGGCCAGCGCGACCAGGTCGGCGCGATGCCGCGTCGGGTCGACCGGCGCGGGCGCCGCCCGGCGGTGCGCGAGCAGCCGGTTGCGCGCCTTGCGCCACGCGCTGATCGCCACCCGCGAGGCGACGGTGCGCACCCACGCCTCGGGCGCGTCGTGCGCGGACACCAGGGCCCAGCGCTGCCACGCCCGCGTGTACGCCTCGGCGACGGCGTCCTCGGCCGTCGCCCTGTCGCCGGTCAGCACGTAGAGCTGCCCCAGCACGCGGCCCGACGTCGCCGCGTAGAACGCGTCGAAGCCGGCCTCCCGTCCCTCGCTCCCAGCCATTCCACGGCCCCTTCCCCGGACGTGTCGCCCGGCGCCGCCGGACGTCCACCACCCTCACGCCTGCACCCGCGGCCGGGTTGCACCCGGACGGAGGGTTTCGGGGCGGGTGCCGATCACCGTCGGCGATCACCGCATGTCGGGTCCGGGGCCACCGGCCGGGGACCGCTCGGTCAGTGGTCCAGGCTCGGCGGGTCGACGGGGCCCCACTGGTTCACCGTGGCGAGGTCGACCTCCCACGTCCGCGGGCCCATCGGGTGCTCCTCGTGCCACGGCCGGGGCTCCCAGTGGCCCGTCCGCTCGTCGTGCACGACGTCGATCTGGGTGAACAGCTCGACGACGTTGCCGTCGGGGTCGCGGTGGTAGGTGAACAGGTTGTGGCCCGGGCCGTGCCTCCCGGGGCCCCAGTGCAGGCGGCGGCCGTGCCGGGCGAGGTGGTCGAGCATCGCGATGAGGTGGTTCGGGTCGCGCATCTCGTAGGCGACGTGGTGCATGCCCTGGTACTTGCTGCTGGCCATGAAGTTGGCGGCGTGGTGGTCGGCGTTGCAGCGCAGGAACACGAAGAAGTCGCCGACGGTGTCGGACCAGCGGAACCCGAGCAGGTCCTGGTAGAAGGCCTGCATGGGGGCCAGCTCGGGTGCGTAGGCGGCCACGTGGCCGAGCTTGGTGGGCCGCAGCGGGGTGTACCCGCCCACCCAGGACGGGTCCTGGCTCGTGATCAGGTGCAGCGGCACGCCCGTGCCGGGCTCGTCGAGCACCAGCACGTCGGGGGTGCCGGGGCCGATGTCGCTGCGCCGGCTGGTCTCGTAGCCCGCCTCCGTGAGCCGGCGCGCGGCGTCGTCGAGGTCCTCCCACAGCTCGTAGCCGACGGTCGTGCGGGCCCGGCCGCTCTCACCCTTGGTGAGCACCACGCAGTGGTGGTCGGTGCCGGTGGTGAGGTACGCACCCTGCGTCGAGGACTCGACGACCTGGAAGTCCAGGACCGTCGTGTAGTACTCGACCATGCGCGCGACGTCGGGTGTCTCGAACCCGACGTAGCCGAGCTTGGAGACGCGGACGGCGGACTGCGGAGCGGTCATCGCGGGGACCTTTCGGGTGAGCCGTGGGCGACGACCGGGTTGCGCAGCCGGCCGATGCCGTCGATCTCGGCGACGACCTCGTCGCCGGGAGCCAGGAAGTCGCGGCGTGGGAACCCGACGCCCGCGGGGGTGCCGGTGGCGATCACGTCGCCGGGCTCGAGGGTGACGGTGGCGCTGGCCGTGGCGACGAGCTGCCAGATCCCGGTGACCATGTCGGCGGTGGTCGAGTCCTGCTTCACCACGCCGTTGACCGAGAGCCGCAGCGCGAGCCGCTGCGGGTCGTCCACCTGCCAGTCCGGGACGATGCCCGGGCCCATCGGGCAGGACGCGTCGCCTGCCTTGGCCCGCATCCAGTCGTGCGCGAAGGGCGGGGCGAGGGGATCGGTGCGGGCCAGCCGGTCGCGCGCCGACACGTCGTTGACCACGGTCCAGCCGGCCACGAACTCCCGGGCCCGCCCGACGGGGACGTCGGTGGCCCGGCGCCCGATCACGACGGCCAGCTCGACCTCCCAGTCGATCATCCGGCCGACCCGGTCGGGCAGCACGATCTCCTCGTCCGGGCCGATCACCGAGGTCGTGGGGGGCTTGAAGAAGAAGTAGGGGTCCAGCGGCCCGGCCGGGGGGTCGACGCCCATCTCGGCGAGGTGCGCGTGGTAGTTGGCTCCGGCGCAGAGCACCTTGCGCGGGTAGCGCAGCGGGGCGAGCAGCGTGGCGCCGTCGACGGGGGCGAGCTCGTCGGGGTCGAGCAGCCGCAGCGCGGGGGAGTGGTTGTCCCAGGCGTCGAGCACGTCGAGCA
The DNA here is from genome assembly GCF_029263155.1 of Pseudonocardia sp. GTDB lineage: Bacteria > Actinomycetota > Actinomycetes > Mycobacteriales > Pseudonocardiaceae > Pseudonocardia. Next base: position 73,078 of record NZ_JAJCYB010000088.1, read on the forward strand.
TCGTCAGCCCGGCCAGCCGCTCGGGCCCGCGCCGCACCGTGCCGCCGGCCAGGATGCCGACCTCGCTCGTGGCCGGGTCGCCCTGGTGGAAGGTCACCAGTGCCCACGCCGGGTCGCGCAGCCGATCGGTCATCGTCGCCTCCTCCCGCATAGTGCACACACTTCGGCCCGGGCTGTCAACCGGCGGGGCGGGGTGTCAGCGGGGCAGGCAACCGTGCAGCAGCAGGTCCAGCGCCGCGTCGACGCACGGCGTGCCACGCCCCGGCGCGTGGTCGTCCGCGACCCGGCGGGCGGTGCCGGACAGATGGTGCGCCATCTCCACGGCGGCCCCGTGCGCGTCGCCGTCGCGCACGGCGTCGAAGATCGCCTGGTGCTCACGCTGGCGGGCCTCGAAGTCGTGGCGCTGCGTGTTCTGGTCGATGCGCACGTAGCGCTCGCTCTGCTCGGCGTAGGAGCTGATCGTGCGCAGTACGGGGGCGCCGCAGCGGCTCACCAGCAGCCGGTGGAAGCGGCGGTGCGCGACGGCCCAGCTGGACAGGTCGCCGGCACGGTAGGTGCGCTCCATCTCACGGAACGCCGCGGTGGTGCTGCGGATCTCCTCGCGGGTCAGGCGGCCGGCGGTGAGCCGGGCGCCGAGCGCCTCGAGGGTGACGCGGGCGGCGTAGAGCGAGTCGAGCTCGTCGGCGTCGAGGCCCAGCACCACGCTGCGCTGGTTGGGCTCGGCCGAGACGAGCCCCTCCTCCTGCAGCATGCGGAAGGCCTCGCGCAGCGGCGTGCGCGAGACCGCCAGCACGCGGGCGAGCTCGGCCTGCTTGAGCTGGGTGCCCGGCGGCACGGCGCCGCTGATGATGAGGTCGCGCAGGTAGGCGTGCACGCTGACGCTGGTCTGGCGGGGATCGGAGATCCGCAGACCCTCGCGGCCCGTCAGCAGATCGGCGATCGACATCGCACGAGTGTATGCACGATGGGTGGCGCGACACCACAGAACCCCTCGCTACGCACCCGGCTGTGTGCAGTTCCCGCAGGTGCCGGGGGCACCCGCGAGGCGGTCCCACAGCCGCTCCAGCAGTGGCGGCCCGGCCCGGCGCCAGGCCCCGACCTCGCCGTCGTCCAGGGGACGGGGGTCGTGGCCCGCGGTGGCCAGCCGCACCCGGCAGGCCGCGTCCAGCAGCCACATCCTGGCCACCGCGATCCCGGCGCTCGGGCCGGTCGTGAGGGCGCCGTTGCCGCGCAGCAGCAGCGCGTCCGACCCGCCGAGCGCCTCCGCCGCCGCCGCGGCGAGCCCGGCCGTCCGCAGCAGCCGGGCCGGCTCGTGCACGGGTACCCGGGTGCCCAGCCAGCAGGCCTGCCCGTGCAGCGGCACCAGCTCGGTGCTGATCGCCGCCGCGGCGAACGCGGCCTCCGGCTGCGCCCTGGCCACGGCGGCCACGTCGGGCCGGGCGCGGTAGACCGCCAGGTGCGCCCAGGTCTCCGGCGCGGCGTCGGCGGGCAGCGCGTCCGCGTCCAGGGCGATGGTGAGCACCGCGTCGGCGGTGACGCCGTCGAGCGCGGTGGCCGGGGTGACCAGCACGTCGTCGCCGACCCGCGCCGACACGTGCCCGAACGCGGTGACGAGCCCGAGGCGGGCGAGCACGCGCGCCGCGTGCGCGACCTCGCCCCGCACGTCCGGGGGTGCGGTCACGGCGCGGCCGCGGCCCCCTGCGGCTCCGACTCGCTCGCGATCGCCGCGAACAGCGGGGCCAGGTCGATGTGCACGCGCAGCGACGTCACCTCGCCCTCGGCGTTGCGGTCGAGGATCGACACGCACCGCAGCGGGACCGCCGCGCCCCCGTGGGTGGTGTAGTGCGTGGTCACCTCCAGGATCGCGGTGGCCCCGTCGTTGACGTCCCAGCGGTTGTGCACCTCGTGGCGCAGCCCGCCGATCATGCTCCAGAAGCCGCCGATCGCCTCCCCGATCGCGGCCCTCCCGACCGCGGGCGGGTTGTTGGCGAACACCACGACGGCGTCCTCGGAGTGGTGCGCGACGTAGGGCTCCAGCCGCATCCCGTCGACGTCGGCGTAGTAGTCGGTGATCCAGTCGGACATCGTCGTCTCCAGTCGGGTTTCCCGCGGGGTGTTCGGACAGTGGTGCTCAGACCGTGGCGCCGCGGGCGATCCGGCGTACGGCGTCGAGCGTGGCAGCGACCGCGGCGCGGTAGCTGTCGGTCATCTGCTCGGCGTGGGCGCGCTCGCCCGCCGAGCCGCCCGGCTCGCCCGTCACGGTCAGCGCGAAGCTGAACCGCAGCACGAGGTCGGGCTCCTCGCCCTCGATCTCGTTCGCGATCGTGCCCAGCACCGGGCCCGCGGTGCGGGTGAACACCACCCGGTGCGGGTGCTCCAGGGTGATCCGCTCGGAGAACGCCTGGCCCCGGAACACGATGTCGCGGTCGAACACGGTGTCGGACTGCCGCGCGGTGACCGTGCACTCGGTCATCGACGGGACGAACGGCAGGGCGTTGTTCGCCTTGCGCACCAGTCCGTCCCACAGCGCCTCGCGGGTCACGGGCGGCTCGCCGGGCGCGTTGACCGGCAGCGCGTGCGTCACGAAGATCACGGGCGGATCGCCTCCTGGGGCCGGAGCTGGGATGGGGTGAGCTGGGGCTGGGTGATGGGCCGCCGGGTCGGCCCGAGCCACATGTCGATGGAGCCGACCTCGGCGGGATCGAAGAACCGCGGCGTCCACGCCGCCTCGTCGGTGATCCGGCGGACGCCGTAGGAGTACTCGTAGGTCAGGCCCTCCGGGCCCAGGAAGTAGAGGAACACCGCGCCGGACTGCGGGTGCCGGCCCGGGCCCATCTCGATCTCGACGCCCCGCTCGCGCAGGGCGTGCCAGTTGCGGAACACGTCGTCGAGCTCGGCGACCTGGAAGTTGACGTGGCACAGCCCGGGGCCGTCGCCCTGGAACACCGCGAGCTTGTGGTGCACCTCGTCGATGCGCATGAGGCAGGCGGCGTCGCCGATCCAGTCCGACACCCGCGCGTTGAACGCGCCGGACCAGAACCGGTACGCCTCGGCGACGTCGGGGGCGTCGAGGCAGAGGTGGCCGAACTCGGTGATGCCCGAGCCGCGGCCGGGCTCGACGGGCCGGGCGAGCGACTGCTGCCCCACGACCAGCTCGATCCGGTTGCCGAAGGGGTCGTCGAAGCCGACGAAGCGCCCGACGCGCCGCGAGCGGGCCTGCGCGGCGTCCCCGCGGTGCACGGTGAACCCGCGCGTCTCCAGCTCGGTCTCGGCCAGTGCGAGGGCGTCGTCGTCGCGCACGGTGAACGCCGAGGCGAGCACGCCCGAGGCGCCCTCGACGAAGGCCAGGCAGTGGTGGCGGCCGTCGGCCCGCACGTGGGCGACGCCGTCCTCGGTGCCGACGTGCTGCAGCCCGACCACGTCGACGGCGAACCGCACGGCGCCGTCGAGGTCGGCGGCTCCCGAGCGCACGTAGGCGATGTCGGTCAGCTCGATCACGGCATGCCTCCCGTCGCGACCGGGGCGAGGCCGAAGTGGCCGCGGGCCCGCACCTCCGGGGGCCAGTGGTCGCAGACCGACCCGGTCAGTTGGGTGCGCAGGCAGGCGGGCGGGTCGCACGGGCAGCTGCGGACGGTGTCGGCCTGCCCCGCGGCGACCTTGCGCGGCCAGTCGGGGTCGACGAACAGCGGCCGGGCGAGCCCCACGGCGGCCGCCTCGTCCCGGACGAGCACGGCCTCGGCGTCGGCCGGGTCGCCCAGCCGCCCGTTCGCGATCACCGGCACGTCGACGGCCGCCCGCAGCGCGCGGGTGTCGTCCATCGCGTAACGGTGCCGCCCGAGCAGGCCCACGTTCGGCGGCACCCGCAGCGACTCGAACGTCGCCGGGATCGCGAACAGGAAGTCGGCGCCGTCGGCGACCAGGCGGGGGGCGAGCGCGACGGCGTCCCCGATCGTCCAGCCGCCGGGCAGCAGCTCGTCGCTCATCAGGTGCACGCCCACCACGAAGTCCGGGCCGGTGCGCCTGCGCACCTCGCGCACGACCTCCCGCAGCAGCCGCGAGCGCCCGTGCGCGTCGCCGCCCCACCCGTCGGTGCGCCGGTTCGTCCGCGGCGACAGGAACGACGACAGCAGGAAGCCCTGGGCGCCGTGCACGTCCACACCGTCGAAGCCGGCCTCGGCGCAGAGCTCGGCCGCCCGCCCGAAGGCCGCGATCGACTCCGCGATCTCGGCCGGGGTGATCTCGGCCGGGGTGACGACCCGGCCCGGGGTCAGCTCGAACTCCACGACCGACGGTGCGAGCCTGCGCTGCTGCTCGTAGACGTCCCAGGGGCCCGCGTACCGGCCCGCGTGCACGAGCTGGACCATCGCCAGCGCGCCGTGGGCGTGGACGGCGTCGGCGATCTCGCGCAGGCCGGGCACGTGCTCGGGCCCGGACACCATCGTCTGCAGCGGCATCTGCCGCCCGGCGGTGCTGACCGCGAAGTTCTCGGTGATCACGGTGCCGGCGCCGCCCTGCGCGCGGCGGGCGTAGTGCTCCACCTCGGCGCGACTGACGGTGCCGTCGGCGTGGCCGTAGCAGACCGACATCGGCGCGTGCACGATCCGGTTCGGCGCCGTCCGCGCGCCCAGCGTCAACGGCTCGAACAGCCGGGGGAACGTCGTCCCGCTCATCATGCTCCTCCCGAGACCGGGTCCGGCCCCAGAGTGGATACAGTTGATGGGCTTGTCAACCCGCCGTGTTCTGTACACACCTGTTTCTCGCCGAAGGGAACGAGCGATCCGTCCGGCCCGGTGCATCCGAGCCGCCGGGCCTCCACCAAGTGTGCACAGCTCGTCGGGCTAGTCGCGCAGCTCCGTGGGCAGGGCGTGCTGCGGGGCGTTCTGCCACGTCACCGGACGCAGGAAGCGGCGCAGCGCGTGCACCCCGACGGACGTGTGCTGCGAGTTGGTGGTCGAGGGCCACGGACCGCCGTGGGTCATCGCGTCGGTGACGGCCACGCCGGTCGGGTACCCGTCGTAGACGAGCCGCCCGGCGATCCGGGAGAACACGGCCGTGAGCTCCGCGACCAGCTCCGCCTCGGCGGGCTCGGAGTGCACGGTGGCGGTGAGCCCTCCGCGCAGCGTGCCGAGCGTGGCGACCAGCTCGCGCGGGTCGCCGTAGCGCACCGCGACCGCGGCGGGTCCGAAGCACTCCTCGACGAACTCGGGGCGCAGGTCGGCCAGACCGATGGTGACGAGGTGGGCGACGCCGGCGTAGCCGACCTCCGGTCCGGCCGGGCCGTGCGCGGTGGTCCGGACGCCCGGCAACGCGGTCAGCGCCTCGATCGTCGACCGGTAGGTGGCGTGCGTCGTCGACGTGAGCAGCAGCCCCGGCTCCCGCTCCCGCACCGCCTGCTCGGCGGCGGCGAGCAGGGCGTCGCCCGCGTCGCCCTCGGGCACGAACAGCAGGCCGGGCTTGGTGCAGAACTGGCCGGTACCCAGCGTGACGGAGTCGATCACACCCCGGCCGATCTCGGGGCCGCGCGCCGCGGCGGCGCCGGGTGTGACGACGAACGGGTTCACGCCGGCGAGCTCGCCGAAGAACGGGATGGGGTCCGGCCGGGCCGCGGTGAGGTCGTGCAGCGCGCGCCCGCCCGCGGACGAACCGGTGAAACCGACCGCGCGGATCTCGGGGTGGACGACCACGGCGCGCCCGGCCTCCAGCCCGAAGACCAGGTCGACGGCGTGCTCCAGTCCCGGGAACCCGGACAGGGCGCGGTGCACGGCGTCGATGCTGCGCAGCGAGGTGGCGGGGTGGCCGGGATGGGCCTTGACGACCACCGGGCAGCCCGCGGCGAGCGCGGCGGCCGTGTCACCACCGGCGACGGAGAAGGCGAACGGGAAGTTGCTCGCGCCGAACACCGCCACCGGGCCGAGGGGGACGAGCATGCGGCGCAGGTCGGGCCGCGGGCCGAGCGGGGTGTCGGCGGCCGGCTCGGCCAGTGCCTCCAGGTAGCCGCCCTCCGCGACGGCGTCGGCCAGGTAGCGCAGCTGGTAGCAGGCCCGGCCCAGCTCGCCGGTGAGCCGGGCCTCCCCGAGCGCGGTCTCCCGGTCGGCGATCGCGACCAGTCCGGCGGCGTCCGCCTCCAGCTCGGCGGCCACGGCGCGCAGCAGGGCGGTGCGCCCGACGCGGCCGAGGCCGTCGAGCGTGGCCGCGGTCGCCGCCACCCGGGCGACCACCTGAGCCACCTCGGCGGGGGCGGTGTCCACGGCCGCCACCTCGACCTGCTCGCCGGTGCGCGGGTCCATGCTGAGAACGGGGGACATCAGGCTCCTTCGGAGATGGCCTCGGCCCCGATGCGGGATCCGAACGCCGTGGTGAACCGCATGAGGTCGGCGAGCGTGGCCGGGGCGTCCACGGGCTCGGCCCGGTCCCGGAACGTGAAGCTGACGGCGATGAGCCCGTCGGCGCGGTGCGGGGTGTGCACGGCGGCGCCGATGCAGCGCACGCCGGGGACGATCTCCCCGTGCTCGGTGGCGTACCGGCGCTCGCGCACCAGGTCCAGCTCGGCCCGGACCGCGGCGGGCTCCCGCAGCGATTCCTCGGTGACCGCGGCGAGCGGGCCCGCGGCGGCGATCCGGCGGTCCAGCTCCTCGGGCGGGAGCGCGGCGAGCAGGGCCTTGCCGGCCGCGGTGCAGTGTGCGGGCACCGACCGGCCGATCTCCGACGCGAGGCCCAGGTGCAGCGGGTCCGACCCGTCCTGGCGGGCCAGGTACACCACGTCGAGACCGTCGTTGAGCACCGAGAGCTGCACGGTCTGCGCGACGGTGCCCAGCACCCGGCGGCAGCAGTCGTAGAACTCCTGCACCTCCTGCACGCTGCGCAGGTAGCTCGTGCCGAGCTCGGCGAGCCGGTGGCCCAGCAGGTACCCGCTCGCCGAGCGTCGCAGGAGGTGGGCGTCGGCGAGCGCCGAGCAGACGTTGATCACGGTCGCCTTGGCCGTCCCGGTCCGGCGGCTCAGCTCGCTGGGCCCCATCGGCCGGGTCGGCTCGACGGCGAGTGCGGCCAGCACCGCCGCGGCCCGGGTCACGGCGGGCGACGCCGAGCGCGGGAGGTCGGGCTCCGGGGCGGGCCCGGTCATCGCGCCGGCGGGGCCATCGGGTAGCCGCGCTCGGCGTAGGCCATCCCGCCGAGCTCGAGCCGGTCGAGCGACTTGTCCTGGGGGGAGGCGTAGTAGGCGCGGATCTCGCTGATCCGGCCGTCGTCGGCGAACTCGTACCACTCGGCCCCCCGCAGCACGACACCGGCGACCGTCTTGAAGTGCGTCCACTCGCAGACGGCCTCCCGGCGACCGGCGTCCACGACGATCGCGTCCACCGTCCACGACGAGCCGCGCTCGGCCACGGCCTCGGCCCAGCGGGCCCCGATCAGGGCGCCCCCGCGCCACGGGCCGTCGTACATGTCGGGCGGGAAGTAGTGCACGGCGTCGGTGGTCAGGTGCGAGGCGACGGCGTCGGCGTCGCCCGAGGTGCAGGCCGCCATGTACGCGCGTACCCGGGCCTCCATCTCGGCTGCGGTCTGCTCGGGCATCGCGGTGCCTCCAGGGGTCGGCTCGGTGGGTGCAGCGGGCAGTCGGACAGTAGATCGACGGCGCGAGACCGGTCAACATCTCGACCGTCGGTCAGCATGCTGACCGAAGACTCCTGGTTGACGGACCGGACCCGCCGTGGTTAGTGAGCCTTTCCCAGTAGCGGGGCCGGGCGGCTCGGGCGACACGCCGAGGGTGCGGAGATGATCAGATTGGGTGCGGGACCTCGGTAGAAGAGACGGTCCGCCAAAGATCGACTCTCACCGAGGTCCCGCGTGTCCGATCCTGTCAGCTACACCGCCGTGCTCCCGATCGGGGAGTCCACCGTGTCGTACGTGTCCGACGTGCTGGCCGCCGAGCGCCGCCAGCGCGGAACCCGTCGTGGTCGCCGCGCTCTGGGCTGCCGCGCTCAGGCCGTCCTGGTGCTGCGCTGGTTCCTCGACGCCACCCGGGTCGCCGCGCTCGCGGTCGACAACCAGATCAGTTTGTCGACCACCTACCGCTACCTGCATGAAGCCATCGACGTGCTCGCCGCCGCGGCACCCGGTCTGCATGGCGCGGTGCTCGCTGCCCGCGCGGCCGGGCACACCCATGTGAGCCTGGACGGCACCCTGATCCGCACCGACCGGTCGAAGGCGGGCGGTCCGACCGCCGGGGTGGATCTGTGGTGGTCGGGCAAGCACCATCACCACGGCGGGAACGTCCAGGTCGTCACCGCGCCGGACGGGTGGCCACTGTGGACTTCCCCGGTGCGCCCCGGCCGCGAGCACGACACCACCTGCGCCCGTGCCCACGACGGCCTGCTCGACGCGCTCGACGACTGGACCGACAGCGAGCACGCCGTGCTCGCCGACCTGGGCTACGAGGGCGAGAACACCCGACTGATCGTCCCGATTAAGAAGATCCGCGGCACCGTCCTGACCGTCGAGCAGCGCACCGTCAACACCTTGCATTCCGCTACACGCGCGCTGGCTGAGCGCGGGAACTCGCTGCTCAAGACCACCTTCAAGGCCCTGCGACGGGTGAGCCTGTGCCCCTGGCGGATCGGCACCATCACCGCTGCGGCGCTCGTCCTGCTTCACCACCAGCACGGCCGGACGACGTGATCAACCGGCCCGGCCGATCGCTACTGGGAAGGACTCAATGTCTCCCCGCAGCATGCTTCTCATCGCGCGCCAAGGCGATCTCCTCGCCGAGCGCCTGCCTGTCCTACAGTCGGCTTTGGAGCGTGAGCGCGACTTCCGACGCGAGCAGCTCGCTCAGCTCGCAGTGCGTGAGCGGAGCGGAAGACCAGCGACGCCCCATGCGGGTCAAGATGCGGCCCGCGACCCGACGGCGGCGGTTCGCGAGGTGCAGGCCCTCGTTGGGGCCGGTGCTCGACACGCTCTCGACGACATCGAGCTTGCACTGGACAGGATCCGGACCGGCGGCTACGGACGCTGCCGTGAATGCGGCGCCGGCATCGCCCTTGCCGTGATCGAGGCGATTCCCAGGACCACGTTGTGCCAGTCCTGCTGTCGACTGATGTGACCACACTGGGGGTCTGCGTCAGCAGCCGTTGCGAACCGCCGCCTCGATCTTGTCGCCGATCTGTTTGTCGATGCTGCGCCAGTACTCGAACGCGCGGGCAAGGACCGGCTCGCTCACGCCGTCGGACAGGTGCCCTGCGACGTTGCCGACGAGCCGCGCCCGCTGCCCGTCGTCGAGGACGTCGCGGACCATGGTGCCGGCCTGTCCCCAGTCGTCGTCGTCACGGCGGAGCGTGTATGCCGCCCGCACCATCTCCCCATCGGCGTACCAGAGCCCGGAGTCGTCGGTGCGCGCCGGATCGGCGTGTGGGCCGCCGTAGGAGTTCGGCGCGTAGACCGGGTCGGACACGTTGACCGTGCGCCCGACGCCGTCCTTCGAGTAGCTGTGCACCGGCACGGTCGGGGCGTTCACCGGGATCTGCTTGTAGTTCACGCCCAGCCGGGCGCGGTGGGCGTCGGCGTAGGCGAAACCGCGGGCGAGAAGCATCTTGTCCGGGGACAGCCCGATCCCGGGGACCAGGTTGTTCGGCTCGAACGCCGCCTGCTCCATCTCGGTGTGGTGGTCGGTGACGTTGCGGTCCAGCGTCAGGCGGCCGACCTTGATCAGCGGGTAGTCGCCGTGCGGCCACACCTTGGTGAGGTCGAACGGATTGAACCGGTAGGTCTTGGCGTCCTCGAACGGCATGATCTGCACGTACAGCGTCCAGGACGGGTGGTCCCCGGCCTCGATGGTGTCGTAGAGGTCGCGCTGGTGGGCGTCGCCGTCCTCGCCGGCGATGCGGTCGGCGTCGGCCTGCTCCAGGAACTCGATGCCCTGGTCGGTCTTGTAGTGGTACTTGACCCAGAACTTCTCGCCGCCCGCGTTGGTCCACATGTAGGTGTGGCTGGAGTAGCCGTTCATGTGCCGCCACGTCCGCGGGATGCCGCGGTCACCCATCAGCCAGGACAGCATGTGCGCCGACTCCGGGGACAGCGTCCAGAAGTCCCACTGCATATCGTGGTCGCGCAGGTTGTTGCCTGCCCGGCGCTTCTGGGACCGGATGAAGTGCTGGAACTTCAGCGGGTCGCGCATGAAGAAGATCGGCACGTTGTTGCCGACCATGTCGTACACGCCATCGGTCGTGTAGTGCTTGAGCGAGAAGCCCCGCGGGTCGCGCCAGGTGTCGGGGCTGCCCCGCTCGCCCGCCACCGTGGAGAAGCGGATCAGCGTGTCGCTCCGGACGCCCGGCTGGTACAACGCGGCCCGGGTGTACGCACTGACGTCCTCGGTGGTCTCGAAGTACCCGAACGCCCCACCGCCCTTGGCGTGCGGCTGGCGCTCCGGGATCCGCTCCCGGTTGAACTGCGCCATCTGCTCGATGAGGTAGTGGTCCTGGAGCAGGATCGGACCGTCGGGGCCGAGGGTCAGCGAGTGCTGGTCGCTCGCTACCGGGGCACCCCCGTCGGTGGTCGTATGACGCGGTTCGGTTGCGGTCACGGTGTCTCCTTCGTGTGGTGGAGGTGGTCGTTCTGGCTGAGGCTCTGGCTCGGGGCGGAGACCAGAGAAGACGATCTCGCCCTCGGCCCCGGAGTCAGCCGCCGCGGCTGTAGGGAACCGCCTTCACCAGGGTGACCGTCATCGTCTCGCCGCCGGGGATCCGGTATTCGCGACGGTCACCTGGTCCGGCGCCGGACAGCGCCGTGCCCAGCGGTGAGTGGGGCGAGCAGATCGGGAGGTCGTCGCCCAGGGTGGATTCCTCTTCGCGGTCGGCGAGCAGGAACGTCTCGGAGAGGTCTGCCCCCTCGTAGCGCACGGTCAGCACCATGCCCGGCTCGGCGACGCCGTCGTCGGGTGGCTCGTGACCGACTGCAGCGTTCTGGATGAGTTCGTGGAGGTGTCTGATTCTGAGCTCGCGGTGTTCGGGGTCGTTCTGCCCTCGGTGCGAGCCCGTGGCGCGTTCCATTTTGAGCCGCGCGAGTTCGATCCGGACCCGCTCCAGGGTCTGTTCGGTCATCCAGACTCGCTGCGTGTCGACCGGCATCAGGTGGTTCTCCTGTCTCTGGGTGGGGGAACGTCGTGGGCTCGTGGGTCATCCCATTCGCCCGAGGCGGATGGACCGGGCGAAGGGGACCGTCGCCCTGCGCGCGGTCCGAGCGGTGCCGCGGCGGTCCGCCTGTGGACGCTCATCGGGTTCGCGGGCGCTGACCGCGGTGTGTGAGACGGGGAGCGAGGACCGTTTCACGACAAGCTCGGCGAGCCGCGCGGCAGCGCAGCGCACGGACGCCGGCACCGGTCCGCGGCTGGTTTCCAGCTCGAGACTCACGGCGGTGAGGAGGCGGTCCAGTGATGGCGCCAGTTCCTCGCCGACGAGGCCGTCCTCGTGGCCGGCGCGCAGAAGCAGGGCCGCCGATCGGCACACGACGGCGTCCGCAGCGTGGTCCGCACTGTTCGACGGGTCATGCAACGCCATGGCCTGCCTCCTTGTCGATGCGAGCCGCAGGTACGAACGCGCGCCGTCGGCCGGTCGCGCCGTCGTTCCCGACCGCCGGTGTCGGGCCGACGGACGGGCGGTGCGGGGGGCGCGAGCCATCCGGGCGGATGGCGTGCGCAGCTTGATTGGCTACCACCACCCTGCTCTGCCCACCCGTTCGTGACAGGGTGCGTCCTCGGCCGACTTGAGCGTGTGCAGATTGCCGACATCCGGCAGACCGATCCTGGTTGTCAGTCTCCCGGTCTCGGACGGGGGTCGACGAGACGAGCCTTGCCCGGGCCTTGATCCGGTCGAGCCGCGCCACATGCACGACGTGATGGCTGCCGCGTTGGTGCATGAGCGCGCCGCGCCGATCGCCGCAGCGGATGTCGGGCTGCCGGGCATCGGCAACCTGATCGGGGTGAAATCGGCCGAGCGCACCCGTGCCGCGATAACGAGGTTCGGGGCACCGTAGAAGTCAGCTGGATGCAGACACAGCGGAACACCCGCCCTGTCCGTGTCGCGACCCCCCGCCGCGCCTGGGACCGCGTTCCCGGACGGGGGCCTTCAACCGACGCCTCGTGCGCCGGATCGCTCGACCAACAGAGGAGGTTCGTCATGCTCAGTGATCGGGAACGGAAGACCCTGCGCGAGGTCGAGCGCCAGTTCGACGCGGAGGATCCGGACTTCAGCCGGTCGTTCGACGGTGTCGGGCAGCATTCGACGTACTCCCTCCAGTGGGTGTACACGATGCCGCGCTGGGCCTACACGACGGCGATCGTCGTGGCGGCGGCACTCGGCATGCTGATGCTGCTGGCGAGGGCCCCGGGGACCGCGCTGCTGTTCGCGGCGCTGGCCACGATGATCACGATGATCCGCGGACGCCGTGATGATCCGCCGGGGCGGGAGCCGTGATCGGGCAGCCCGCCGGCTGCGGTTCGTCGGTCGCGACGTGGCCCGGGGTGGGTCGGCCGTGAGGGTGGGCGTGGCCGGGTTGGTGCAGGTCGGTGTCCCGTTCACCTGGCTCGGGATGGTGCTGGCGATCTCGTTCCTGGAAACACCGCTGAAGTTCAGGGCGCCGGGGATCACGGTGCCGCTCGGCCTCGGCATCGGCCGGCTGGTGTTCCGCGCCCTCGCGATCGTCGAGCTCTCCCTGGCCGTGGCGCTCACCGCGGCCCTCACGCTTGATGGCCGGGCCGGCGTCGGGGCCGTCGTGGCGGTCGGGCTGCTGTGGCTGGTGCTGGTGGTGCAGGTGGTGGTGCTGCGGCCCCGGCTCGATCGTCGCGCTCGCTTCATCGTGGCCGGCGGGAGCCCCCCGCGCTCGCGCCTGCACCTGGCCTACGTCGCGTTCGAAATGGTCAAGATCGTACTGCTGCCCGTGCTCGGGGTCCTTCTTCTCATCGAGGTCTCGTCGTGAGCACGACCGCGGCGCGCTCCGACGTCGCCAACCGTGCCGACATCGACGCCCTGGTGGCCGAGTTCTACCGCCGGGCGTTCGCGGACGAGCACCTCGGCCCGATCTTCCTCGACGTCGCCCGCGTGGACCTGTCCGCGCATCTGCCGGTGATGGGCGACTTCTGGGACACGGTGCTGCTGCGCGCCGGTCGATATCACCGCAACGCGCTGCGGCCGCATGTCGCGCTCGCCGTCCAGGGCGAGCTCACCGAGGCCCACTTCGCCCGCTGGCTGGAGCTGTGGACGGCCACGGTCGACGAGCGACACGCCGGACCCCGGGCGCACCTGGCCAAGACGCAGGCCACCCGCATCGCCGGCTCGATCCGCCGCCGGCTGCATGGCGGACCCGCCGAGCTCGTCACCATCGAGCCACAACATCCGGGAGAGGGGCGACCGTGACCGCCGTCGAACCGAAACCGATCACCCCGCACCCCTACCCGGAGCGCCGGACCGGCAAGGGATCCACGTTCCTGAAGATGATCAGGACGACGGACCCCAAGGACATCGCGATCCTCTACCTGGTCACCTGCATCGGCTTCTTCATGGCCGGCGGGGCCATGGCCCTGCTGATCCGCGGCGAGCTGGCCGTGCCGGGCCAGCAGTTCCTGTCCCCCGAGCAGTACAACCAGCTGTTCACCATGCACGGCACGATCATGCTGCTGCTGTACGCCACGCCGATCCTGTTCGGCTTCGCCAACTACATCGTGCCCCTGCAGATCGGCGCCCCCGACGTCGCGTTCCCGCGGCTCAACGCCTTCTCCTACTGGCTGTTCCTGTTCGGCGGGCTGACCGTCATGGCCGGGTTCCTCACCCCGGGCGGAGCCGCCGACTTCGGCTGGTTCGCCTACACCCCCCTGAGCAACCCCACATACTCCCCGGGCGTCGGTGGTGACCTGTGGATCACCGGCCTGATCGTCGCCGGACTGGGCACGATCCTCGGTGCGGTCAACTTCATCACCACGATCGTCTGCATGCGCGCACCGGGAATGACGATGTTCCGGATGCCGATCTTCACCTGGAACATCTTCTTCACCGCGATCCTCATCCTGATCGCGTTCCCGGTGCTCACCGCGGCCCTGTTCGGGCTGCTGGCCGACCGGCACCTGGGCACCCACGTGTTCGACCCCGCCAACGGTGGCACGATCCTCTACCAGCACATGTTCTGGTTCTTCGGCCATCCCGAGGTCTACATCGTGGCCCTGCCGTTCTTCGGCATCGTCACCGAGATCATCCCGGTGTTCGCTCGCAAACCGCTGTTCGGCTACAAGACGATGGTGTTCGCCACCGTCGCGATCACCGTGCTGTCGATCGCGGTGTGGGCGCACCACATGTACGCCACCGGCGCGGTCCTGCTCGCGTTCTTCTCCTTCACCAGCTTCCTCATCGCCGTCCCGACGGGCATCAAGTTCGTCAACTGGATCGGCACGATGTGGAAGGGCAAGCTGACGTTCGAGACGCCGATGCTGTTCTCGGTGGGTTTCATGGTCACGTTCCTGTTCGGCGGCATGACCGGGGTGCTGCTGGCCTCGCCACCGCTGAACTTCCACGTCACCGACACCTACTTCGTGGTGGCGCACTTCCACTACGTGCTGTTCGGCACGATCGTGTTCGCCACCTACGGCGGCATCTACTTCTGGTTCCCGAAGATGACCGGCCGGATGATGGACGAGACGCTGGGCAAGTTCCACTTCTGGACCACGTTCGTCAGCTTCCACCTCACGTTCCTGGTGCAGCACTGGCTGGGCAATGAAGGCTTCCCGCGCCGCTACGTCGACTACCAGCCCCAGGACGGGTTCACCGTGCTGAACTCGATCTCCTCGATCGGCGCGTTCGTGCTCGGCGCGTCCACGCTCCCGTTCATCTGGAACGTGTTCAAGAGCTACCGCTTCGGTCGGATCGTGACCGTCGACGACCCGTGGGGCTTCGGGAACTCGCTGGAGTGGGCCACCTCCTGCCCGCCGCCGCGGCACAACTTCACCGAGCTGCCCCGGATCCGTTCCGAGCGCCCGGCGTTCGAGCTGCACTACCCGCACATGGTGGACCGCTTCCGGAACGAGGCCCATGTCGTCGGGCGGTCGGGCAACCCGCGGACGGCGCCATCGGAGGTCGCTGCGCACGCCGTCCAACATGACATCGAGGGCGACCCCCGTGACCGATGACCTGATGTCGGCCGAGCTGGCCTGGGAGAACGAGGGCGGGCTCCTGCGCCGTGCCCCGCCCGACCGAGCCGGTGTGGGATCGATCGACGACGCTGCTGTTCACGAGCAAGAACCTCGCGAACAGCGAAGCCACAGCGCTCCCTGAGCAGGTCGAGAAGCACGCTCTTGACCGGTTCTCGATGGCCTTCGAAGATCCCTAGACCCAGGACATATCGCGTTACGATATAAATGTGAGATCGCCCGACCCTTGATCGAACGGGGCCAGGGACGCCAAGGAGGTGCGTCGTGCTCGAGGACCGTGAGCGACAGTTGCTCTTCGAGATCGAACGCCGGCTGCTGATCGAGGACCCGGAGCTGGTCCGCTCCTTCGGGGCACCCCGGCAACGCCGACACGCGGAACACGGCCAGGGCCTCGGCATGATCACGACGGTGGCCGGGCTGACGCTCTGCGTCGTGCTGCTGATGGGCCCACGAGTGCTGACGGAGGCCGAGATCGCCGCACGCAGGTCGGCGGGCCCGCCGCGGGCAGCAGCGGAGACCACGAGATGACCGCCGTCCCGGATCCGTCCTGCTGCTTCCGCGCGAGATGAGGAGACCTGTCGTGACAGCCACGATCAGTGCCGGACTCGACCACCGGCCGACCATCCCCGATTGCGTCGTCTGGGTCGACGGGTCCGACGAGGAGTGGGACCGGATGACCACCTCCCTCGTCGACGCGGGCACCTTCACCCGGCTGGCGAAGAAACCGAATTCGTTCTATGCGGCATCGGATCCCGATGACGTGGCGCGCGTCGTAGAGCGCACCTACATCTGTTCCGTCGACGAGTCCGGCGCCGGCCCCACGAACAACTGGGTCGATCCCGACGAGATGAAGTCGACGATGTGGGAGCTGTACCGCGGCTGCATGCGCGGGCGCACGATGTACGTCATCCCGTTCTGCATGGGCCCCCTCGACGCCGACCCGCCCATGCTCGGCGTGGAGATCACCGACTCCGAGTACGTCGTGGCGTCGATGAAGATCATGACGCGGATGGGCGCCGCGGTGCTCCCGCTGTTCGCCGAGCGCGGCGACACCCTTCGTCGAGTGCCTGCACTCCGTGGGTGCGCCGCCATCGCCCACGACGAGGGCTGGATGGCCGAGCACATGCTCATCCTCAAGCTGATCTCGCCGGAGGAGAAGGCCTACTACGTGGCGGCGGCATTCCCGTCGGCCTGCGGCAAGACCAACCTCGCGATGCTCCAGCCGACCATTCCCGGATGGCGCGCCGAGACCGTCGGCGACGACATCGCCTGGATGCGTTTCGGGGCCGACGGACGGCTCTACGCCGTCAATCCCGAGTTCGGCTTCTTCGGTGTCGCGCCGGGCACGAACTGGAAGACCAACCCCAACGCGATGCGCACGATCGAGGCGGGCAACGCGCTGTTCACCAACGTCGCGCTCACCGACGACGGCGACGTCTGGCGGGAGCACGGCCGCGGCTACGTGCCCACCTCCGACCAGATGGATCTCGACGGCCTCGACGTCGCCGTGGCCGACATCGACGCCGCGCTGGCCGTGGATGTCGAGGAATGGAAGGCCGAGATCCCGCTCATCGAGGAGTGGTTCGCCAAGATCGGCGACAACCTCCCCACCTCGATGCGCGACGAGCTGGAGGCCCTGGCGCTGCGCCTGAGCGCGTAGGCCCGGACAGAGCGGGCTCATACCAACATCCACTGATTCCAGGAGGTTCATCCGATGATTCGTCCGATCTGGATCCACGCAGGCGACGAGGCGCCGTTGCGTCGCGTGGTGTCGTACTGGTGCGTGCGGGGCCACCACACGCCGCGACGGTGGTACGCCGACGCGACGGCGCCCGAGCTGTGGGAGTGCCGCTGTGGCCTCCCGGCCGGTCGGGACCGCGCCCGTCCCCCCGATCCGGCGACCTGGCGGCCGTTCAAGAGCCCGCTGGACCATCTGCTGGCACGACGCTCCGAGGCCGAATGCGAGGCGTTGCTGGACGAGGCGTTGCAGAGCCTCCGGGCCCGCCGCCGCGGCCGCCGCGTGCGTGGACCGCGGACATGACGGCGCGACCGGCGCGTCCGGACACGTCGACAGACCTGATCGGGGACCACGGCGCAGCTCCCGACGCCGTCACCGTCGATCCCGACCTGGCCCTGGCGCGATGGGAGAACGAGGGCGGCGTACCCGCACGCCTTCCCCGCACGCGACGAGATTCCCGCTCCACCGCTGTGACCGGACGCGGCAACCGCTTACCGGGATAGATCACGACCGACGACAGGAGCCAGACGATGCAACGACAGCAGCCCCGGGTACGGGTCGGGCGGGTCTACGACGAGCGCGCCGCGGCCGACGGCACCCGCGTGCTGGTCGACCGCCTCTGGCCGCGTGGCATGACCAAGGACCGCGCCGACATCGACGAATGGTGCAAACAGATCGCCCCGTCCTCGGCGCTGCGCAGGTGGTACGGCCACGATCCGGACCGCTTCGCCGAGTTCGCGCGCCGCTATCGGACCGAGCTCGACGATCCCGAGCGGGCCGACACGCTCGAACACCTGCGCGAGTTGGCGCAGCAGCGGACGCTGACCCTGCTCACCGCCACCCGGCACTCCGAGGCCAGCGAGGCCGCCGTGCTCACCGACCTGCTCAACGCCGAACCGGGGACCGGCTGATGGCCGCCCCGACCGGAGCCGGCGCGCACGCCCCGGACGGCCGGATCGTGGTCGGCGTCGACGGATCACCCGGATCGCTGGCCGCGCTGCGCTGGGCCCTGCGGGAGGCGTCCGCACGCGGCCTGCCGCTGCACGCGGTGACCGCCTGGGAGTTCCCGACGGAGTCGACCTTCGGCGACATGGCCACGATCGGCGACTTCCATCCGGTGGTCGCGGCCGAGGAGCTCCTGGTGTCGGCACTCGCCGATGCCGGCGTGGCGGCCGACGGCGAGACGGTGACCACCGCGCCCGTCGAGGGCCACCCCGCCGAGGTGCTGATGCATGTGGCCTCGGGCGCCGCGTTGCTGGTGGTCGGATCCCGTGGGTACGGCCGGATCTTCGGCGCGCTCCTCGGCTCGGTCAGCCACTACGTGGCCGCGCACGCCGCCTGCCCGGTCGTCGTCATCAAGCCCGTCACGAGTAGGCCCATTCACAGATCCCGCCCTCGACGCTGACGGCCTGTCGCCCCGTATATCGTAATACGATACAAGAACGACGGAGCCCGGATCCCACTACATCAACCCTGAGCCGAGCGGCTTTGCAGCGAGAACAGGAAAAACCATGGCAGAGGACATGTACCCGGCGGCGACGCCCGAGATCGCCGCGCGCCGCAAGGAACTGGCTCCGGAAATCAACGAGGCCTTCGAGCACTTCAGCCGTGCAGTCTTCGCCGATGGCGCATTGCCGGAGAAGACGAAGCAACTGATCGCCGTGGCGGTGGCCCACGTGACGCAGTGCCCGTACTGCATCACGGGCCACACCAAGCTCGCACACCGCAAGGGCGCGCGGCCCGAGGAGATCATGGAGGCGATCTGGGTTGCCGCCGAGATGCGGGCCGGAGGCGCTTACGCCCATTCCACGGTCGCCCTGCACGCCTTGGCCGAGAAGACCGCCGAACGGACGTGACCGGGAACGACCCACGTCGCGCCGCACAGGAATCGCGGAAAGCGGGATCGCGCAGCGTGCCATCGCGCCCGAATCCACCCGTGCGGCGGTGACGAGAAAGCCATCGGAGGATGACATGACCATCGTCTACGTGCTGATCGCCATCGTGGTCATCGGCCTGCTGGTGCTCGGATCGAGCGTCCGGGTCATCGCCCAGTTCGAACGCGGGGTGGTGCTGCGCTTCGGCCGACTGCTCACCACGACCCGCGGCCCCGGGCTGGCCCTGATCGCACCCTTCGTGGACCGGCTGCACAAGGTGAACCTGCAGATCATCACCCTACCGGTGCCCGCGCAGGACGGCATCACCCGCGACAACGTCACCGTCCGGGTCGACGCCGTCGTCTACTACCGCGTCGTCGACCCCGCGAAGGTGGTCGTCGACGTGCAGAACTACCACCACGCGATCGGACAGGTCGCCCAGGCCTCGCTGCGCTCCATCATCGGCAAGAGCGAGCTCGACGACCTGCTGTCCAACCGTGAGCGGCTCAACCAGGGCCTCGAACTGATGATCGACAACCCGGCGCTGGACTGGGGCGTGCACATCGACCGCGTCGAGATCAAGGACGTGGCGCTGCCCGAGTCGATGAAGCGGTCGATGTCGCGCCAGGCCGAGTCCGAACGCGAACGCCGCTCCCGGGTGATCACCGCCGACGGCGAGCTGCAGGCCTCGCAGATGCTCGCGCAGGCCGCCGAGGTGATGGCCG
This sequence comes from Pseudonocardia sp., assembly GCF_029263155.1. GTDB lineage: Bacteria > Actinomycetota > Actinomycetes > Mycobacteriales > Pseudonocardiaceae > Pseudonocardia. The sequence goes on from NZ_JAJCYB010000088.1 coordinate 92,596, forward strand.
AGCACCCCGCCGCGTTGCAGCTGCGACTGCTGCAGACCGTCGTCGAGGTCGCCGCGGAGAAGAACTCCACACTCGTGCTGCCCTTCCCCGTCGAACTGCTCCGCTTCCTCGAACGCGCCACACCCCCCGAGACGGACCGATCGGCCACCCCGCCCGCCGCACCGTCGCATGACGTTCCCGACGCAGCCCCGGGACACCTGTCCGACCCGGGACCGGACCTGCACGACCTGGCCGCGACCAACGGTGTACGAGCGACCACGAGGTCGTGATCAGGCCCACCCGCCGGTGGGCCACTCGGCCCCTGGTCCGGCCGACCAGTCGGCCGATCGCAGGCCACGGTCCGCGTGGCCGGAGGAGGCAAGCAGACATGACCGCAACCACCGAACCCACCACCGCCGAACTCGGTAGGTCCCGGCCCCGCAAGGAGGATGCCCGGCTGATCGCCGGCCGCAGCCGGTACACCGATTCGATCACCCCCGCGGGCACGCTGCACATCTACGTCGTCCGCTCACCGCTCGCACACGCCACGATCACGAACATCGACACCTCGGGCGCCGCGGCGATGCCCGGTGTGATCGGCGTCTACACGGCGGCGGACCTGGGCGCCGAGGGCATCAGCCTGCCCTGCGCGTGGCCGGTCACCCCGGACCAGAAGGCACCGCAGCGCCCGCCACTGGCGATCCGCACCGTGCACTTCGCCGGTGAGGGCGTCGCGGTCGTCGTGGCCCGCTCCGCGGTGGCGGCCCGCGACGCGGCCGACCTCGTGGAGGTCGACTACGACCCTCTCGAGCCGATCCTCGACAAGGAAGCCGCCGCGGCCGACGGTGCCGCCCTGGTCCACCCGGACCTGGGCACGAACGTCAGCGCCACCTGGGTGTTCGACTCCGCCGCGGCCGGCACCGGCGGCAGCGTCGAGGAGGCCATCGCGGCAGCCGAGGCCGACCCGGACCAGATCGTGGTCCGGCGCCGGTTCATCCAACAGCGGGTGATCCCGGCGTTCATGGAACCCCGCTCCGTCGTGGTCGACGCGGGCCGTGAGCAGATCACCATGTGGTCGGCCACGCAGATCCCGCACATCCTGCGCACCATGACCGCGGTCACCCTCGGCATCTCGGAGAGCAAGCTGCGCGTCATCGCCCCCGACGTGGGCGGCGGCTTCGGCGGCAAGATCTCCATCATCCCCGAGGAGATGCTCTGCGTGCTCATCGCGCAGAAGCTCGGCAGACCCGTCAAGTGGACCGAGACCCGCTCGGAGTCCCTGCTCGCCGCGCACCACGGCCGCGACCAGATCCAGGACATCACGATCACCGCCAGGCGCGACGGCACGGTCACCGGCCTGGACGTGCATCTGCTCGCCGACATGGGCGCCTACCTCAGCCTCATCGGGTCGGGCATCCCGATCCTCGGCGCATTCATGTTCAACTCGATCTACAAGTTCCCGGCCTACCGGTTCACCTGCCGCAACGTGTTCACCACCAAGGCGCCCACCGACGCCTACCGCGGCGCCGGCCGCCCGGAGGCGAGGTTCGGGGCCGAACGGATCATCGAGGAGCTCGCGGTCGAGCTCGGCCGCGACCCGATGGACCTGCGCCGGCAGAACTGGATCACCCACGAGGAGTTCCCGTTCACCACGGTCGCCGGCCTGACCTACGACACCGGCGACTACGAGCAGGCCACCGCCAAGGCGATGCAGCAGTTCGACTACGCCGGGCTGCGCCGCGAACAGCAGGAGCGCCGCCGCGCCGGCGACCCGGTCCAGCTCGGCATCGGCATCTCGACCTTCACCGAGATGTGCGGCCTCGCCCCGTCGCGGCTGCTCGGCTCGCTGGACTACGGCGCCGGCGGCTGGGAGGCCGCCAGCATCCGCATGCTGGCCACCGGGAAGGTCGAGGTCATCACCGGCATCTCCCCGCACGGGCAGGGCCACGAGACGGGATTCAGCCAGATCGTCGCCGACCAGCTCGGCGTGCCGTTCGAAGACGTCGAGATCCTGCACGGCGACACGCAGATCTCGCCCAAGGGTCTCGACACCTACGGCTCTCGCTCGCTGGTGGTCGGCGGCATCGCCGTCGTCAAGGCGGCGGAGAAGGTCGTCGCCAAGGCCAGGAAGCTGGCGGCGCACCTGCTGGAGGCGTCCGAGGACGACATCGAGTTCTCGGTCGGCCGGTTCACCGTCCGGGGAACCGACAAGGGCAAGACCATCCAGGAGCTGGCGTTCGCGGCGTTCACGGCGCACGACTACCCGCCCGACATGGAACCCTCACTGGACTCCGACGCCGTGTTCGACCCGGAGAACTTCTCCTTCCCGCACGGCACCCACCTGGCCGCGATCGAGGTCGACACCGACACCGGGCGGGTCACCCTGCGCCGCTACGTCTGCGTGGACGACGTCGGCACCATCGTCAACCCGATGCTCGTGGAGGGCCAGGTGCACGGCGGCCTGGCCCAGGGCATCGCGCAGGCCTTGTTCGAGGAGGCCGTCTACGACGAGCAGGGCACCCTGGTCACCGGCACGTTCGTCGACTACACCATTCCCTCGGCCCCCGACCTGCCCAGCTTCGACACCTCCACGGTGTCCACGCCGGCCACGTCGAACCCGCTCGGGGTCAAGGGCGTCGGCGAGGCGGGCACCATCGCCTCGACGCCGGCCATCGTCAACGGAGTGATCGACGCGGTGCGCCACCTCGGTGTGACCGACATCGAGATGCCCTGCACCCCGCAGCGGGTGTGGCGGGCCATCCAGGCGGGCGCGGGCAACGCCACCCAGGAGACCCCGATCGACACCCACTCACCGGGTGCCGGCCTGGGCTCGATCGACCCGAACAAGCCCCAGGAGCGAGGACTGCGATGAGCGCGGACGTCAGGAACATCGATGCGCTGAGCACCCAGACCCGCCGGTACCCGCCCCCGGAGGGATTCGCGGCGACGGCCAACGCCACCGCCGCGATCTACGACGCGGGGCTCGAGGAGTTCTGGGCCGCGGAGGCGACGCAACGCCTGGACTGGGCCACGCCGTTCGAGACCGTGCTCAGGTGGGAGCCGCCCTACGCCCAGTGGTTCCTCGGCGGGAAGCTCAACGCGGCCTACAACTGCGTGGACCGGTGGGTGGAGCGGGGGCACGGCGACCGGATCGCATACCACGTGGTGCCCGACGACGGACCGGCCGCCGCGGGCTGCCGGGACCTGACCTACGCCGAGCTGCAGCGCCACGTCGTCCGGTTCGCCAACGGCCTGCGATCACTCGGTGTCGGCAAGGGCACCCCGGTCGGGATCTACCTGCAGATGGTGCCCGAGCTGCCGATCGCCATGCTGGCCTGCGCCCGGCTCGGCGCGCCGCACACCGTCGTCTTCGGCGGCTACAGCGGCAAGGCCGTCGCCGAGCGGGTCGCCGACATGGGCTGCACCGTGCTGGTCACCCAGGACGAGGCCATGCGGGCCGGGCGGACGTGGCCGCGGAAGGCCAACGCCGACGAGGGGCTCGCCGGTGGGGCCACCCAGGTCGAGCACGTGGTCGTGCTCCGGCGCACCGGCGCCGACGTACCCATGCAGGACGGGCGCGACCGCTACTGGGACGACCTGGTCGCCGATGTGTCCGACGATCCGCGGTCGTGCCCGTGCGAACCGATGGACTCCGAGGACCTGCTGTTCCTGCTTTACACCAGCGGCACCACCGGCAAGCCCAAAGGTGTCGTGCACACCACCGCCGGCTACCTGCTCGGCGCGGCCACCACGCATCACTACGTCTTCGATCTCCGACCGGAGTCGGTGTACTGGTGCGCCGCCGACGTCGGATGGATCACCGGGCACACCTACATCGTCTACGGGCCGCTCGCCAACGGCGCTACCAGCGTGCTCTACGAGGGCACCCCGGCCCACCCGGGCCGCGACGTCTGGTGGTCGATCATCGAGAAGTACGGGGTGGACATCCTCTACACCTCCCCGACCGCGATCCGGGCACACATGAAGTGGGGCCCGCAGTACGCGCAGGCCCACGACCTGACCTCGCTGCGGGTCCTGGGCAGCGTCGGCGAACCGATCAACCCGGAGGCCTGGGAGTGGTACCGCACCCACGTCGGTGGGGGCACCTGCCCGGTCGTGGACACCTGGTGGCAGACCGAGACCGGCCACATCCTCATCACCCGGCTGCCCGGCGTGACAACCCTGAAACCCGGCTCGGCCACCAAGCCGTTCCCCGGCGTCGACGCGGCCGTCTATGACGACGCCGGCAACGTCGTGGGCCCCGGCGGCGGCGGGAACCTGGTGCTGCGCCGGCCGTGGCCGGGCATGATGCGCGGGCTGTTCCACGACGACGCCCGCTACCGCGAGAGCTACTGGTCGAAGTACCCCGACGCCTACTTCGCCGGCGACGGCGCCCGGGTCGACGAGGACGGCGACTTCTGGCTGATGGGCCGGATCGATGACGTCACGAACGTCTCCGGGCACCGCATCTCCACCATCGAGGTGGAAAGCGCCCTGGTCAGCCACCCCGCGGTGGCCGAGGCCGCGGTCACCGGCCGCGCCGACCACGACACCGGACAGGCCATCGTCGCGTTCGTCTCGCTCACGGGCGACGACACGGGATCAGCCGAGCTGGCGACGACGCTGCGCGAGCACGTAGCCCAGCAGATCGGGAAGCTCGCCCGCCCAGCCGAGATCATCTTCGCGCCGGAGCTGCCCAAGACCCGCTCCGGGAAGATCATGAGACGGCTGCTCAAGAACGTCGCCGAGGACGAACCGCTCGGCGACACCTCCACCCTGGTCGACCCGTCGGTCGTGGAGACCATGCAGGCACAGGTCGCTCGGGCGGCGCGCGATGACTGACCAGCTTCCTGACGTCGACCCTTCCGAGACCCAGGAGTGGCAGGAGTCGGTGGACGGCGTGGTGGACCACGCCGGCCGCCACCGTGCCCGGCAGCTGATGCTCAGCACCTGGCACCGAGCACGCGAGCGGCAGGTGGGCGTGCCCGGGCTGCGCGGCACCGACTACATCAACACGATCCCGCCGGGGTCCGAGCCGACGTTCCCCGGCGACGAGCGGATCGAGCGCCGGATCCGGGCCTACATCCGGTGGAACGCCGCGATGATGGTGCACCGGGCACAGCGGCCCGGGATCGGCGTCGGCGGCCACATCTCCACCTACGCCTCGGCCGCCTCGCTCTACGAGGTCGGTTTCAACCACTTCTTCCACGGCCACGACGCCGACGGGGGCGGTGACCAGGTCTACGTCCAGGGCCACGCCTCCCCCGGCATCTACGCCCGCGCGTTCCTGGAGGGCCGGCTGAGCCAGGACCGGCTCGACGGGTTCCGCCAGGAGCTCTCCCACCCCGGCGGCGGCCTGCCCTCCTACCCGCATCCCCGGCTGATGCCCGACTTCTGGGAGTTCCCCACCGTCTCGATGGGCCTCGGGCCGCTCAACGCGATCTACCAGGCCCGGTTCAACCGCTACCTGCACGCCCGCGGCATCGCCGACACCAGCCGGCAACGGGTGTGGGCCTTCCTCGGCGACGGCGAGGTCGACGAGCCGGAATCCCTCGGCGCCATCGGGGTGGCCGCCCGCGAGGAACTGGACAACCTCACCTTCGTCGTCAACTGCAATCTGCAGCGCCTCGACGGCCCGGTCCGCGGCAACGGCAAGATCATCCAAGAGTTGGAGTCGTACTTCCGCGGCGCCGGCTGGAAAGTCATCAAGGTGATCTGGGGTCGGGAATGGGACCCGCTGCTCGCCGCCGACGACGACGGCGCCCTGGTCGAGCTGATGAACACCACCGTCGACGGCGACTACCAGACCTACAAGGCCGAGTCCGGCGCGTTCGTCCGCGAGCACTTCTTCGGCCGCGACCCGCGCACCGCGACCATGGTGGAGCACCTGTCCGACGCGCAGGTCTGGGGACTCAAGCGCGGCGGGCACGACTACCGCAAGCTCTACGCCGCCTACCGGGCCGCGACTGAGCACACCGGGCGGCCCACGGTGATTTTGGCCAAGACCATCAAGGGCTGGACGCTGGGCTCGCACTTCGAGGGCCGCAACTCCACCCACCAGATGAAGAAGCTGACGGCTGCGGACCTGCGGGGCTTCCGCGACCGGCTCTTCCTCGACATCCCCGACGACGCGCTCGACGAGACGCTGCCCCCGTACCACCGCCCCCGCGAGGGCTCCGAGGAGCTGGCGTACCTGCACGAACGCCGCCGCGCACTGGGCGGGTACCTACCGGAGCGCACCGTGCCCAACGCGCCGCTGATGCTCCCCGGCGACCCGGCGTACGCGGTGGCCCGGCGTGGATCGGGTCGCCAGGAGGTGGCCACCACGATGGCTTTCGTCCGGCTCCTCAAGGACCTGATGAAAGACCCCGAGATCGGGCACCGGTTCGTGCCGATCATCCCCGATGAGGCCCGCACGTTCGGGCTGGACGCCCTGTTCCCGTCCAAGAAGATCTACTCACCGCACGGGCAGAACTACCTCTCGGTGGACCGCGAGCAGCTGCTGAGCTATCAGGAGGACACCGCCGGTGCCCTGCTGCACGAGGGCATCACCGAGGCCGGCTCCGTGGCGTCCTTCACCGCGGCCGGCACCTCGTACGCCACCCACGGCGAGCCGATGATCCCGGTCTACATCTTCTACTCGATGTTCGGCTTCCAGCGCACCGGCGACGGGCTGTGGGCCGCCGCGGACCAGATGACCCGCGGGTTCCTGCTCGGCGCCACCGCCGGGCGCACCACCCTCAACGGCGAGGGCCTGCAGCACCAGGACGGGCACTCGCTGCTGCTGGCCTCGACCAACCCGGCCTGCGTCGCCTACGACGCCGCCTACGCCTTCGAGCTGGGCCACATCGTGCGCGACGGGCTGCGCCGCATGTACGGCGAGCCCCGCGCTGGCGAGGACCCGGACGTCTTCTACTACCTCACCCTCTACAACGAGCCGATCCGCCAACCCCAGGAGCCCGACGACGTCGACGTCGAGGGCATCCTCGCCGGGATGCACCGCTACGCCGACGCCCCGGCAGGCGACGGACCCCGCGCGCAGATCCTCGCCTCCGGCATCGCCGTCCCGTGGGCGCTCGAGGCGCAGCAGGTGCTGCACCGGGACTGGGGCGTGCTCGCCGACGTCTGGTCGGTGACCTCCTGGACCGAGCTGCGCCGCGAGGCCCTCGCCGCCGACGACTGGAACCACCGCCATCCGGGGCAGCCCCCGAAGATCGCCTACGTCACCCGCCGGCTGCGGAAACGGCTCGGTCCGGCGGTGGCCGTGTCGGACTGGATGCGGGCTGTACCCGACCAGATCGCCCCATGGGCGCCCGACGACTGGTCCAGCCTGGGCACCGACGGGTTCGGTCGATCCGACACCCGCGCCGCGCTGCGCCACCACTTCGGCGTCGACGCCGCCGCGATCACGCGCCAGGTGCTGCAACGGCTGGTCCGCCGCGGGGAACTGGACGACGCGGTCCTGAACCCCACCAGCGGGAACGATCTCGACGACGTCCCCACCCTCGCGGACGGGGTCACGCCCGTTTCGCCCCGCACCCAAGAGAAGGGATCACCATGAGCACACAGCAGGTCTCACCGACGGTGGTCGTCGGGATCGACGGTTCGCAGAGCGCTCTCCGGGCCGCACGCTGGGGCGCGGCGGAAGCCCGACTGCGTGGGGCACGGCTGCGGCTGGTGTCCGCGTTCGCCTGGGAACCGGAGCACGTCGCCCACGCGGAGCTCGTTGCGCGCTATCGCGAAGATCTACTCGAACGCTCCCACGCCCAGCTCGCCGAGGCGGCCGCGGTGGCCGAGCGGGACGCCCCCGACATCGAGGTCGAGCAACAGTTGGTCGACGGGCACTCCATCCCCGTTCTCGGCGACGAAGCACGCCACGCTCAGCTCGTCGTGATCGGCAACAATGGCCTCGGGCGGATCGACGGGCTGCTGGCCGGCTCGGTGGCCGTGGCCCTGGCCGCACACGCGGCCTGTCCTGTGGTCGTCGTGCGGGGGGCCGAGCGGGAGCCGTCGTCGACGGCGACGCGGCCGGTCGTCGTCGGGGTCGACGACTCCCCGACCAGCGAGGCCGCGATCGCGTTCGCGTTCGAAGCCGCTGCGGCGCGGGGGGTGCGGTTGGTGGCGGTGCACACCTGGCGAGACCTCATCGCCAACCCGGCGTGGGAGCCGCTGCTCGACCTGGAGGCGATCGAGGGCCTCGAGCGGAAGCTGCTGTCCGAGCGGCTGCCTGGGCCGACAGGTACCCCGACGTCCCGGTCGAACGGCTGGTCACCTATGACCGCCCAGCGCACATCCTGCTCGAGCAGGCCGACCGCGCCCAACTCGTGGTCGTCGGTTCCCGAGGCCGCGGTGGGTTCACCGGTCTGGTCCTCGGGTCGGTCAGCCACGCCCTGCTGCATCGTTCCCCCTGGCCCGTCGCCGTCGTCCGACCCGACACCGGGGAGCAGCGATGACGTCGGGCCAGGAAACGACCGGCCTCCACCGCTGCTCCGGGCGAGGCGTGCTCAGTCGCTCGCGCGGTCAGCCGCGTGGCCTCCGGATCACGACCGGCACTCCGGGGATCACGGGTCCAGGCCGGCGTGGGTCCGCAACGTCACGCAGCACCGCTCGGGCGTCGGTTGCAGCGTGGCCCGCACCGCGGGCTGTCCGAGCTCGTCGAGCAGGGCCGTGATGAGGTGCAGGTTCATGTCGCAGACCAGCACGGTGTGCTCTCGGGCCAGCGTGTGGAAGGGGCAGTTCGCGAGCACGACCGCGTCGCCCTCGACGCGGGGTTCGTAGCCGTGCGCGGCGAGCGCCGCGGCGACGTCGTCGAGCGGGGACGCCGAGGACCCACGCGGACCGACCGCGGCGCCGAGCCGATGCCCGGCGGCCGCGGCCGCTCGCTGCACCGCGTCCAGGACGGGCCCGCCGTCGCGGGCCGCGTCCTCCACGGCGCCGGCCAGGATCTGCCCGGCCAGGTCGTAGTGGCGCTGCGGCAGCGTGACCGCGACCTGCCATGGGGAGCGCCGGTACAGCTTCGTGGGGCGGCCCGCACCCGGACCACGGCGTCCCGACAGGCGCCGGAACTCGGTGTCAAGCAGCCCGTCGGCGACCAGCTTGTCCAGGTGGAACTTCGCGGTGTGCCGGGGCAGCTCGGCGCCCGCGGCGGCCTGGTCCCGGCTGACCGGTTCCGGCTGCGCGGCCACGTAGAGGTACAGCGCGCGCCGTGCCGGTTCGGCGAGCGCGCTGACGCCCACGACCTGCGAGACGAAATCGTCCACGCGACCTACCACCTTCTAAAGGACACAAGCATTGACGTAACAGATCGGGCGTTCTAACGTCCACAGTATCGTCCTATAGAGCCGGAGGAACCATGACCACCCACCGCGACGCCCCAGCCCCACCCGCCGACACCAGCTCCGGGCCCGGCGCTCGCCAGGCGTTCGTGCTGCTGCGCACGGTGTTCACGGTGGCGCCGATCCTGTTCGGGCTGGACAAGTTCTTCGGGGTGCTCACCGACTGGGAGCAGTACCTGGCGCCGCAGATCGACGCGCTGATCCCCGGCACCGCCGCCCAGCACATGATCAACGTGGGCGTGGTGGAGATCCTGGCCGGGCTGCTGGTCGCGGTCCTGCCGCGCGTCGGCGGGTACGTCGTGGCACTCTGGCTGGCCGGGATCATCGTCAACCTGCTGCTACTGGGCGACTTCTACGACGTGGCGCTGCGCGACTTCGGGCTCCTCGTGGCCGCACTCGCGCTCGCCCGGTTGGCCACCACCTTCCCCCGCCGCGGCCGCTGGGCGGCGACGTCATGACCTCGCCCGCCCCGGACCTCCCGCCGGTCACGCCGCTGCGCGTGGTGCCTCCCGTCGAGGGTATCGATCTGGCCGGCGCCGAACGCGCCGCCGGCGATTTCCTGGCGGCGCTCGGGGTGCCCACCGACTCCGGCGCGACCGCCGAGACACCGGCGCGGATGGCCCGCGCCTACGCCGAGATGCTCAGCCCCCGCTCCTTCGACCTCACCACCTTCGCCAACGACGAGAACTACGACGAGCTGGTGCTCGCCCGCGCCATCCCGGTGCACTCGGTCTGCGAACACCACATGCTTCCGTTCCTGGGTACCGCCCACGTCGGCTACCTGCCCGGCCAGCGGATCCTCGGCCTGTCCAAACTCGCCCGGGTCGTCGAGATGTTCGCCCGCCGCCCCCAGGTCCAGGAACGGCTGACCAAGCAGGTCGCCGACTGGCTGCACACCCACCTGCAACCCCGCGGAGTCGGGGTGGTCATCGAGGCCGAGCACCTGTGCATGACGGTGCGCGGCGTCCGCGCGGCCGGCACGAGCACCATCACCTCGACCCTGCTCGGCACGCTGCGCGAGGACCCGCGCTCGCGCGCGGAGTTCCTCGCCCTGACCATCTCCGCCCCCACGACAAGCGGTGGCCGTCATGGCTGACCCGCTCGCCGACCTGACCGCCGCCGGGGTGGCGATCTGGCTCGACGACCTCAGCCGCGCCCGGCTGGCCGACGGCAGCCTCGCGCGCCTGGTCCGCGACTGCCACGTCGTGGGCGTCACCACCAACCCCACGATCTTCCACAAGGCGATCAGCGGCAGCGACCTATACGACGGGCAGATCCACGACCTGGGCGCACGCGGCGTCGAGGTCGAGAAGGCCCTGCGCGCGATCACGGTCCGCGACGTCGCCGGGGCCTGCGACCTGCTGCGCGCGACCTTCGACGCGAGCCAGGGTGTGGACGGGAGGGTGTCGATCGAGGTCGATCCCCGGCTCGCCCACGACACCGAGAAGACGATCGTGGAGGCCCGGCGGCTGTGGTGGATGGTGGACCGCCCCAACCTGTTCATCAAGGTCCCGGCGACCACGGCCGGCCTGCCGGCCATCACGGCGTGCCTGGCCGAGGGGATCAGCGTCAACGTCACGCTGATCTTCTCCCGGCGCCGCTACGCCCAGGTGATGGATGCCTTCCTCGACGGCGTCGAGCGGGCCCGCGCCGCCGGCCACGACCTGACCCGGCTCGCCTCCGTCGCCTCGTTCTTCGTCAGCCGGGTCGACACCGAGATCGACCAGCGGCTCGACGCGATCGGCTCCGTCGAGGCGAAGGCGATCCGCGGCGCCGCCGCGATCGCCAACGCCCGACTGGCGTTCCAGGCCTCCGACGAGGTGTTCACCTCCGACCGGTGGGACCGGCTCGCCCGGGCCGGGGCCCGGCCGCAGCGCCCGCTGTGGGCCTCCACCGGGGTGAAGGACCCGGCCTACGCCGACACCCGCTACGTCCTCGGCCTGGTCACCAGCGGCGTGGTCAACACCATGCCCGAAGCGACCCTGCGCGCCGTCGCCGACCACGGCACCGTCCGCGGCGACACGATCCGCGACAGCTATGACGACGCGGCCGAGGTGATGGCCGAGCTCGCCGAGGTCGGCATCGACTACGACGACGTGGTCGGGAAGCTCGAACGCGACGGCCTCACCACCTTCCAGGCGTCCTGGACCGCCCTCACGCAGACCTTGGACCGCAAGCTCGCCGCCGCGAAGCGTGGCCGCACAGAGAGGGACGATCACACATGAGTGACACACCCACATTCGCCATCGTCGGTGCGGGCCTGGCCGGCGCCAAGGCCGCCGAGGCGCTGCGCGTCGAGGGCTTCGACGGACACGTCGTCCTGCTCGGCGCCGAACCGCACCGCCCCTACGAGCGGCCACCGCTGTCCAAGGGCTACCTGCAGGGCAGCGCCGACCGCGACACCGTGTTCGTGCACCCGCAGCGCTGGTACGCCGAGCACCGGATCGACCTGCGGGTCGACACCACGGTCACCGCGGTCGACCGCCGCGCCCACGAGCTCGTCACCGGCGACGGGACCCGCCTGCGCTACGACAAGCTGCTCCTCACCACCGGCGCCTCGCCGCGCCGGCTGCCGGTGCCCGGCGAGGACCTGGCCGGCGTGCACTACCTGCGCAGCCTCGACGACAGCGACCACCTCAGGGCCGCGTTCCGCCCCGACATCAGGGTGGTGATCATCGGCGCCGGGTGGATCGGGCTGGAGACCGCGGCCGCCGCCCGCGCAGCCGGAGCCGAGGTCACCGTGCTCGAGCACGCCGCGCTGCCGCTGCTGCGCGTCCTCGGATCAGACATGGCCAAGGTGTTCGCCGACCTGCACACCGAGCACGGCGTGGACCTGCGCTGCGGGGTGACCGTCCGCGACCTCCGGCCCGCCACAACCGACCCGTCGACCGTCGGCGCCGTACTGCTCGCCGATGGCAGCGCCCTGGACGCCGACGTGGTCGTCGTCGGGGTGGGGGTCGCACCGAACATCGACCTGGCGCGATCCTGTCACCTGGGCGTCGACGACGGCATCCTCGTCAATCAACACCTCGTGACCTCCGACGACGACGTCCTCGCCGCCGGCGACGTCGCCAACGCCTACCACCCGCTGCTGTGCCGGCAGCTCCGCGTCGAGCACTGGGCCAACGCGCTGCACCAGCCCGCCGTCGCCGCCAGAACCATGCTCGGGCGCACTTCCAGCTACGAACGGCTGCCCTACTTCTTCACCGACCAGTACGACCTGGGCATGGAGTACACCGGCTACACCCATCCCGACAGCAACGACCAACTCGTCGTCCGCGGCGACCTGGCCGCCCGCGAGTTCATCGCGTTCTGGCTGCACGACGGATCAGTGGTGGCCGGGATGAACGTCAACGTGTGGGACGTGACCGACCCGATCCGGGCCCTGATCGAGTCCGGCGAGCCGGTCGACCCCGCCAGACTGGGCGACCTCGACGTCCCGCTGACCGACGTCGCGATTCCGCGGACCGGACAGACCGGCGCGTCGTCCCGATCAGGACGGGCATGAACGAGGCAGCGGGGTCAGCCGACGCGGCACGCCCGGCAGACGCCGGCGGTACGCGCGAGGAGGAGCGCACCCAGTCAGGGGACCCGGTGTGCTGGATGCACCTGCTCTGCTCGGACTGCGGTGCACTCCCGACCGCGACGAGCCCCGACCGATGCTGGCAATGCGGCACTCCGCGGTAGCGACCCGCTGCGGGACCTATGAGGTGTTCTGGCGAGGATCTCGACAGTGGCGTCGCAGAGGCAGGCCTCGGCCTCTACCTCTCATACGCCTCGTACAAGTGGTAGAAGCCCCGTGCGTAGTCGTCCTCGGACAGCCCGTGGAACTGTCCGACGGTGCCCGACACCCGCAGCACCTGCGCGCGCTTCCTCGACGACCACAGGTTCAGGGGTCTGCACGAGCGGCGGGGCTGTGGGGCAGGTGGGGTCGATCCTCGTCCGCGACGCCCAGTTCACCCACGACGGACCGATCCTCGGTGACGCCGTCTACCAGCCCGGCGACGTCGCGTCGTTGCAGGTGACGATCGTCTACGAAGGCCGCGACGCCGACTGGCTGGCGTCCATCAGCAGCGCGGTGGCCACGGCGGGCGAGATCGTCGGCGAGACCCACTTACCCGGGGGCCAGACGCTCACCGCGGGCTACGACCAGCCAATCGTTCGAGTGCAGCCGCCCAACGCCAATGCTGTGGACATCCACCTGCTCGGCATCACCGAACCGATCCGCGCCGGGAGGCCTACCCGGTCGTGGTCACCCCCGAGCGCGCCGGCGACGATCCCGGCGGTGGACTCGTCGAACACCTGCGCGGCACGCGCGTGCACGCCAACGGCCACGAGGAGCAGCAGCGCACACCGGTGGACTAGACCGAATACTCGGATACGGGTGGCGGATCCGTTGGGGCTGAGCACGACACCGACGCGACAGCCACGCGACCACGAACACCGCCGGACGTGCAACGCGCGGAATCACAGGTGTCTCTTCGCGTCCAGCGTGGGAACGCAGCGGCCACATCTACCCGGCTCAGGCATCACCGACGACGACATCCCGCTCATGAAGCAGTCGCCGGAGGGCGCGAGCAGTTGCTGACGGAAGGATCTCGGCAAGTCGATCCTCGGGCAGTTCCATCACCCCGTCGGGAGAAACAACTCCCGCGGCCAGGAGGTCGAGGTACTCGCCCCTCGTCAGGTTCCTACCGACGACGCCTGCCAGCTCGGCGATGGCGTCCGGCAGACCGATCTCCAGGCGAACCGCCAGCAGATCGACAGCCCGCTCGTCCTGCACGCCGAAGCCACGAACCCGGCAGATGCCGATCACGGCGTCCAGAACGTCGCGCGTGCGTCCGGCGACGGCGCGCACCGGCCCGGACGCCGCGCGCCCCGGAAGATGGCGGGTGATCTCGCGCTCGATGGCGTCCATGGGCATGGCGCTGGCGAAGAGGAGCGCCGCGGCTGCCTTCTTCTGTCTGGCCACCACGACACCGCCACCGACATGGAGCCGCTGCACGAGGGAACCAGCGACGCCGGCACGATGCAGCGTCATCGGCCACCGCGCCTGCTCGGCTCGTGCCCTCCCGGCCACCGGCAGGTGGACACCGTCCAGCTCGACCGTGACCTGCGCTGTCGCGACGAGATCCGCGACGGACAGGATCGCCGGGGCGAACCGCAGGAACGAGGAGACCCGCGTGACGGACCGGACCTCCAAGCCCGACTCGCCGGCGAACCGCCCGAGCTCGGTCACGGTGAGGGCACCGTCCGGCTCACGATCCAGCAGGTCGGCGTCCAGCAACGCATCGAGGTCCCGCCCCAGGGCCGAGCGGTCCCACCCGTTGCCCCCCGCGTCCATCCGTTGCCAGACGGCGAAGCTGTTCTCCAACAGGTCGATCAACTCGTCGGCCCGTACCGAGCCGTGCATGGCCACGAGGCACCGCAGGATGAGCGTCTGTGGATCCGTGGTGGCGTCGAGGAAGTGCGACATGACGCGCTCGGGGTCGCCGGTGATGTACCGGTTCCACGCCGCGGACGGCCGTGGCTGCCCGGTCGCGACGACGTAGGACTCGCCCGCTTCGGTGATGCCCAAGCGTCCGGCCCGTCCGACCATGTTCTTGTACTCGGCGACCGAGTAGTCACCCGATCCAGCGGGATGCGTCAGACCGGCGATCACCACCGCCTCGGCCGGGGTGTTGACGCCCATCGCGAGGGTCGTCGTCGCGACCACGACCGCGATGTCGGACTTCGGATCCCGAAATAGGGTCTCGATTATGGAGCGCTCCTCGGCTGCGAGGTCGGCGTTGTGCACACCGACCCCACCGTTCAGCGCAGCCCGGAGCGTGGCGGACGACGTGGAGAGGTCCCGGTCGGGCAACGCGTCGAGAGCCGACCGGGCCGGCGGCAGACCCAACGCAGCGGCGAGGTACGTCGCGGTTCCGATGGCCTCGCCCTTGGTCGAGCGGAAGACGATCACCTTCTTACCCTCGCCGACCAGGCGCCGCACCAGAGGCACGACGAGCTGCTTGCTGCCCTGCCCGCCCACCCAGCGGTCCGGGATGACGAAGTCGGGATCCTCGGCGATCGATCCATCCGGCATCAGGTGCGTGGCTGTACCGGTCCCGTCGATCATGCTCTCCCGGAGCGGGACCGGCCGGGTGTCCGTCCTGAGCAGCGAGGCGTCGAGCCAGCGCTCCAGACCGTTGGTGCCACCGATGACGGCCGAGAGGGCCACGATCTGCGGCGCACCACCACGGGCGTGCCCGGAGCGGAGCAGCGTCAACAGCAGCTCCAGGTTCGCGCCCCGGGTGGAGTCCGAGATGTTCTGCGCCTCGTCGACGACCACCAGGGAGATGCCGCGCAGCACCCACGGATCAGCGGTGACGATGTTGAGGAACTTCTCGTAGGTCAGGAGTGCGACGTCGTATTGCCCCTGATAGATCGACCCGACCTGATCGGAGTGCTCGCCCGTCGCGCGCACGACCTCGAGATGATCGCCGTAGAGGTCGGTGAGGTAGGCGTACTTGTCGTTCACCAGCGCCCGCAGCGGAAGCAGTACGACCGCACGCCCACCGAGCCCGGCCTCACGCACCGCCGCCAGCTCACCGATCATGGTCTTGCCGGACGAGGTGGGCGCCACGACAACCAACGACTTCCCCTCGAGCAGACCGTGCTCGTTGATTGCGTGAAGCTGCAGCTCGTTGAGACCTGCCGGCATCGCGGACTTCCAGCGATCGAGAACGTCCACACCGATGCCGTAGGGCACCAGCGAACCCCACTCGGAGGTGGCGGGCGGGCGGACCCGCTGCGGGAACGCCCTGGCGTAGCTCGGTCCCGGGGACAGCCGCGGCAACGTCGGCGCGCCGTCGATCGAGCCGTACAGGGAGGGAGTCTGCACGCAGCCCAGCAGCCGGGCGGAGTCGACGACCGCCGTCGTCACATGCCCGAGAAGGTCGTAGAGCGGGATCCGCTCCGCGGTCTCGAACTGCCCGAAGCCCTGAAGCGCCTCGAGCAGGTGATGGCTGAAGAGCCCATGCCCGAAACGCATCGTCTCCAGCGCCGGCTCACCCGCACCCGAGGCGGCGAGCACCACCCGACCGTCCCCGCGCGCGAGCTCGACGAGCGTGCCGCGATCCTCAACGGGGCTACGTGCCGACGCCGGCGCGAAGACGCGGGCACCGCCGAACCCGCCGGAGAAGCAGCAGTCGAGCACGACGATCAGCTGCGACGCTGCGATCTCGTCGAGGTGCTTGGCGAGCTCGCCGAGCCCCACACAGTTGTCGAGATCCGGTCCGGCATCGACCGGCACGAGCTGGTGGTCCTCCGTCCCGTGCCCGGAGAACGTGACCATGACAAGGTCGTCGTCCGCGGCATCCGACTTGATCCGTTCCAGGGCAGTCCGGATCCCGTCCGCCGTCGCATCCGCGTCGAGCAGGAACGTGACCTCGGCGCCTCCGGCGTCCTCGAAGAGGCAACCCAGCGCGACGGCATCAGCCCTGGCGCACGACAGTCGCGTGATCGGCGCGGCGTAGCGGTCGATGCCGATGAACAATCCTCGGAACACGCTGGTCCTCCCTGCCCCTCCCCACTGTGCGGCGGTGCGCCGGCGGAAGGGGCCAGCAACGCGGCCGGGCGCGCCGGGCGGACGTCCTGTGAACGACGAGCGGGAGGCGCACCCAGGAGTGCGTCTCGAACAGAGACGGGTCGACACGAAGTGGTGCGTGGTGCCGGTAGCCGTGCCCAGCGGTTCCCCGAAGTGGCCGACGCGCCGGGGAACGACGCGGACGCGACGTGATCGCACCCTGTTGACGTCAGCTCATGCCGATCCAGGGGATCCGATGCCCGACCACTTGCCACGTCGCGTCCACCGACCTGAGGGCCCCACCGTGGCCGGGGTCGGCGGTGGCGTGGGGACGACGACGGTCGCCGCCGCGTTGGGCGGCACAGACCGTGGGGTCTTCACTGGGCGTGCCGTCGACGTCCTGGTTTGCCGGGCCACCGCCGACTCCGTTGTCCGGTGTCAAGGGACAGCAGGACTTCCCTGTGGGCGGACAGTTGATCTCCCTGCTGGCGGACAGGTTATCTCCCTGTCCGCGGTCAGCTGATCTCCTGTTGATCTAGGTCAAGGGGACCACGCCCTTGCCTGCGGTGGCCTCGGCCAGGCGCAGGCTGGTGCCTTCGGTGAGCACGATGTGGGCGTGGTGGAGCAGCCGGTCGACCGTCGCGGTGGCCAGGGTCTTGGGCATGATCGTGTCGAACCCTGACGGGTGCAGGTTGCTGGTGACCGCGACCGAGCGGCGTTCGTAGGCGGCGTCGATGACGCGGTAGAGCGCTTCGGCGGCGGCTTGGCCGGCGGGCAGCATGCCGATGTCGTCGACGACGATCAAATCCGCGCGGGTGATCTTGGTGATGGTGGGGGCGACCGAGCCGTCTGCTCCGGCCCGCCCGACCGCGGCGGTGAGCGATTCGAGGGTGAACCAGGCGACCCGGCGCCCGGCATCGATCGCGGCGTGCGCGAGCGCCTCGACCAGATGCGTCTTCCCGGTCCCGGACGGCCCGGTGACCGCGAGGTTCTCGTGGCGCCCGATCCACTCCAGCGTGGCCAAGGCGTGCTGGGTCGGGGTGGGGATGGAACTGTCGGCCTCGCGCCACGACTTGAACGTCTTCCCGGCCGGGAGTCCGGCGGCGCGGCGGTGCTGGCGTCGGGTGGCGTCATCGCGGCCCGCGACTTCCTCGGCGAGCAGCACCCGCAGGACCTCGGCGGGGTCCCAGCGCTGGGCGCGGGCGGTGGCCAGGACGTCGGGGGCGGCGCCGCGCAGGTAGGGCAGCCGCATCCGGCGCAGCAGCGCGGTCAGCTCCTCGGGCAGTGGTGGCGGGGCGGGTTGCGCAGTCACGACCACGAGCCGGCCCCCCGCCCGTCGGTCTGCCAGGTGTCGGTCTCGGTGATGCGCCGCTCCAGGCGGGCGGCGAGCGCCCCGACCCAGGCCGCGACGCTGAACGCGTCGTCCTCCTCCAACGAGCACGCCGCCGCGCAGGCCGCGACCGCGGCCGGTGTCCCGGCGCCGGCCAGCCACTGCTCGAGCCGGTCAAGCACGGTCGCGGCCTGGGTCGCGGTGGTGCGGTCGAGCAGGATCCACGGCGAGCACGGCAGCGACGCCGACACCGGGTCGCCGCTGGTGGGGTCGTCGCCGCTGGTGGGGTCGGGGCTGGTGGGGTCGGGGCTGGTCATCGGCCGAACCCCTCCCACGCCGCGGTGCCCGGTTGCGCGGAGTGTGTCTCGTCGGCGACGACCAGCTGCGCGGTCGGGGCGCCGGCGGCGCGATGGTGCACGATGGCGAGCAGGTCGTCCTCGGCGAACCGCCCGGCGGCCGCGGCGACGCCGAGCGCAGCATCGACCTCGCTGTGCCCGGCGAGTGCGGCGAGCTCGACCGCGGCGGCCATCTTCGCCCGGACCCGCACCGCCCCGGCCGCGGCGGCCTCGACCAGCCACGCCTCGGCTCCCGGGCCGAGGGCGAGGAACGCAGTCTCCGCAGCGCTGGTAGGCCTGGGGGTGGGCGGCCGCGGCGCCCCGGACGGATCTTGTGGGTGACCGGGGTAGTGGCCCAGCTCGATCCGTGGCCGACCCGGCGTCGACAGGGCGTGCCGGGCGACCTCGACCAGCCCGGCCGGCGCCGCGGGCGCCCACGACGGCCGCAGCGCGAGACCGTTGAGATCGGCGACGACGACCAGCTCATCGCCCGCCGGCCGGACCCACACCTCGGTCCCGACCAGCCCGGGTGGGGTGGAGTAGCGCACCGACCCGAACCGCACGGTCTGGTCGGTGTTCACCAGCCGCGTCTCCCCGAGAGCGGCGGCATAGGGCGCCGAGGGCAGCACGTGCAGCCGCTCCCGCTCGATGAGCAGCCGCTCGGCCGGGACCGCGGCGGTCTCCCGATGCCGGCGACCGTTGACCGTCGCGCAGAACGCGTCGCACGCCGCGACCAGCGCGGTCATGTCCGGGTAGTGCTCGGCCAGGTTGGCCTCGGTCGGCACCAGATCCGCCTTCGCGACCCGCACCGATGCCTCGGCGCCGCCCTTGGACTCGGGGTCGAACGGCACGCACGTCGCGACCTGGATGCCGTATTCTCTGAACTTGATCTTCAGAGGCTCGTTGCGGGCGTGTGCGTTCAGCCGCTCGTGGTGATCGGCGGGATACCGAGGTCGACGGTCGCCGGGCGGGCGCGGCGGTCGATCTGGGCGA
>NZ_JAJCYB010000089.1 GCF_029263155.1 Pseudonocardia sp.
CGCGACCCGTTCTTCCACGCCGCCGGCGAACAGGTCCTCACCGCCACCCTGCTCGCCGCCGCGATCAGCGAAGCCACCATGCGCGAGGTCCTCGCCTGGCTGCAACCCGGCAACCGCGGCGCCATCGCCGCCCTCGACAACGCCGGCGCCGACGCCGAGGCCGCCGACCTCGAAGCCACCCTGTCCGGCGCCGACGTCACCACCAAGGGCATCTTCCAGACCGCCCGCACCGCCACCAAAGCCCTCACCAGCGAGCGACTGATGCGGTGGATCACCCCGCCCGCAACCTGGCGCAGTTCACCGTGGACCGTGCCCGTCGAGCTGGACCTGTGGGACCTGCTCGCCGCCGCGCGCCACGGTCGCGCCACGATCCACCTGCTGTCCAAGGAGGGCGCCGGCACCGCCGCCCCCGTCGTCACCGCGCTGGTCGACCGCATTCTGGAGATCGCCGAACTCCTCGCCCAAGCCTCCGGGGGCCGCCTCGAACCACCCGTCGTCGCGGTCCTCGACGAGGCCGCGAACATCTGCCCGATCCGCGCCCTGCCCCAGCTCTACAGCCACTACGGCTCCCGCGGCATCCAGGTCCTCACCATGCTGCAGAGCTACCAGCAAGGCGCCGGCGTGTGGGGTGAACAGGGCATGCAGGCCCTCTGGTCCGCCGCCACCATCAAGCTCGTCGGCGCCGGGGTCGACGACCACGCCTTCCTGCAGAAGCTCTCCGGTCTCATCGGCGACCACTACGTCGAGCGCATCTCCACCAGCGTCGACCGCAGCCGCCACTCCCGCCAGTACTCCCAGGCCCGCGAACCCGTCATGCCCCCGTCCGCGCTGCGCGCGATCCCCCGCGACCAGGCGGTGCTGCTGTCCACCGGGCGCCGGGTCGGGCTCGGCCGGCTGCACCCCTGGTACCGCGAGCACGACCACACCGACATCCACGAGTACGCCGACACCGCGCTCACCGAACTGCGCCGCACCGCCGCCGCCGCACTGGGCCCCGACAACCCGATCAACCGCCCGGACCCAACCGGCCCGGCCACGCACAGCTTCCCGACCCCGCCAACGACAGGAACCCGACCATGAACACATCCGACGCTAACGCCCCCGAGGAGCCCACCCAGCCGTCCGGTGAGCGGCTGATCGCCGAACTGTGCGCACGTGTCCAGGCCCTCGAGGCCTGGCGGACCCACCAGTCCGACCTCCTCGACGAACTGCTCAGCGGCGTACACGTGCCGGAGCCCGGCGTCGAGTCGCCCGACGACGGGGACGACGAGCTCGACGTCGACGCACTGATCGTCTGGGTGCACGACACCATCACCTCGATGATCGCCCGCCCGCTGCGCGGAGAGCTGACCTGGTGCCCGCTGTGGTGGGAACACCCCGAAGCCGTGTTCCGCCTCGAAGCGCTCCGGCGCGCCTGGACCGAACTGGCCCCGGAACCCGGGGCCGCGATGTCGATCTGGATCCGCGACCACCTCGACCCCTGCCTGCGCGAACTGCTCACCCCGATCGGCACGTTCGCCGACTGCACCCACAACGAGCGCTACCGCAGCCTCAACGAGCACACCCCGATCGCGACCCTGCCGACCCGGACACCCGAGTGACGGCATGCGCGCCTTCCTCGCCATCGGCGGCAGCCTGGTCGCCACCCTGCTCATCCCGCTCCTGCTGATCGCCGCACTGCTCGGCGGGCTCGCCACGGCGACACCGGCCAACGTGGTGAACACCGCCGCCATCCCCGCCCTCGCCGCACAGCACCTCGACACCATCGCCACAGTCACCGCCACCGAGTGTCCGGAACTCCCGCCGCTGTGGGTGATAGCCCACGTCCAGGCCGAGTCCAGCTGGGACCCCACCGCGTTCAGCAGCGACCGCAACGGCGGCGCAGCCGGGCTCTACCAGCTCAACGAGGCCAACTGGACCGACGCCGGCGGCGCGGCCTGGTCGGCTACCCCACCGCCCGCCGACGCCGATGTCCTCCGACCCGACGAGCACCTGCGCCGCGCGATCCCGTGGGTGTGCGCCAACCTGCGCACCGCCGCCGCGCACCTGCAGACCACCGGCAAGCCGACCGCCGCCCTGGACGGCATGCTCGTCTGCCACATCGCCGGCTGTGGCCGCCTCACCGGCTCGGCCACCGGCATCCCCGCCGCCGGTGAGGCCGGCTGCGACCGGACCTGCGCCGACCTCGTCACGAACTACCTCAACCGCGTCCACACCCTCGTCACGCAGTACGGCGCCGGAGCGGGGCCGGTGTCCGTGGAGGACCTGCCCGCGCCGACTCCGTTCGACGGCCTCAGCGCGCTCTGCACCGCCGACGACCCCACCGGCGGTCGCTGCCTCACCCCCGCGACCCGCCACGCGCACGACGAGATCGTGCGCGCCTTCGGCCCACCCCGCCCCGGTGAACCGATCCGCTCAGCGGGCTGCTGGGACGAACACGCCTGGAACCCCGACAGCGACCACCCCCGCGGCCAGGCCTGCGACTACTTCCCCGACGCCGCAGGCCAGTTCCCACAAGGCGAAGAACTCCAGAACGGATGGCGCCTGGCCACCTGGCTCCGCACCCACGCCGTCGCCCTCAAGGTCAAGTATCTGATCTGGCAGGGCCGCTTCTGGTCACCCGACACGCCCGACGCCAACGGCTGGGGCCGCCCGTACACCGGCGGCGGCGTCTACGACCCGGCGGACGCCACCGGAGGGCACTACGACCACGTCCACATCAGCGTCCGAGAGTAGTGATCATTATTCCATGAGAAGCAGCATTCATGCATCTAACGCAGGCCCTCGACCTGCTACCAGCCGGTTCCATCTCGACGTCTGCGTCCACTCTAGACGTCGGCCGAACAGGCCCTTCGCACCGTTGGCTGTGCC
>NZ_JAJCYB010000090.1 GCF_029263155.1 Pseudonocardia sp.
GGAAGTAGGACCGCAGGACCTGCTTGAGCGGGTCCTTCTTGGCGGCCTTGCGGAACGTGTAGTCGGTTCCGTACTTCATGTACGGCTCGTGGTACTGCGGCTCCCAGGACAGCTCCTGGATCTTCTGGTGAGCCTTGGCCAAACTCTGCCGACTCAAGGTCGTCTCCTCACGGTGGTGGTTTCCTCGCTGCCGACACGAGCGCGGGCGTCTCGGCACCGGAGTGAGAACGCGGATCTCGTGGTCCCCGGGGGCTTGCGGGCCCCGGCGCCTCTCGTTCCGTGCCGGGAATCACACCTCCGGAGCCGAGAACGTGCGGTCTCAATATGAGACTGTCGTCGGCTACCGACCTCTGCCTACCGTTCGGCGCATCGCGCCTGTACCGTCGGGAAGCGCACCGGCCACCGCCGCGGATCACAGCAGCTCCGAAAAGGGGAACCGGTTGGACCACCCGGACCAGCGCACGCTCCGCTTGGGCGCATCGCTGAGAGCGGCGGATGACCGCCGCTCGACTTCGACGCGCCCGCACCCGGACGGCGGCTCCGAAGAGCTCGCCCAGGCCCGCACCTGTTTCCTGGTGGACGAACCCGTCGAGCCCGGCGTCGTGCGGGAACCGATCCTCGCGTCCTGGACGCGCTCCCGGCACTACGACGTGGCCGCCGACCGCCTCGAGCTCGGCCTCGAGTCCGAGTTCTCGCTCGACTCGCTGCTCACACGGGCCGCAGGACCGATCATCCGCGAGGTCGCCGACCAGCTCACCAGCGAGCCCGTGAGCCTGATCCTCACCGACGCCGACGCGGTGGTGCTCGACCGCCGCAGCGGCGACGGGTCGCTCACCCGCCAGCTCGACCGGATCGCGCTCGCGCCGGGCTTCAGCTACGCCGAGCGGCACGTCGGGACGAATGGGATCGGCACCGCCCTGGAGGGCCGTGGGCCCGCGCAGGTGTTCGGTCACGAACACTACGCCGAGCACCTCGAGGACCTGGCCTGCGCCGGTGTCCCGGTCCGGCATCCCGTCAGCAGCAAGGTGCTCGGCGTCGTCGACCTCACCTGCTGGCGCCGCGACGCCAACATGATGATGGTCGCCATCGCCTCCAGCGTGGCCAAACGGATCGAGGAGGTCCTGCTGGAGCAGTCCGGCCGCCGCGAGCTCACGCTGCTGCACGACTACCTCACCGCGTGCCAACGCGGCCGTGGCGCGGTGTTCGCCATGAGCGACGACCTGCTGATGATGAACGACCGCGCCCGTGAACTGCTCGACCCCGCCGACCAGGGGCCGCTGCTCGCCGAGGCGGGCGAGGCGCTCGCCGCGGGCAGGCGGCACCAGCTGATGATCGACCTGCCCAGTGGTCACACCGCTCGCGTGCAGTGCCGGCCGAGCTGGTCCGACGGCGACCGCGGCGGCGGCGTCGTCCAGGTCCAGATCATCGCCAACGGCACCACGCAGACCAGCCGCAGCGTCGCCGCCGCCGCACCCAGCCTGCCCGCGGCCGTCGGCTCCGGACCGTTGTGGGCCAAGTGCTGCCAGGCCGTCGACCGGCACTTCCGCGCCCGCGAGTGGCTGGTCCTGGAGGGCGAGGCGGGCACGGGCAAGACCACGATCGCCCGGGCCACCCACCAGGGCCGCACGCCCGCCGCGCACCTGCGCGTCTTCGACGCCGACCAGTACGGGCCGCGGTGGGTCGCCGAGATCGCCGAGGAGCTCGAGTCCGGCGACGGCGGCACCCTGGTGCTCACCCACCTGGAACGCCTCGACGCCGCCGCCGTGCAGGCGCTGGCCGACGCGCTGGAGCCGCACCGCGAGTCCACCGACCCCGAGCGGCCGTGGATCGTCGCCACCGTCACCCCCGGCCGCGGCGGTGCCGACCTGCGCGAGCTGCTCGCCCACTTCCCGAGCACCGTCGAGGTGCCGCCGTTGCGCCACCACGTCGAGGACGTGACCGAACTGGTGCCCTACCTGATCGCACGGCTCACCCGCGGTGCGGACCTGAGCTGCTCCGCGGAGGCGATGCGGGTGCTGATGCGCAACCGCTGGCCCGGCAACGTCGAGCAGCTCTACCAGGTGCTCCGCAAGGTCGTGGCCCGCAGGCGCACCGGGGTCGTCGCCTCGGCCGACCTGCCGCCGGAATGTCGCGCCACCACCCGCCGGGTCCTCACACCGCTGGAGGCGATCGAGTGCGACGCGATCGTCGACGCGCTCATCGACACCGACGGCAACAAGGCCGAGGCGGCCCGCCACCTGGGCATGTCCCGCGCCACGATCTACCGCAAGATCCGTGGCTACGGGATCTCGATGCCCAGCCTGACCTGACACCTGTCATCGCCGCCTGTTGACGATCGGCACCTGCGCCCCGGTGATCGACCCATAGGCTGCCGCCATGTTGGAGATCCGGGGGGTGTCCAAGCGCTTCGGCACGGTCCAGGCGCTCGACGACGTGAGTTTCACCGTGCGGCCGGGCGAGGTGTTCGGCTTCGTGGGCAGCAACGGCGCAGGCAAGACCACCACGATGCGGATCGTGCTCGGGGTGCTGTCGGCCGACGCCGGCGAGGTGTCCTGGAAGGGGGTGCCCGTCGACGCCGACCTGCGCAGGCGGGTCGGCTACATGCCCGAGGAGCGCGGGCTGTATCCGAAGATGAAGGTGGGCGAACAGCTGGTCTACCTGGCGCGGCTGCACGGCCTGCCGGCCGCCGACGCGGACGCCGCCGTGCAGCGGTGGACCACGACCCTCGAGATCGGCCACCGCCTCGGTGACGAGGTGCAGAAGCTGTCGCTGGGCAACCAGCAGCGGGTGCAGCTCGCGGCGGCGCTCGCACACGACCCGGAGGTGCTCGTGCTCGACGAGCCGTTCTCCGGTCTCGACCCCACGGCCGTCGAGGTGATGAGCGGGGTGCTGCGCAGCAAGGCCGACGCGGGCGTCCCCGTGATCTTCTCCAGCCACCAGCTCGAACTGGTGGAGCGGCTCTGCGACCGCATCGGCATCATCTCCGGCGGCCGGATGGTGGCCGTCGGGTCGGTGTCCGAGCTGCGCGCGCGGGACGCGAGTGCCGTGATCGACGTGCACGGCCCGCCCGCGGGATGGGCGAGCGGGGTGCCCGGCGTCGAGGTGGTGGACGGGACGGTAACCGACGGGGCGGGCGCGCACACCCGCATCCGGCTCACGCCCGGCGTCGACGACCAGGACGTGCTGCGCGTGGCGCTGGCCGCGGGCCCGGTGCACGAGTTCCGGCGCTGGCGACCCCCGCTGACCGAGCTGTACCGCGATGTCGTCGAGTCCGGATCCGTGAACGGGGTGCCCGCATGAGTTCGCCGCTGAGCCCGTCACAGGCGGTCCTTCTCGTGGCGCGCCGCGAGTTCACCACGCAGGTCCGGTCCCGCAGCTTCGTGATCGGCCTGGTCGTCACGCTCGTGATGTTCGCCGGGATCGGGCTGCTGGGCGCGTTCATCTCCGGGCAGTCCTCGACCAACACGCTCGGGGTCACCCCGGAGACCGCCTCGCTGCAGCCCGCCATGGAGCAGATCGCGCAGGCCCAGGACCGGACGCTGGAGATCCGTGAGGTCTCCGACTCCGAGGGACGCGCGGCCGTCGGCGAGGGCGATCTCGACGCCCTGTTGACCGGATCCGCCGGTGGCTACGAGCTGGTGGGCCGTGACGCCGTCGACTCCGGCCTGCAGGCCGTGGTGATCACCGCGGTGCAGCAGGACACGCTCGGCACCGCGCTGGCCGAGGCCGGGATCGACCCGGCCGCGCTCGGCGCCCGGTCCGAGGTGGCGGTGGCGACGCTGGAGCCGGCGGACGCGAACAGCGGGGAGCAGCTCGGGATCGCGCTCGTGGGCACGATCCTGCTGTTCATCTCGCTGAGCGGCTACGGCGCACTGGTGGCCACCGGGGTGGTCGAGGAGAAGCAGAGCCGCGTGGTGGAGCTGCTGCTCGCCACCATCAAGCCGTGGCAGCTGCTCGCGGGCAAGGTGCTCGGGCTCGGGTCCGTCGGGCTGTTGCAGCTGGTGATCCTCGGGGTCATCGGGGTGGTCGCCGGCACCGCCGCGGGGTTGTTGACCGTGCCCGGGGCGGCCGCGGGCATGTTCGGGATGGTCGTGCTGTGGTACCTGCTGGGTTTCTTCCTGTTCGCGGCTCTGTACGCCGCGATCGGGTCCACGGTGTCGCGGCAGGAGGAGCTCAACTCCGTCGTCACGCCGCTGATCTTCGTGTTGCTCATCCCCTTCATCCTGGCGGTGAACCTGCTGCCCAACGATCCGCGCAACCCGCTCGTCGCGGTGCTGTCGTTCGTGCCGTTCTTCTCCCAGACGCTGATGCCGGCGCGCTACGCGCTCGGCGTGGCGCCGCTGTGGGAGGTCGCGGTGTCCGTCGTTATCGCCCTGGTGTCGATCGTCGTGGTCGTCCGGGTGGCCGCTCGCGTCTACGAGAACTCGATCCTGCGGACCGGCGCGCGCGTGGGCCTGCGCGAGGCGCTGCGCACCCGGTGAGGTGTCAGCCCTCGACGAGTTCCAGGGCGTACTCGGGGAACCAGCCGCCGGCCGGGGGCTCCCCCGGCCGGCACTCGCCGTCCGACTCGCCGGGCCGCTTGACCCACAGGAGCGCGTCCACCAGCGGGATCCCCGGGTCGGTCGTGGGCGGTACGCCGAGCCTGCGGCCGGCCGGGTTGCACCACGAGGGCGTGCCGTCGGCGGCCTCCGGTGCCCGGCCGGCACCGTTGCGGCTGGTGTCCACGACGAACCGCACCCCGCCGCCGAGGGCCTGCGAGATCGCCGTGCCGTGCGCCACCGTCTCCTCGGTGGGGTAGAAGTTCGCGACGTTGAGGCTGAACCCGGCCGCGCGGCGCACCCCGGAACGTGCCAGCGCGTCGGCCGTGGCGCCGACGTCGGGCACGAAGCCGGGGTTGCCCGCGTCGAGGTAGACGCGGGCGCCCGCCGCGGCGAGCACGTCGACGGCGTGCGCGAGCAGCGCGTACCGCTCGTCCGCACCGGTGACGCAGCCGGTGAGCTGGTGCGGGATCGCGTCGGGCTCGAGCACGACCAGCGGGTCCCGCTGCCCGCGCAGGCCCGCGGCGACCTCGGCAACCCAGGCCCGGTAGGCCGCACCGTCGGCCGCGCCTCCACCGGAGAAGCTGCCGCAGTCGCGGTCGGGGATGTTGTAGGCGACCAGCAACGGTACGGCGCCCGCGGCGTCCGCCCGGTCGGTGTAGTCGGCCACCACGGCGGCGACGTCCGTGCCGCCCGCGAGCCACAGCGGGACCGGGCGGTCGGCGATCTGGCGCAGCAGCGTCGCGTCGGCCGCCCGGCCCGCGCCCTCCCACTCGGCCACCTGCCGGGCCGCGGCCGTGGTGGGGTCGACGTAGAGGTCGCCCGTGCCCGGCGGGCCGCCGTACATCAGGAACCCGGCGGCCGCGATCAGGACCGCGACCAGCAGCGCCGGGATCTCGACGGTGAGCAGTCGGCGGGGGAACCGGGGCGGCTCCGGGGGCAGCCGGGCCGCCAGCTCGAGGTGGGCGTCGACCTGGGCGTGCAGGTCCAGCGGAAGGCGTGGCGCGGGCACGACCGGGCGCGCGAGCACCCGCACCCCACCGTCCTCCGCCACAGCACGCTCCGCTCGGCCGCCTCCCGGGATAGATCCTCGGTCGGCGGGCGCGCGTTACACCGTGACCGTCAGCCGGCGGTGCGTCGCCGTGGGGTGTGGGCGGAGAACCCGGCGGCGACGGCGTCCTCGGCCGTGCGGAACCACACCTCCGCCTTGGTCCGCGCGTAGTACGGGCTCGACGGCGGGTGGAACAGCATCGACCCGGCGTTGCCCTTGATCGTGAAGTCCGGGCCCGGTGCGGATCCGTCGGGTAGCGGGAGGGCCGAGCCGGGGCCGTGCGGAGAGTCGGGAGAGGAGGCGGTCACGTCCTGCGGATCCGCGAGGAGGGATTGCGGGGGCGTGGCCGCCCCGCGGCGCCGCGGGGACGAGGATCGGCGGGGTTCGGGCGCATCGGGCGGTGGGTCCGACGAGGCAGCGGCGCCCGACGGTGCAGCGGCGAGCGACGGTGCCGGCGGAGGGCCGACGGGCGGCTCGCTCGACCCGGCGGACGCCGGGGCCGCGGCAGGCGGCTCGGAAGGCCCGGGAACCGTTGACCCGTCAGCCGGGGAGGGCTGCCGCGGGACCGTCGGCGGCGCCGGGTCGGGGGGATCGGGTGGTGACGTCGACGCCGCGGGGGGGGCCGGGCTGCCCGCGGGAGCCGGTGGGGTGCCCGGCGCCGGGGGTGTCGGGGACGAGCCGTTGCGGCCGGTCGTACCCGCCGCCGCGGGCGCGGGCGCCGTGACCGGTCGCGAAGGGACGGTTCGGTTCGCCGCGGCGGGCCCGGGCCCGGATCGCCTGCGCACGGCGACCCACGCGCCCACCCCCAACACGACGACCGGCACGATCCAGCGGCGACGGCGGGACGGTCGGGTATCGGTCATGGTCCCCTCTCCCCTCGGTGCGCGCCGACCGTACCGGCACCGCGGCGGCCCGGTGCGGCGAGGAGTCAGCTGCGCGCGGCCTTGACGTGGTCGTACCGCGCGAGCGCTGCGAGCCGCTCGGCCTTGTGGTCGACCATCGGTTCCGGGTAGCCCTCCGGCACACCGCCGGGCAGCGTCCACGGCTGGTGCACCTTCCTTCCCTCCACGTCACGCAGTTCGGGGACGTAGCGGCGGACGTAGTCGCCGTCCGGGTCGAACTTCTCGCCCTGCGTGATCGGGTTGAACACCCGGAAGTACGGCGACGCGTCGGTGCCGCTGCCGGCCGTCCACTGCCAGCCGTGCTGGTTGGACGCCAGGTCACCGTCCACGAGCAGCCGCATGAAGTGCCGCGCCCCCCACCACCACGGCAGGTGCAGGTCCTTCACCAGGAAGCTCGCGACGATCATGCGCACGCGATTGTGCATCCACGCCTCCGCGCGCAGCTGCCGCATCCCGGCGTCGACGATCGGGAAGCCGGTGCGGCCCTCGCGCCAGGCGTCGAACGCGGTGCGGGCGGCGGCGCCGGACGCCGTCGGCAGGGCGTCGAAGGCGCGGTCGTAGTTCTGGCGGGCCGAGTCGGGGCGCCGGTGCAGGACGTCGGCGTAGAACTCGCGCCAGGCGATCTCGGTGCGGAAGGTCTGCGCCGACTCCGAGCGCCGCGGGGCCAGGTCCGCGAGGAGCGTGCGGGGGTGCACGAGCCCGTACTTGAGATACACCGACATCCGCGAGGTGCCCGGCCGGTCGGGCCGGTCGCGGGCGTCGCCGTAGCGGTCGACGGGGCCGTCGAGGAAGTCCCGCCACCGGGCCAGCGCGGCGTTCTCGGTGGCGTCGGGCAGCGGGGCCTCGACCGGCTCGTCGTCGGGCACGCGCACGGCCCGCGGCCCGCCGTCCTTGACCGCCGGGTCGAGCCAGTCGACGGTGCTCGCGTCGGTGTCGGCGGGCGCCCGCCAGCCGTGCTCGGCCCACGCGCGCCGGAACGGGGTGAACACCCGGTACGGGTCGCCGTCGCCCTTGCGCACCCGGCCGGGCGCCACCGCGTACGGCGAGCCGGTGCGCACCAGCTCCCGCCCGTCGGCCACGAGCGCCTTCTCCACGGCCTCGTCACGGCGGACGCCGTACGGGCCGTAGTCGGCGGCGACGTGCACCCTGCCGGCCGCGGCGGCAGCGGCGATCCGGGGCACCACGTCAGCGGGATCACCGCGCACGACGAGCAGCCGCCCGCCGAGTGACTCGTCGAGGCAGCGCAGCGCGCGGTAGAGGAAGGTGCGCCGGGCCGGGCCTGCGGGGTCCAGCAGCGCCGGATCGAGCACGAACAGCGCCAACGACTCCGGCGCCGCCTCCGCGGCGGCGAGGAACGTGGGCTGGTCACGCACCCGCAGGTCACGACGGAACCAGACGACGGAGACGGCACTCATGATCGGCGACGCTAACGCGCGGCGACCGGTCGCGCGCGGCGACGGCAGGGGTGACGCGGCGGGTGTCCGGGCGCGGTCCGATTGCAGGAAGGCCACCTTCACGCAACCAGATGGCATGAAGGTGGCCTTCCTGCAATGGCGTGGGCCACCGGAATCTCGACGGCGCGGGCGCTGGTCTACGGCTGGGCGGTCAGTGCCGTCAGCGTGCGGGCCAGGGGCGGGCGCAGCCAGGCCGCCAGCGCCACCGGGTCGTCGGGGCCGCGGACCAGCGCGGTGAACACCAGGCCGTCCAGCAGCGCGGCGATCTCCGCGGCGGCGGCGTCCGGTTCGACCGCGCCCAGATGTGCCAACGCCTCGGCCCCGAGGCGGCGGATCGTGTCGCCGCCCGCGCGCAGCTCCGCCCGCAGCGCCGGGTCCCGGACGGCGGCCAGGCTCAGCTCGTAGCGGGCCAGGGTGCGGTGCCGCTGGTCGGTGGCCATCGACACCCCGACGGCGACGAGCACGTCCAGCGGCGACCCGCGGGGCGCGACCAGCGCCGGCATCTCCCGTTCCACGTCCAGCGCCAGCAGCCGCTCCACGCAGCCGGCGACCAGCGCGGAGCGGCTGCGGAAGTAGTACGAGGTGCTGCCCGGCGCGATGCCCGCCGCGCCGTCGACGGCGCGATGGGTGAGACCGCGCATGCCGTGGTCGGCCAGCACGAGCAGGGCCGCGTCGAGGATCTCGGTCCGCCGGTCGGTCACGAGCCTTGTCCTCTACTTCTGTAGAGCCAAATGGTACGGTCTCTACAAGAGTAGAGGGAGGCCGGCATGGACATCACGGTGGTGGGCGCGGGGCTCGGCGGGCTGGCGGCGGCGGTCGCGCTGCACCGGAGCGGGCATACGGTGACGGTGCTGGAGCGCGCCCCGCACCTGCGCGAGACGGGCGCCGGCATCGGGATCATGCCCAACGGCGTGCTGGCGCTCGACGCACTCGGTCTCGGTGCGCCGGTGCGCGAGCGCTCCGCCCCGCTCGGCACGGCGGGCGGCGTGCGGAACCGGCACGGCCAGCCGCTGCTGGCCACCGACCAGCGCGCGGTCGAAGCGCTCACCGGCGCCCCGGTCGTCGTGGTCCCCCGCCGCTGGCTGCACGGCCTGCTCGCCGAAGCCCTGCCGGCGGGCACGGTCCGGACCGGACGACCCGTCGACGCCGTGCCCATCTCCGACGCCGTGCCCACCTCCGACGCCGTGGTCGTCGCCGACGGCGCGGGCAGCCGGCTGCGGGCGGCCCTGTTCCCCGGCCACCCCGGGCTGCAGGTCTCGGGCGAGTTCGCCGCCCGCGCGATCGCACCGGCGCCGCCGGGGGTGCCGCTGGCGCCCGGGGAACTGCTCGACCACCGCAGCGGCGAGCGCTTCGGCTGCATGCCGATGGCCGACGGCGCCGTCTACTGGTACGCCACCTGGCGCACACCGGACGCCCCCGCCGACCCGACCGCCCGGCACGCCTGGCTGCGGGCCCGCCGCGCCGACTGGCACCCCTGCGCGGCGGAGCTGATCGCCGCCACCGCGCCCGGGGACGTCCACGTCGTCGAGACCGCCCGGCTCGCGGCACCGCTGCCGACGTTCGCCCTCGGTCAGGTGGCCCTGCTCGGCGACGCCGCGCACGCCATGACCCCCGACCTCGGCCAGGGCGCCTGCCTGGCCTTCGAGGACGCGGTGACCCTGGCCGGCGTGCTCGACACGACGGCCGACGTCGCGGCGGCGCTCGCCCGCTACGACGCGCTGCGCCGCCCGCGCACCACCGACCTGATGCGCCAGGCCCGGCGGATGAACCGCATCCTGACGCTACGCGGACCCGCGGGCCGGCTCCGTGACGCGGCGCTGCGCCTGCTGCCCCGCGGGCCGGCCACCCGGGCGATGGCCGCGCAGTTCCGGTTCGATCCCCGACCGGGTCAGCGCTCGCCCATCGGCACGTAGCCGCGCTCGGTGGCCCCGGTGTACAGCTGGCGCGGACGGCCGATCTTCGTGGCGTCGTCGTTGATCATCTCGCGCCAGTGCGCGATCCAGCCGGGCAGCCGGCCGAGCGCGAACAGCACCGTGAACATCTTCGTCGGGAAGCCCATGGCCCGGTAGATCACGCCGGTGTAGAAGTCGACGTTCGGGTAGAGCTTGCGCTCGACGAAGTAGTCGTCGGCCAGCGCCTTCTCCTCCAGCGCCTTGGCGATGTCGAGCAGCGGGTCGGTGACACCCAGCTTCTTGAGGATCTCGTCGGCGCTCTGCTTGACGATCCGGGCGCGCGGGTCGTAGTTCTTGTAGACGCGGTGCCCGAACCCCATGAGGCGGGCGCCCTTCTCCTTGTTCTTGACGCGGCCGACGAACTTCTCGACGTCGCCGTCCTCCTCGGTCAGGATGCGCTGCAACATCTCCAGCACCGACTGGTTGGCACCACCGTGCAGGGGGCCGAACAGGGCGTTGATGCCCGCGGAGACCGACGCGAACAGGTTGGCGTGCGAGGAGCCGACCATGCGCACGGTGGACGTCGAGCAGTTCTGCTCGTGGTCGGCGTGCAGGATCAGCAGCACCTCGAGGGCCCGCGCCACCTCGGGGTCGATCTCGTAGGGCTCGGCGGGGAAGCCGAACGTCATGCGCAGGAAGTTCTCCACCAGCCCGAGCGAGTTGTCCGGGTAGAGGAACGGCTGTCCCACGGACTTCTTGTACGCGTAGGCGGCGATCGTCGGCAGCTTCGCCAGCAGCCGCGCGGTGGACAGCTCCACGGCGTCGGCGTCGAAGGGGTCGAGGCTGTCCTGGTAGAAGGTCGACAGGGCGCTCACCGCGGACGAGAGCACCGGCATCGGGTGCGCGTCGCGCGGGAAGCCCTCGAAGAAGCGCTTGAGGTCCTCGTGCAGCAGCGTGTGCCGGCTGACCTTGTTGGTGAACGCCGACAGCTCGGCCTGGGTCGGCAGGTCACCGTAGATCAGCAGGTAGCTGGTCTCCAGGAACGTCGACCTCTCGGCCAGCTGGTCGATCGGGTAGCCGCGGTAGCGCAGGATGCCCGCGTCGCCGTCGATGTAGGTGACCGCCGAGGTGCACGCGGCGGTGTTGCCGAAACCCTGGTCGAGGGTGACCAGTCCGGTCGTGGGGAGCAGCTTCCCGATGTCGAACGCGGACGCGCCCTCGGTGGCGTGGGTGATCGTCATCGGGTACTCGCCGCCCGGGTGGTGCAGTACGGCTTCGGTCTGGTCGGCCATGTGGAGGTTCCCTCACACTCGGGTCGGGTGTCGCGATCGTTGGCGCCCAAACTAGTGCGCGGCCTCCGGCGGGCGCCGGGCAGACCGGCCGACATCACGCGCCGGCCGACCCGCTTTCCGCCGCACATCACCCGTTCGGGCGACCATGGACGTCCGAGCCGGCCGATCTCGGCGCCGCGGTCATGCGGGAGCTCGGTAGGTCCAGAACACCGGGAACCGACGCACCACGACGAGCGCCAGCACGATCACGGCCACCCCGCCCGCCACGACCGCGGGTCCCGGGCCGGCGACCGCGGCCGCAGGCCCGTGCCACAGATCGGCCAGCCGCGGCCCGCCCGCCACGACCACGATGAACACCCCCTGCATCCGCCCGCGCATCTCGTCGGTGGCCACGGTCTGCAGGATGGCGCTGCGGTACGACGAACTGACGAGATCGGCCGCGCCGCCGACCGCGAGGAAGAGCACGGCCAGCCAGAGCGAGCTCGTCAGCCCGAACAGCGCGACCGACGCCCCCCACACGCAGATGGCGACGGTGACGGCCACCCCGTGGCGACGGACCCGCCGCAGCCACCCGGAGAACAGCCCGGCGAGCACCATCCCGATCGGGATGGCCGCGAACAGCAGCCCGAGCGCGGGCCCGCCCCCCGGCGGGTCGCCGAACACGGTCTGGGACATCTCCGGGAACACGACCCGCGGCATCCCGAACGCCATCGCCACGATGTCGATGAGGAACGACACCAGCAGCACCGGGTACGCCGCGGCGTACCGGAAGCCGTCGACGATCTCGCGCAGACCGGCCTTCCGCCGTCCGGTCCCGGCCGCGGGCGGATCGGGCGGCATCACCGGCAGCCGCCAGCTGGCCCACAGCGTGGCGAGCAGCGCGACGGCGTCGAGGAGGTAGAGGGTGGACAGCCCGATGACCGGGATCAGCACCCCGGCCAGCAGCGGCCCGGCGATCGCCCCGACCTGGAAGACGGTCATGTTCAGCGCGTTGGCGGCGGGGAGCTGGTCCGCGGGGAGCAGCCGCGGGATGACGGCGTTGCGGGTGGGCTGGTTGATCGCCAGGAACGCGGTCTGCACGGCGAACAGCGACAGGATCAGCCACACGCCGCCGACGCCGGTGGCCGAGGTGACCCACAGCAGCAGCGAGCCGCCCGCGATCCCCGCGCCGCTGACCAGCAGCAACGAGCGCCGATCGACGGCGTCGGCGATCGCGCCGCCCCACAGCCCGAACACGACGAGCGGCACGAGGCCGAACAGGCCCGTCAGCCCGACCCACGCCGAGGAGCCGGTGAGCTCGTAGATCTGCGTCGGCACGGCCACCACCGACAGCTGCGCCCCGATGACGGTGACGACGCCCGCGAGCCACAGCCTGCGGTAGGACGGCGTGCGCAGTGGACGGGTGTCGGCGAGCGTGCCGCGCACGGCACCGGCGATCCTCCGCAGGCGCCGGGTCGGGGCGTCCGGGCCGGTTCCGAGCGCGCCGGTGGGCCGCTCCTGCGGCCCGTCGGGCCGGGTGGGCTGCTCCGGACGCTGCACCCGTCCAGGCTTACCACGGGCACGGGCGGCGATCCTGCGACCTCGGACACCCCCGTCGGGCCACCGGCGGCACGCGGGATCCGCGGGCGGTCAGGGAGCGAGCCGGCGGACCGTCCACGTGCGATCCCGGCCGAGCTGGAAGCGCAACCGGTCGTGCATGCGGTTCGCCCGGCCCTGCCAGAACTCCACCTGCTCGGGCACGATCCGCCAGCCGCCCCAGTGCGCGGGCACCGGCACCGGGCCGTCACCGAAGCGCTGGGTGACGCCGGCGAGCGCGTCGTCGAGCACCTTGCGGTCGCGCACCACGACCGACTGTGCCGACGCCCACGCCCCGAGCTGGGAGCCCCGGGGCCGGGACCTCCAGTACTCCTGCGTCTCGGCCGCCGTGACCTCCTCGACCGTGCCACGCACGTGCACCTGCCGGTGCTGCGGATACCACGGGAAGGTGGCGCTCGCGTACCGCGTCGCACGCAGGTCGTGACTCTTGGCGGAGGTGTAGTTCGTGAAGAAGACGACGCCGCGGGGGTCGAGGCCCTTGCACAACACGGTGCGCGAGCTGGGTCTGCCGTCCTCCCCCGCCGTGGCGAGCACCATCGCGTTGGCCTCGGCCACGCCCGCCGACTCGGCCTCGCGCAGCCAGGAGCCGAGCTGCTCGTGCCAGGTGGGCGCGAGGTCTCCGACGTCGAGTTCCACGCTGCGGTAGTCCACCCGCATGCTCGCCAGCTGCTCTGCCATCGCGCGCCTCCCCGTCACCGGATTGTGACGTTATGTGGGCGGGTGCCGCCGGGACAATCCCGGTGACCGATCCCACCCGCCCGCCCCGTTGCAGGACGGGGTCGCTGGGTGCAGGGTGACGCCAACCACGCCGGTCGTGACCGGTGCGGTTCGCGTGTGCACGGGAACACCCGTCCCGGCGCGCGCGTGCTCCGGCCGACGGCCACCCGATGCGGGGCCACTGGAGTCGGCCAGGGTGTCCAGAGTCGGGGACCTACGAGGAGGACGCGTGTCCACTGCGCCGACGGCGCCGACCGCGCCGGGTACCGCAGACCAGCCGAACGGCTCGGCGGTACCTCCGCCCCCGCCCGGCTTCAAGTCCGGGCTGGAGGGCCATGTCGCCTTCCGCACCCAGATCGCCGAGCCCGACAAGGACGGCGGCGCGCTGCGCTACCGCGGCGTCGACATCGAGGACCTGGTCGGGAAGATCAGCTTCGGCAACGTCTGGGCGCTGCTCGTCGACGGCCGGTTCGGTCCGGGCCTGCCGCCCGCCGACCCGTTCCCGATCCCGGTGCACACCGGCGACGTCCGTGTCGACGTCCAGGCCGCGTTGGCGATGCTCGCCCCCTACTGGGGCTACCGCCCGCTGCTGGACACCGACGAGCCCGAGGCCCGCGACCAGCTCGCCCGCGCCTCGGTGATGGCCCTGTCCTACGTCGCCCAGTCGGCGCGCGGGATCGGCATCCCCGCCGTCCCGCAGGCCCGGATCGACGAGTGCACCACGATCACCGAGCGCTTCATGACACGCTGGCGCGGCGACCCGGACCCCGCCCACACCAAGGCCATCGACGCCTACTGGGTGTCGGCGTGCGAGCACGGCATGAACGCGTCGACGTTCACCGCACGCGTGATCGCCTCCACCGGGGCCGACGTCGCCGCGGCCATGTCCGGCGCGATCGGCGCCATGTCCGGGCCGCTGCACGGCGGCGCGCCGGCGCGGGTGCTGCCGATGCTGGAGGAGGTCGAGCGGACCGACGACCCGTCCGGGCTGGTCAAGGGCATCCTCGACCGGCGCGAGAAGCTCATGGGTTTCGGGCACCGGGTGTACCGGGCCGAGGATCCCCGGGCCCGCGTGCTGCGCCGCACGTGTCGGGAGCTGAACGCGCCCCGCTACGAGGTGGCCGTCGCGCTCGAGCAGGCGGCGCTCGCCGAGCTGCGGGAGCGCCGTCCGGACCACCCGATCGAGACGAACGTCGAGTTCTGGGCGGCGGTCATCCTCGACTTCGCCCAGGTCCCGCCGCACATGATGCCCGCGATGTTCACCAGCGCACGCACGGCGGGCTGGTCGGCGCACATCATGGAGCAGAAGCGCGAGAACAAGCTCGTGCGCCCGTCCGCGCAGTACATCGGCCCGGGGCCGCGCAAGCCCGAGGCCGTCGAGGGCTGGGACTCGATCTGACCGAACCCGGCCCGGCAGCGAACGGCACGCCCGTCCACCCGGGGTGCACGAACGTGCCGTTCGCTGCGAGCAGGTGACATCGGGCGTGACGCGGGGCACGGCCGCCGGGGCCTGCCGCCGGCGGCGCGGGTGCCAGACTGGGATCCGTGACCGCTTCCACGTCCACCGACCTGCAGATCCCCACCGACCTCCTGCCCGCCGACGGGCGCTTCGGCTGCGGACCGTCCAAGGTCCGCCCCGAACAGCTCGCCGCCGTCGCGGCCGCCGGTGCCGTGATGGGCACCTCGCACCGCCAGAAGCCGGTGAAGTCACTGGTCGCCCGCGTGCGATCCGGGCTGGGCGAGCTGTTCTCGCTGCCGGCGGGCTACGAGGTGGTCCTCGGCAACGGCGGGTCCACCGCGTTCTGGGACGCCGCCGCCTTCGGCCTGGTCCGCGAGCGCGCCCTGCACCTGACCTACGGCGAGTTCTCGGCCAAGTTCGCCGAGTCCACGCGCGGCGCGCCCTTCCTCGCCGACCCGATCGTCGTCACGGCCGATCCGGGCAGCGCGCCCGAGCCGCAGGCCGACCCCAGCTGCGACGTCCTCGCCTGGGCCCACAACGAGACCTCGACCGGCGTCTCGGTCCCCGTCGTCCGCCCGGCCGAGGCCATCGACGGCCAGCTCGTCGTCGTCGACGCCACCTCCGGCGCCGGGGGCCTGCCCGTCGACGTCTCCCAGGCGGACGCCTACTACTTCGCCCCGCAGAAGGGCTTCGCGTCCGACGGTGGGCTGTGGCTCGCGCTCATGAGCCCGTCCGCGCTGGAGCGGGTGGCCGAGCTGGCGGCGTCCGACCGGTGGGTCCCGCCGTTCCTGTCGCTGGCCACGGCGGTGGACAACTCCCTCAAGGACCAGACCTACAACACCCCCGCCGTCGCCACGCTGGTGCTGATGGCCGAGCAGATCGACTGGATGAACGGTCTCGGCGGGCTCGACGCCTGCGTCGCGCGCACCGCCGAGTCGTCCGGGCGGCTCTACGGCTGGGCCGAGAAGTCGGAGTACGCCACGCCGTTCGTGTCCGACCCCGCGCACCGTTCGCAGGTGGTCGGCACGATCGACTTCGACGACGCGGTCGACGCCGCCGCGGTGGCGAAGGTGCTGCGCGCCAACGGCGTGGTGGACACCGAGCCCTACCGCAAGCTGGGCCGCAACCAGCTGCGCATCGGCATGTTCCCGGCGGTCGATCCGGCCGACGTCGAGGCCCTGACGGCCTGCATCGACTGGATCGTCCCGAACCTCCCCTGACCGCCGCCCCCGCGCCGCCCCGACTTGCAGTGGGGTGGCTTTGCTGGAGCCTGGCTGCAGTGAAGCCACCCCACTGCAAGTCGGTGGGGCGGGGTGCGGCTGGGTGCGGGTGCGGCGCTGTGGTGGCCGGATGCGGCGGGTAGTCACATCTGTAACTTCTGCCCCAGCTTTACCTCACGTCTCACACGTGGGACGCTGCGTGTGCGGGCAGGTTGTGCGACGTCAAGGCGGGTACTACGGCCCCGGCGCGCCTCCGCCGCCCGGCGCGACTCGGCATCTACCGTCACCCGGACGGGGAGAGTCTTGAGAACGGTAGGAGGCCGCGGATGCGCGCGCTGCGGGTCGTCGGGATCACCGAGGGCGGCGACGTCGTCCTCGAGGACTCCGGCCGTCGCGAGCGCTTCACCGTGCCCGCCGACGAGCAGTTGCGCGCCGCCGCCCGGGGCGACCTCACCCGTCTCGGGCAGATCGCGATCGAGTTGGAGAGCCAGTTGCGTCCACGTGAGATCCAGGCCCGCATCCGCGCCGGAGCGTCCGTGGAACAGGTCGCTTCCGCCGCCGGGGTGCCCATCCAGAAGATCGAGCGCTTCGCCTACCCGGTGTTGCTGGAGCGCTCGCGCACGGCGGAGGTCGCACAGCGGGCCCACCCGGTCCGTGGCGACGGGCCGGACGTCCGGACGCTGGGCGACGTCGTCGCGCACACCTTCGGGCTGCGCGGCCAGGAGTACACCGAGGCGGAGTGGGACTCCTGGAAGGGCGAGGACGGACGGTGGCTCGTCGCGCTCTCCTGGCGGGCCGGACGGTCGGACAACCGCGCACACTGGATCTTCCAGCCCGGGGCGCACGGCGGCACCGTCACCTCCGTCGACGAGCACGCCAGCGACCTGGTCGAGGGGCTTCCGGCACGGCCGCTCCGCCCGGTCGGCCCGGTGATCGACATCGCGCGGCCGGACGAGCCCGCACCGGCACCGCAGCACCCCGAGCTGCGGGCCACCGCGTCCGACCCGGCCCGCGAGCGCGGACCGGCTCCCGACAACCGGGCCGCCGAGCACCGTGGACGGGGCTCGGACCGTCCGACAGAGCGCTCCGGCGAGCGCCCGGCGGACCGCACCGCCGTCGACCAGGCCCAGGCCCCGGCGCTCGATGCCCCGGCCGACCGCGGCATCGGCCAGCGCGGAGCCGGCCAGCGCGACCTCGGCGAGCGCACCGGGTACGACCGGTCCGTGCCGGGCCGCACGGCCGGCCCGCCCGCGCAGCGCCAGGCCGAGCCCGAGCAGCGCCGGCCCGAGCCCGCCCGGCCCGAGCCCGCCCGGTCCGAGCCCGAGCCCGCGTCGCCCGCGTCCGAGACCGAGCAGCACCAGGATGAGCCCGCCCGGGCCGAGCCCGCCCGGAACCGACCCGATCCGCAGGCGCGCCCGACCGAGCCTGCTGCGTCGACGACCCCGGACCCACCCGCTCCGCGCGAGGAGGTCCGCGAGCAGGCCGAGGCTCCCGCCGAACCCGCCGCCGAGGCCCCGGCCACCACCAGCCGCCGCACCAAGAAGGGCAAGCCCGTCATGCCCTCGTGGGACGAGGTCCTCCTCGGGGTCCGCGGCCAGCGCTGAGTCCGCGGGCCGTTCAGCCCAGCGCGCCCGCGAGCAGCACGACCCACGCGACCACGAGACCGGCGGCCGTGCCCAGCGCGGGCCACCGCCAGAACGGCACGACCCGCAACAGGTACAGCGACGGGGCCAGTCCCAGCCCGACCAGCAGGTTCGCGGGCACCCACCACAGCCCGAACGCCTCGGCGAAGGTCGTGCTGAGCAGCACGTCGGCCATCGTGACCAGTACCGCGAAGAAGGCCGCCACGGGCAGGCCGGTGGCCCACGGGGTGGGCCCGGGGGGCTCGACGGCGAGCGGGGAACGCCGGGCACCGACGGGCGCGCGCGGTCCCGGGACGGCAGCCCGCATCGATTCGACGGAGCCGCTGACCGGGTCGACGAAGTCGACGGGGCGGCCCCGCACCCGCGCCACCCGGGACGCGAGCTGGCGGCCGCGGCGGCGCACCAGGTCCTGCTCGACGTCGGCGCCGGGGCGGTCGACGGCCACGGCGAACGCGGCCCACTCGCGCAGGGCGGACTCCAGGTCGTCGGGTAGCGGTGGATCACCGGGGCGGCCGTCCCCGAGTTCCACCCGGCCCCCCGCGGCCCTCATCACGTGATCAGGGTACGGCGGCTCCGACCGCGTGGAAGGCCACCGCGGCGGCCGTTGCCACATTGAGAGAGTCGACGCCGGATGCCATCGGGATGCGGACCGCCACGTCGGCCGCGGCCAGCGCCTCCGGGGTCAGACCCGGCCCCTCCGCCCCCAGGAGCAGGGCCACCCGCCGGCCCGTCAGCCCCGCGTCGACGATCGGTACCGACCCGGACGGGGTCAGCGCCGCGACCCGCAGGCCGGCGTCGCGCACCAGTCCCAGCGACGCCGGCCAGCTGCCGGGGAGCTCGGCGAACGGCACCCGCAGCACATGTCCCATCGACACCCGCACACTGCGCCGGTAGAGCGGGTCGGAGCAGCGCGGCCCGAGCAGCACCCCGTCGACGCCGAGCGCGGCGGCGTTGCGGAACAGCGCACCGAGGTTCTCGTGGTCGCCGACACCCTCCAGCACGGCGAGGGTGCGCACGGAGCGGGCGAGCGCCACCGGGTCCACCGGTGCCGCCCGATCGGCGACGGCGAGCACCCCGCGGTTGAGGTGGAAGCCGACGGTGGTGGCCATCGTGTCGGCGTCGGTGGAGTACGCGGGCACGTCGAGGTGCGCGAGGTCGGCGGCGAGGTCGTCGAGCCGGCGTGGCACGCCCAGCACCGACCGCAGCGGGTAGGGCGAGTCCAGCAACCGGCGGACCACGACCACGCCCTCGGCGATGACGAGCCCGCGCCCGCCGGGCCGGTCGGGACGGCGGTCGGCCGTGGTCAGGTCGCGGTAGTCGTCCAGGCGTGGATCGGCCGGGTCGGAGACGACGGTGATGGTGGCCACGGTCACCGATCGTCGCAGGTCGCGACGACCCGTCGGGCACCACTCATCCGGTCGGCCGTAGCGGCATCGGTAGCGGTGTGTCACGGTGGAGCACTCGCCCGACCGGGCACCCCTGGTCCGGGCTCGGCCCGGGGGGCGAGGAGGCAGTGTCACGTATGGGCCAGGACGTCGACCGGACCACGTTCAGTCGGCGGGACCGCCAGACGTATCGGGCGAAGGTGCAGAGGTGCCTCGACGCGCTCGCAGTGATGCTGAAGGAGCGCACACTCGCCTGCGACGAGCCGATGACCGGGCTCGAGGTGGAACTCAACCTCGTCGACCACGATCTCTGTCCCACCCCGGCGGGCGCCCGCGTCCTCGCGGCGATGGGTGCCGGTGAGTTCCAGTCCGAGCTCGGTCGTTGGAACCTCGAGCTGAACCTGCCGCCGCGCCCGCTGCTCGGCGACCAGTGGCGCCGCCTGGAGAGCGTGCTGCTCGACGAGCTCGGCACGGTACGCGCCGCGGCCGATGACCACGGCGCGCAGCTCGCCGTGATCGGGATCCTGCCGACGCTGCAGAAGCAGCACCTCGGTGTGGACGCGCTGTCGACCGACCAGCGCTACACGATGCTCAACGAGCAGATGCTCACCGCCCGGGGCGAGCCGATCCGCCTCGACATCACCGGGGACGACCCGTCGGGTCGCCACGACGTCTCCCCGGAGCACCTGGTGGCCGACTTCGACTCGATCGCGCCCGAGGCGGCGTGCACGTCGATGCAGCTGCACCTGCAGGTGCCGCCCGACTCCTTCGCGGCCTACTGGAACGCCGCGCAGTGCCTGGCCGGGGTGCAGCTCGCCGTCGGTGCGAACTCGCCGTTCCTGCTCGGTTCGCGGCTGTGGGCGGAGACCCGGATCCCACTGTTCGAGCAGTCGTGCGACGTCCGCACCCCGGAGCTGCGCAACCAGGGCGTGCGACCGCGCGTCTGGTTCGGCGAGCGGTGGATCACCTCGGTGCTGGACCTGTTCGCCGAGAACGGGCGCTACTTCCCGGCGCTCATGCCGGTCACCGAGGACACCGACCCGTTCGCCGACCTGGCCGAGGGCCGGATCCCCCAGCTCGACGAGCTGCGGATGCACAACGGCACGATCTGGCGCTGGAACCGTCCCGTGTACGACATCGCCGGCGGGGTGCCGCACCTGCGGGTGGAGAACCGCGTCCTGCCGGCCGGGCCCTCCGTCGTCGACATGGTGGCGAACGCGCTGTTCTTCTACGGGCTCCTGCGCGAGCTGGTGGAGGCCGAGCGGCCGCTGTGGAGCTCGATGTCGTTCGAGGCCGCCGAGGAGAACTTCACCACCGCGGCCCGCCACGGCCTCGACGGGCCCCTCTACTGGCCGGGCACCGGATGGATCCGGCCCGACGAGCTCGTGCTGCGCAAGCTGCTCCCGCAGGCCGCCGCCGGGTTGGCCCGCTGGGGTGTGCACCCCGAGGTCGCCGACCACTACCTGACGGTGATCGAGCGACGCTGCGTGCAGCGGCGGACCGGGGCCTCGTGGCAGCTCGACACGGTGGCCGCGCTGCAGGCCCGCGGCCTCGAGCGCCCGGCCGCCCTGCGCGGCATGCTGGCTCGCTACCTGGAGTTCTCGACCGCGAACGAGCCGGTGCACGCCTGGACCACGCCCGCCTGAGCGGGCCGGGCTCCGCCCGGCAGAGCCCCGATCCCGACGAGTTTTCCCGAACCGCCACGGGGAGCGCGCTGCCTCCCTACAGTCCCCCCGGTCCTACAGCCGAGCCCGCACCACCGGGGGAACCATGTCCGACCGCTCCACGCCGACCGGGCGCACCCGGTGACCGCGGTGTCCCGATTCCGGATCTTCGGCCAGCCGACCGCGGGGCCCCCTCCCTACCCCGCTCCCCCGCCGGCCCCGGTTGCGCCGCCGCCCCTCCCGCCGTGGCCCTCGGTGCCGGCCGCCGACCGGTCGGGGGCCGTGGCCGATCCGCCCACCGACCCGTTCGGGTTCCCGCCCGTCGCGGGCCCCGGTCCCGACCCCGGCTCGGGTCCCGCCACCACTCCCGACCCGGCCGAGGCCGCCGCGCTGGCCGCGGCGTTCGCCGTCGACTACCTGTCGTGGGACGAGGACGA
The DNA here is from genome assembly GCF_029263155.1 of Pseudonocardia sp. Classification (GTDB taxonomy): domain Bacteria; phylum Actinomycetota; class Actinomycetes; order Mycobacteriales; family Pseudonocardiaceae; genus Pseudonocardia. The sequence goes on from NZ_JAJCYB010000090.1 coordinate 21,251, forward strand.
CCCCGGGCGGCGGGCGCGCGTGCTGCGCGACTACCTGCCGGTGCCGGGCAGCGACCCGGCGCACCTGGGCTGGTCGGGTCGGGGCCGGCAGCGCGCCGAGTTCGCACTGCCCGGGCTGGTCCGCGGGGACGGCGAGGGCCGCGTGCTCGTCGACGTCCGGGTACGGGTCACCCCCTACCGCGCGGTCGGCGAGCACGGCCCCGAACCGGCGGGCCCCGACCCCGACGTCGCCGGGATCCCCGCCGTGGCGCCCGCACCCACCGGCCGCGGCTGGCGCAGCCTCGCGTCGTACTGGATCCGGATCAACGTGCCGGTCGCGGCCGAGGGCGGGCGCCTGGTCGTCGACGCGTGGGAGGAGACCCTCGGCGAGGATCCACCGCCACCGCCACCGCCCGCCGAGGATCATTCCCTCGCCGACGACGACCCGCTGGCGGCGCCACCGGCCGCCCCGTCGTCCACGGGCGGTGCGTGGTGAGGGTACCGCTGTTCGCGGGCGTCGCGGCCGGGGTCGGCACCACCACGCTCGCCACCGCGCTGCACGGCATCGACGGCGGTCGTTACGCCGGCGGACCGGTCGACGTGCTGGTCTGCCGGGCCTGCTCCGCCGATCTCGCCCGCGCCGCGGCCGTCCCCGGCGCCTCCGTGCTGGCGCTGCGCACCGACGGCGCACCGGCACCCGCCGCGCGCGCGTGGCTCGACCGGATCCGTCCCCGCTTCGGGGCGATCGTGCTGCTGCCCGACGTGGAGCGCTGGCGTGCACTCGACGAACCGCCCGCCGCGGAGGCCGCACGGCTGCTCGCCGTGCCCGCGGACCGGCGGCCGCGACCGCTGCGCCCCTACGCCGACGCGCTGCTGCAGATCACCGCGGGCCTGGTCCACGACGGTGGCCTGACCGGCACCCGACCCGGTCCGCGGCCGTCCCCGGGGGCCGCCGCGACGCCCGCCCCGCGCGGGCGCGGAGCCGTGGACCGTCCGGGCCCGCCACGCGGCACCGTCCAGGACCCTCCCCGCCCGCCGTCGCCGCGCGGGCGCGGCGCGGTGGACGGTCCGGCCACGCCGCGCGGTGTCGTCCACGGCCCTCCCGGCCCGCCGTCGCCGCGCACGCTGTGGCGGGGGCTGGCGACGGTGGAGCGACCGGCGTCCCCGCGGGCCGGCCGCGCGCAGGCCCCGGCCGGCGACCTCGACGACGACGCGCTCGAGTCCTGCGAACCCGCCCGGGGCCGGTGATCACCGATGCCCGCCCCCACCGTCCCTGCGCTGCGCAGGCCGCTCGCGGCGGCGCTCGCGGCACTCGCGGGCCTGTTGCTGCTGGGTGCGGCGCCCGGCGAGGAGCCCGTCGATCCGACGTCGGGCGTCGCGGCCGAAGCGGTGCCCGAGGCCGCCCGAGAGTGGCTGCCTCTGATCGCGGAGCTCACGGCGACCGGCTGCCCGGAGCTGCCCCCGGTGTGGGTCGTGGCGCAGGTGCAGGTGGAGTCGGGCTGGGACGCCGAACTCGTCTCCGACGACCCGGACGGCCCCGCCGGGCTGTACCAGTTCGACCAGAGCAACTGGGTCGCGGCGGGTGGCGACCGCTGGTCGTCGGATCCCCCGGGCCCGGACGACGACGTCACCGACGTGGAATCGCACCTGCGGATCGCCGTGGCGTGGATCTGCACCAACCTGCGTGCCGTCACCCGGCACCTGGAGGACACCGGCAAGACGGCCGACCCTCTCGACGCGATGCTCGTCTGCCACCTCGCAGGCTGCGGTCGCGTCGCAGGGAGCGCCACCGGTGTGCCCGAGGCGGGTGAGGCGCGCTGCGGACAGCGGTGCGCGGAGGTGATCGGGGGCTACGTCGAGGGGGTGCGCGCCGAGGTCGACCGCTTCTCCGCGGCTCCGCCCGGACCACCCGAGGAGCCGACACCCGCGGATGCGGTGCCCGCCGACGCGGTGCCCCCTGACGCCGCAGCCGCCGACGCCGCAGCCGCCGACGCCGCGCCCACGGAGGGGGCGCCCGCCGGGGGCGCGGCCCCCGCGCCGTGGACCGGCGGCGCCACCGGCTGCGAGCTGACCGACCCCACCGGTGACGGCTGCCTCACCGGCGCCGCCCGGCACGGCCTGGAGGCCGCGTCCGCGGCGTTCGGCGGCTGGTCGCAGGGCCCGGTGATCCGCAACGCCGGCTGCTGGGACGCGCACGCGTGGAACCCGCGCAGCGACCACCCCCGGGGCAAGGCGTGCGACCTGTTCGCCACCGCCCCGGGTGCGTTCGCGGAGGGCGGCGAGCTCGACTCGGGATGGCGGGTGGCCGACTGGTTCCGTACGCACGCGGAGCCGTTGCAGGTCAAGTACCTGATCTGGCAGGGCCGCTACTGGGATCCGGGGGTCGCCGACACCGACGGCTGGGGCCGTCGCTACACCGGCGGCGGCGTCTACGACACGCGCAACGCCACCGGTGGGCACTACGACCACATCCACGTCAGCTTCCGGGAGTAGTGATCATTATTCCATGAGAAGCAGCATTCATGCATCTAACGCAGGCCCTCGACCTGCTACCAGCCGGTTCCATCTCGACGTCTGCGTCCACTCTAGACGTCGGCCGAACAGGCCCTTCGCACCGTTGGCTGTGCC
>NZ_JAJCYB010000091.1 GCF_029263155.1 Pseudonocardia sp.
GACCGGCGCGGGGGCGGCGTGACCGGCGCGCGACGTGACCGGCGCGCGACGTGACCGGCGCGCGGCCGACCGGCGCGCGACGTGAGCGGCGCGCGGGCGACCGGCGCGCGGCGTGACCGGCGCGTAGGCGACCGGGCGCGGGCGACCACGGCTGCGGGAGATGCGGGCGCGCCCCGGCGGGGCGGTCGCGGGACCGGGCGGCGCGTGGCCGGGCGCAGCGTAATCGGCGAGCGCCGCATGCCCGGCGAGCGCCGCATGCCCGGCGGGCGCCGCTGTCGGCGTGTCCCTTGACACGCGGCATGCCCGGCGGGCGCCGCATGATCGGCGGACCGGAACCCGCAACTGCGCCACACACGCCCCGGCGTTCCGGATGGGCGATCACCGCCGCACCTATCCGCCTGCCGTCGTCGTCCGGGCCGGGGTCGGGACCAGGGGGCGTCGTCCGCCACACCGCGCCGGGCCGGCCCCGTGTTCCGAGGCGGTGATCACCGGTGCCCGACCACGGCACCGCCCCCGCCGAGCCGAGGCACCGGCCCGCGCGCCCGGGGCCGGGGCCGGGGCCGGGGCCGGGGCCGGGGCCGGGGCCGGGGCCGGGGCCGCCGACCGCTCGACACACGCCCGGATGTTCCCCGACGTCGATCACTGCCGTCCGCCCGGCGCAGCGCGGGGCGCACCCGCACTCGCACCCGCACCCGCACCCGCACCCGCACCCGCACCCGCACCCGCACCCGCACCCGCACCCGCACCCGCACCCGCACCGACGATCGTCGGATCGGAACCGTCCACCGCGCCACACACGCCCCACCGTTCCCGTTCGACGATCACGCTCCCGACCGCGGGACGAGCCGGTGCCCACCGCCGGCCGCGCGCCCGTGCACGGACGGCGAGCGCCGGGCGGCGGGCGGCAGTTCTGTCGGGGTGCGTTCGTAGGGTGGTCCCCGTGCTCGCCGTCCACGCCCTCTGGTCCCCCGGTCGCGGGGTGCTGCTGTGGGCCGAGGACGGCGAGCGACCGGCCACGTCGTCGAGCCGGTCGCTGCGCTCCGCCCGCCCGCACCCGTTCGCGGTGCCCTCCGCCGCGCTCTCGGCCCTGCACCCCGGCAAGCCCACGAACATCACGCTGCTGCTCCCGTCGCGCCCGGGCGGGCCGGTGAGCTCGCCGGAGCTGATCCGGGCCCGGGAGCCGGCCTCACGTGCCCAGCCTGCGCTGCGGCCGTGGTCGGTGCCTGCGCTGGTCGTCGACGTCGCCGAGCTGGCCGACCCGGTCGAGGAGGTGCGCTACGGCGCGTCTGTCGCGCACCTGCGCGCCGTGGCCGCGCTGGCCGCCGACCTCGCCCGCCGCGGTCGCGTCCTGCCCACCCTGACCGGGCCCGTCCCCCATCCCGAGGCCCGCTGGCGGCCGGTCGTGCAGGGCCTCGACGCGGTCGCCGTCGACGCTCTCGCCCGCGCCATGCCCCCGGTCGCACGCGCGGAGCACACCGGCACCCGCACCGAGCCGACCGGCCCCGATCCCGAGGCGCTGGTCGCCGACGCGCTCGCCGTGCTGGTCGACACGGCTGTGCGCGACCGGCTCGCCCGCGCCCCGGAACCGATCACGATCGCCCCACCGCGCCGCACGGCGGCACCGGCCACCGAGACCTGGCTGGCCGCCCTGCTCACCCCGGACGCCCACGTCGACACCGCTCCCCGGGAGCTCGCCGACGTGGCCGCGGCGCTGGCCGCCTGGGACGCGTTCGGCACCGCCCCCACCGGCGACGGCCGGGCCAGCTTCCGGCTGGTCGAGGAACGCACGCTGCACGACCCGTCCGACCCGGCGGACGACCCGGACGACCAGACCGGCGACGGCACCCGCTGGGTGCTGCAGTTCCTGCTGCAGTCCGCCGCCGACCCGAGCCTGCAGGTGCCCGCCGAGCAGGTGTGGGACGGCGCGGCCGACCGGCTGCTCGCCGAGCCCCAGGAACTGCTGCTCGCCGAGCTGGGCCGGGCCGCGCAGGTCGTCCCGTCGCTGGCCGGCGCGCTGCGCCAGGCGCGGCCCGCCCGCCACGAGCTGGACATGGGCGGCGCGCACCGGTTCCTCACCGCGGAGGCCGCGTTGCTCGTCGGCGCCGGGTTCGGCGTGCAGCTCCCGGCCGGCTGGGACGGCACGCGGTCGGTCGGCCTGTCGCTGTCCGCGCGCAGCACCCCCACCGACCGGGTCCTCACCCGCGGCGGGCTGGGCCGGGAGGAGCTGGCGCACTTCCGCTGGTCGATCGCGGTGGGCGACGAGGAGCTGTCCGAGGAGGAGATCACCGAGCTGGTGGCGGCGAAGGCGCCGCTGGTGCGGCTGCGCGGACGCTGGGTCAGCGTCGACGCCGAGCGGCTCGCGGCCGGGCTGGAGTTCCTGAAGAAGGCCCGGAAGCGCCGGGGTGGTGCCGCACCCACCGCCGCCGAGGTGCTCGCCCTGGCCCAGCAGCACCCCGACGACCGCGACACCCCGCTGCCCGTCACCGCCATCCACACCGACGGCTGGATCGGTGACCTGCTCGCCGGCCACGCCGAGCGCGCGCTGGCCCCGATCCCGCCCACGCCCGGGTTCCTCGCCGACCTGCGGCCCTACCAGGCCCGCGGAGTCGCGTGGCTGGCGTTCCTCGCCGAGCTGGGCCTGGGCGCGTGCCTGGCCGACGACATGGGCCTGGGCAAGACGGTCCAGCTCCTGGCGCTGGAGACCCACGAGCGGCAGCACTCCGACCCGGGCCCGACGCTCCTGCTCTGCCCGATGTCGCTGGTCGGCACCTGGGAGCGCGAGGCCGCCCGCTTCGCCCCGTCGCTGCGGGTGCACGCCCAGCACGGCCCCGGTCGCCCACACGGGCCCGAGCTGGCGGAGGCGATCGCGGCCGCCGACCTCGTCGTCACCACCTACGCCACCGCCACCCGCGACGCGGGCGAGCTGGAGCCGGTCGCCTGGCACCGCCTGGTGCTCGACGAGGCGCAGGCGGTCAAGAACAGCCGGTCGGTCCACGCGCAGGCCGTGCGCCGCTTCGTCGCCGGGCACCGGGTGGCGCTCACCGGCACGCCGGTGGAGAACCGCCTGTCCGAGCTGTGGTCGGTGATGGACGTGCTGAACCCGGGCCTGCTCGGCACGTCCGAGCGGTTCGTCGCCCGCTACGCGATCCCGGTCGAGCGGCACGGCAACACCGAGGCCGCCGAGCTGCTCCGCCGCGTCACCCGCCCCTACCTGCTGCGCCGCGTCAAGACCGACCCCACGATCATCGACGACCTGCCCGAGAAGATCGAGATCACCCAGCACTACCGGCTCACCCGCGAGCAGGCGTCGCTGTACCGCACGGTCGTCGACGACATGATGGAGAAGATCGAGGACTCCGACGGGATCGAGCGCCGCGGCAACGTCCTCGCCGCCATGACCAAACTCAAGCAGGTCTGCAACCACCCGGCGCAGCTGCTGCACGACGGCACCGCCATCGGCCGCCGGTCCGGCAAGATCATCCGACTGCAGGAGGTGCTGGGCGAGATCCTCGACGAGGGCGACCGCGTCATCTGCTTCACCCAGTTCACCGAGTTCGGCCACATGCTGGTGCCGCACCTCTCGGCGCGGTTCGACACCGACGTCGCCTACCTGCACGGCGGCACGCCCAAGAAGCGGCGCGACGAGATGGTGGCGCACTTCCAGGCCGGCGAGGGAGCCCCGGTCCTGCTGCTGTCGCTCAAGGCGGGCGGCACCGGGCTCACGCTGACCGCGGCCAACCACGTCGTCCATCTGGACCGCTGGTGGAACCCGGCCGTGGAGAACCAGGCCACCGACCGGGCGTTCCGGATCGGGCAGCGGCGCACCGTGCAGGTGCGCAAGTTCGTCTGCCCCGGCACCGTCGAGGAGCGCATCGACGAGATGATCACGAAGAAGAAGGCGCTGTCGGAGATGGTCGTCGGTGACGGGGAGGGCTGGCTCACCGAGCTGTCCACCGAGTCACTGCGCCAGGTGTTCACCTTGGGGTCCGAAGCTCTGGAGGACGTCGATGGCTGACGAACCGGACCCGTTCTGGTGGCGGGAGGAGAGCGCCCGTCCCCGCCGCGTCGAGGGTGGCATCCAGATCTCGAGCACCCGGGGCAAGGTCGCGCGTACCTGGTGGTCGGGGCGGTTCATCGCGATGCTGGAGTCGCTCGGCATCGGCGGGCGCCTGTCCCGCGGCCGGAGCTACGCCCGGGCCGGGCAGATCGTTTCGCTCGACGTCGACGCGGGCGGCGCCGTCGCGCAGGTGCAGGGCAGCCGGCCCAAGCCGTACCGGGCCCGCATCGGGATCCCCGCCTTCGGCAAGGCCGAGTGGGGCGCGGTCACCGACGCGCTCGCCGCCGACGCCTCCTACGCGGCCGCGCTGCTCGCCGGGGAGATGCCACGCGAGATCGAGGACGTCTTCGACCGCGCCGGGCTGAGCCTGTTCCCGGCCACCGCCCGCGACCTGGTGATGGACTGCACCTGCCCCGACTTTGCGGTGCCCTGCAAGCATCTCGCCGCCGTGTTCTACGTGCTGGCCGAGCGCTTCGACGCCGACCCGTTCCAGATCCTCGCCCTGCGCGGCCGCGACCGGGAGACCCTGCTCGACGACCTGCGCACCCGCCGGGCCGCCGCCTCCCCCGGCGGGTCCGGTGTCGCGCCGCTCGCCGACGTGCTCGACGGGTTCTTCACCGTAGGCCCGGGGCTGGGCGAGCAGCCGGCCGGCCCGTCGATCCCGTCCGACGCGCTCCTGGACCAGGTGCCCGAGTTCCCGATCGCGGTGCGCGGCGGGTCGGTGCGCGACTTGCTGCGTCCGGCCTACCGGGCGATGGGCGCCGACGACGGCTGAGCGAGCCGCCCCGTTCGGCGTGCCCACCGCTCGAACCACAGCGTGGCCAGCGGCGGGACGCTCGCCGCGAGCGCGAGCACGAGGGTGCGCAGATCCCAGCGCAGCACCCGCGCCGCCAGCAGCGTGATCAGGACGTAGGCGACGAACAGCGCGCCGTGGATCGGGCCGAACACCGTCACCCCGACGTCGTTTCCGGTCAGCACGTACTTGAACAGCATGCCGAGCAGCAGCCCGACCCACGAGCAGGCCTCCGCGATCGCGACAATCCGGAACAGGCGGGCGGCGGCGGGCGGGGTCAGCACCGGTGCACTCACGCCGTCCAGGATGCCGGACCCCGCGCCGAGAACTTCTACCGGGTGTCGAACACCCCGCCGGGGCGCAGGCGCACGAGCACGCAGGCCCGCTGCCGTGTCCACCGCACCGGCACCGTGTCCACCGCACGGGCGTCGGGACATCGGTGCGGCCACCACGATGCCTGTGCGGTGCCGCGAACACCGGCGGGGGCGAGCATGATCGGCGCATGACACGCATGGTGGGACCGGCCGTCGGGGCGCTGCTCGTGGTGATCGGCGCGGTGTGGACGCTGCAGGGCGCGGGCGTGCTGCCCGGCAGCTTCATGACCGGTTCCCGGTCGTGGCTGGTGATCGGGCTGGTGTGTGTGGTGGCCGGTGTCGCGGTGCTCTGGCGCGTGGTGCGTGGACGGAGGTCGAGCGGCGGTACCCGGCGAGGTGGGTGACCGCGTGGAGGGCCCGGCAGCGGGTGATCTCCGCGGGCGCCAGTTCCGTGTGGTCCGGGCCGCCCTCCTGCTGCCCACACACCGATCATCGAGGCCGACGAAGTCCAGGAGCGGGCATCGGCGGGGTCCCGGGCGAGGCGTCAACGGGGCAGCGGCCACACCGTTGGGCGGTTGCCCACGACACGATGCCCCGTAGCGGCGCCGTCGCCGGGCTACCGTCGGAGCGTGACCACACACGATGCCCGTCCCGTCGCCGACCGAGGCCCCGAACGGCTGGCCCGGTGAAGGTCCGCATCGGGCTCGGCTCCGTACCGCACGGCGACCTCGGGGAGTACGTCGACGCCTGCGAGGCGGCGGGCGTCGACTCGATCTGGCTGCCCGACTTCGCCTCCTCCGACGAGGTCGACCCGCTGATCGGGCTGGCCTACGCGGCCGGCCGCACCCGGGACCTCAAGCTCGGCGCCGGGGTGATCGTGCTGCCCGGGCGCAACCCGATGCTGGTCGCCGCACAGCTCGCATCGCTCGCCGCGCTGGCGCCGAAGCGGATCCTGCCGGTCTTCGGCGTCCGCGCCGCCGGAGCGCGCGACCGCGGGCTGTACCCGGTGCCCGACGGCGAGCGCGCCGCCCTCTTCGACGAGGCGCTGGTCGTCCTGCGCCGGTTGCTCGCCGAACCGTCGGTCACCCACCACGGCCGCTTCTTCCACCTCGACGACGCGTCGGTCGGGCCACGGCCGGCGCGCCCGCTGGACCTGTGGCTGGGCGGGCGCGCCCCGGCCGGGCTGCGCCGGATCGGGCGCCTCGCCGACGGCTGGCTAGGCGCGTTCGTGACGCCCGCGGAGGCGCAGCGGTGCCGCGTGGGTGTCGAGTCGGCCGCCGCCGACGCGGGCCGCGAGATCGAGGCCGACCACTACGGCACCAACATCGTCGTGCTCCCGCCCGGCACCGCCGACGCCGACCGCGACGCGGCGCTGGCCCGCGCCGCGCAGCGCCGCCCGGACGTCGACCCGGCCCTGCTCGTGGCCGACGGCTGGGCCGCCGCACGCATCCAGGTGCGGGCGTTCGTCGAGGTGGGACTGACGAAGTTCGTGGTGCGCCCGGGCGCGCCGGTGCCGTCGTGGCGCGGGTTCGTCGACCAGTTCACCGCCGAACTGGGGCCCGAGCAGACCTGAGCGGCCCCCGGCCCCGACGGCTCACCCCCGGTCGGCGCCGAGGAGCGCGGCGGCCCGGACGGCGACCGGGTCCGCCGCCGTCCACGCCGCGCCCGGCACCGCCCGCACCCACTGCACCCCGCGCAGCGCGTTGACCAGGAACACCCCGCCGGCGCCCGCGAGCTCGCCGAGCGCCGGGGCGCGCAGGTCGTAGGACAGGCCGGCGGCGTCGAGGGCGTCGAGCAGGGCGCGGCGGGCGGTGCCGGGCAGGATCCGGCCATCCAGCGGCGGCGTGGTCACCCGCCCGCCGAGCACGGCGGCCACGCAGGCCCGCGTCGACTCCAGCACGACGTCGCGCTCGTCGACGAGCAGCGCCGCCTCGCCCGGCGCGAGGGACGCCTCGATCGCGTCGATCCAGGCCCGGTCGGCGAACTTGTGCCGCGGGGCGCCCGCCGCGCCGAGGCGGTGCGGCACGAGGACCAGGCCGGGCTGGTCGGCGAGCGGCACCGGATCGAACGGGGTGACGGCCACCCGCAGCCGCCCGTCGGGCGCGGCGTCCACCCGCACCCGCGCGGTGCCCGCGCGCCCGGTGGTGGCCCCGGCCGGCGCCCGATCCGCGCGGGTCGTCGCCCCGGCCCGCGCACCGTCGGGCCCCGGCCGGCACCCGGGCGGGCCGGCGCGCACCGCGAGCCCGGCCCGCGCGGGTCGCGGCCCGGCCCGGGCGGCGAGTGCTGCGGTCACCGCGGCGGGCACGTCGGCGTCCAGCGGCTGCCCGTAGCACTCGACGAACGACGCCTGCAGCCGCCGCACGTGCTCGGCGAGCCGCCGAGGGCGGCCGCCCTCGGCGAGCAGGGTCTCGAACAGGCCGTGCCCGGAGCGGGCCAGCTCGCTGTCCCCCGGCCCGTCCGGCCACGGCCGCGCGCCGAGCGCCGCGAGCAGCGGCGCGGCCTTGGTGCGGCACTCGGCCCACTCCTCGGCGGGCGTCGAGTCGACGGTGACGCCGCCGCCGACGCCGAGGCGGGCCGTGCCGCCCGGCGCCACCTCCAGCGTGCGGATCGCCACCGCCAGCTCGGTCCCGGCCAGCGGGCTCAGGTACCCCAGCGTGCCGGTGAACAGGCCCCGCGACTCGGGCTCCAGCTCGGCGATCAGCTCGAGCGCGCGGATCTTGGGCGTCCCGGTGACCGATCCGGGCGGGAACGTCGCCGCCAGCAGCTCGGCGTCACCGCGGCCGGGGTCGAGCGTGCCGCGCACCGTCGAGACCAGGTGCCAGACCCCGGGGTGCGGCTCGATCGCCAGCAGCCGCGGCACCGTGACCGACGCGCAGACGCGCGCGAGGTCGTTGCGCATCAGGTCGACGATCATGACGTTCTCGGCGGCGTCCTTCGCCGACGCGGCGAGCCGCGCGCGCTCGACGCGGTCGGCCGGGCCGCCGGTGCGCGGGCGCGTGCCCTTGATCGGCGCGGTGTCGACCATCGCGCCGCGGCGGCGCAGGAACAGCTCCGGGCTCGCGCTCACCGCGGTGAGGTCGGGGTCGGCGACCAGGCAGGCCCGCGCCGGGGCGTGCGCCCGCACCAGCCGGGCCCACGCGTCGTGCGGGGAGCCGTGCAGCCGCCCGTGCACGTGGCAGGCGATGTTGGCCTGGTAGATCTCGCCGCGCCGGATCGCCTGCACGCACCGCTCCACGGCGACGACGTGCGCGCGGGCCTCCGGGAACGCGGTGACCTCCAGCCGCGCAGGCACGACCCGCGCCGGGGTACGCAGGTCGGCGACCAGCTCGTCCGCCCGCCTGCGGGCCGCGGCGGCGTCGAACCCGTCGCCGAGCAGGGCCTCGTACCACCAGCCGGTGCCGTCGAAGCGCAGCAGGTCGCGGTAGTACGCCCACGAGTCGGTGCCGGCGAAGGTGCGGTAGCCGAACCAGCCGCCGCCCACGGCGTCGGGCCACGCCGGGTCGGGCGCCACCGCGGGCAGCGCCGGGAACCCCCGCGCCGGGAACCCCTGCGCCGGGAACCCCTGCGCCGCAATCGCCTGCGCCGGGACCGGGTCGCAGGTCACCAGACCCCCGGTCGACCAGTCCCCCGCCCACGCGGTGACCCGCGCGCGGTGGGCGAGCCGGCGGGCCGCCTCGCCCACCCCGACGCCGGGCAGGTCGAGCGCGATCACGTGCAGGCACGCCCGCCCGGTCCGGGTCACCGCCCGATCCTCGCCGATCGGCCCGCGGGTGCGCCGGTGGCGTCGCTCACCCGATGCGGTTCGCCGACCCCTTCCAGGCCTCGTCACGGAGCACGAACTTCTGGATCTTGCCGGTGGAGGTCTTCGGCAGGTCGGTGAACGTCACCGTCTTCGGCGCCTTGAATCGCGCCAGCCGCTCGCGCACGTGCGCGATGATCTCCTCCTCGCTGGCGCTCGCCCCGTCCTGCAGCGTGACGTACGCGGCGGCGACCTCGCCCCACTTCTCGTCGGGCACGGCGATCACGGCGACCTCCAGCACGGCGGGATGGTCGGCGATCGCCTGCTCGACCTCCACCGAGGCGATGTTCTCGCCGCCGGAGATGATCACGTCCTTGCTGCGGTCGCGCAGCTCCACGTAGCCGTCGGGATGGATCACGCCCAGGTCGCCGGTGCGGAACCAGCCGTCCGGGATCGCCGCCGCGGTGGCCTCGGGGTCGTCCAGGTAGCCGAGCATCACGTTGTTGCCGCGCAGCGCGATCTCCCCGACCGACGCGCCGTCGCGCGGCACGTCGGCGCCGCCGTCGGTGACCACACGAACCGCGCACGAGATCATGTTCCCGACGCCCTGGCGCGCCTTGAGCCGGGCCTGCTCGCCGGCGTCGAGGCCGTTCCACTCGGGCCGCCAGTCGCAGATCATCACCGGCCCGAACGTCTCGGTGAGCCCGTAGAGGTGGGTGACGTCGAACCCGAGCTCGCCCATCCGGCGCAGGATCGCGGGGCTCGGCGGAGCGCCTCCGGTGGCGACCTTCACCGGCGGGCCGGTCAGCGGCTCCGCCTCCTTCGCGTAGGCCAGCATCGACAGTACCGTCGGCGCCCCGTTGAGGTGCGTGACGCCCTCCTCGCGGATCAGCCGCCAGACCTCGGCCGGGTCGACGCGGGGCAGGCAGACGTGGGTGGCCCCGGCCGCGGTGACCGCCCACGGGAAGCACCAGCCGTTGCAGTGGAACATCGGCAGCGTCCACAGGTGCACCGCGCTCGGGGTGAGCCCGGTGTGCCCGACCATCGCCAGCGCCTGCAGGTACGCGCCGCGGTGGTGGTACATCACGCCCTTCGGCCTGCCCGTGGTCCCGGACGTGTAGTTGATCGAGAGCAGGCCGCGCTCGTCGTCGACGACGTACGCGGCCGGTGACGCGTCGGCCAGCAGCGCCTCGTACTGCGCGCCCGCCCGGATCCGGTGCGGCGGTGCGTCCATCGACGCGCACACCTCGTCCACCAGGTCGTCGAAGACGGGATCGTGCACCAGCACCGAGGAGTTCGAGTGGCCCAGGATGTAGGCCACCTCGCCCGCCGAGAGCCGGGTGTTCACCGCGACCAGCGGCACCCCCGCCCACGGCACGCCGAAGTTGGCCTCCAGCAGCACGTGGGTGTTGGGCGCGAGCACCGCGACCGGCCGCCCGTGCGCGAGCGGGGCCAGCGCGCCGGCGAGACGCCGGCAGCGCTCGTGCAGCTCGGTGTAGGTGAAGCGGTGCTCACCGTCGACGACGGCGGTGCGGTCGCCGTGCGCCGCGGCCGCCCGGTCGAGGAAGGACACCGGCGTCAGGGGCTCGATGCAGTGGTCCACGCCGACAGCATCTCCCGCCGTGGCGGCGCTCCGCACGCCGGAGGTCGGTCAGCCGGTCCGGTGCAGCAGGTCGCGCAGCCGCCCCGCGAACCAGGCCTCGACGCGCTCGTGGCTCCAGCCACGCCCGACGAGCCGGGCGTACTGGTCGGGGGCTGCCGGCAGCGCGCGAACCACAGCCCGGCACGCGAACCACAGCCCAGCACACCGACCGCCACCCGGTGTCCGAACCGCCCGCCGCCTCGCGCACCCACCCGTCGCTCGCGCGCTGCCGGCAGCGCGCGAGCAGCAGTCCGGCGCGCGAACCGCCACCCGGCGCGCGAACCACCACCCGCACGCCGACCGCCACCCAGCACGCCGACCGCCACCCGGTACCCGAACCGTCCGCCGCCTCGCGCGCCCACCCGCCGCCTCGCGCGCCCACCCGCCGCTCGCGCACCCACCCGCCGCTCGCGCACCCACCCGTCGCTCGCGCACCCACCCGTCGCTCGCACGCTGCGGGCAGCGCGCGAGCGGCAGCCCGGCGCGCGAACCGCCACCCGGCGCGCGGACCGCACCCGCACATCTGTCGCGGCCCGGCTACGCGCAGGTGGATGCGGGCCGACCGGGCGCGGCGGAGCGTGGCCGCACCGTCCGGGGCACGATGGCCGCAGGGGCGGTCGATCACCGGGCCGCGCCCGCCGTCGACGACGCGGAGGCGCACAGATCATGGCGTGGGACTTCTCGACCGAACCCGAGTTCGAGGCGCAGTTGGCGTGGATGCGGGGGTTCGTCCGCGAGGAGATCATCCCGCTGGAGACCCTCGACCTGGACCGCGCGACGTTCGCCCGGATCACCGCCCCGCTCTCGGAGCAGGTGAAGGAGCGGGGCCTGTGGGCGGCGCACCTGCCCCCGGAGCTGGGCGGCGGCGGGTTCGGGCAGGTCAGGCTGGGCCTGATGCACGAGATCCTGGGCCAGTGCCGGTACGCGCCGGGGGTGTTCGGCAACCAGGCCCCGGACTCGGGCAACGCCGAGCTGCTCGCGATCGGCGGCTCCCCCGAGCAGCAGGAGCGCTGGATGCACCCGCTGCTGCGGGGCGAGCTGCGCAGCTGCTTCTCGATGACCGAGCCGGGCGCGGGCGCCGATCCGACCCTGCTGTCCACCCGCGCCGTCCTCGACGGCGACGAGTACGTGATCGACGGCCACAAGTGGTTCTCGTCGAACGCCCGGGTGGCCGACTTCCTGATCGTCATGTGCGTGACCGACCCGGACGTCTCCCCGTACCAGGGATCGTCCATGATCATCGTGCCGGTCGATACGCCCGGCGTGACGATCGTGCGCGACATCCCGGTGATGGACCATCCCACCCGCTCCCCCGAGCTCTACGGCGGGCACGCGGAGGTGCTCTACGAGGGCGTGCGGGTGCCGAGGGAGAACCTCGTGGGCAACCCCGGCGACGGGTTCCGGCTCGCGCAGCAGCGCCTGGGTCCGGGACGCATCCACCACGCGATGCGCTGGCTGGGCCAGTCCCGCCGCGCGTTCGACATGCTCTGCGAGCGCGCGGTCAGCCGCCACACCCACGGCTCGACGCTGGCCGAGAAGCAGATGGTGCAGGACTGGGTGGCCACGTCGGCCGCGGAGATGCAGGCCGCGCGTCTGCTCACCCTGCACGCGGCCTGGACGATGGACCAGGTGGGGGCGTCGAGCGCCCGCCTGGAGATCGGCATGATCAAGTACTGGGGTGCGAAGGTGTTGCACGACGTGATCGACCGCGCGATCCAGGTGCACGGCTCGCTGGGCTTCTCCGGCGACCTGCCGCTGGAGGAGATGTACCGGGCCGCCCGCGCCGCCCGGATCTACGACGGCCCCGACGAGGTGCACAAGGCGACCGTCGCCAGGCGCATCCTGCGCGGCTACACCCCCACCGACGTACCCACCGAGCATGTGCCGACGCGGGCGGCGTCCGCGCGGGAGCGCTTCGCCGAGCAGCTGGTGGCCGCGACGGCGAACCACTGACCACGGCCGGGTCGACGCGGGGCGCCGCCCCGACCCGGCGATCAAGGCCAGATGGCGGCTTGTGGATCACCCCGGACGACCGTCTGCCCTTGATCAGCGGGTGGGCACCTCGCCGGTCGGGCGGTCGGCGGCGCCGGCCTGCGCGGCGCGGGAGTGCAGGCGGGCCCGGATCTCGTCGGGCGTGTAGGCCTGGCGCCTGCGCTCGGCCCGGGCGGTGACCACCCCGGTGGCCGCCACCCCCGCGAGGCCGGCGAGTCCGATCAGCTTCCACCAGCGCATCCGGCTACGGTACCGGCCGTGGCCGGCAGATCCTCCAACGTGCTCAGCCTCGACCGCGCGTGCGAGCTGGCCCGCACCGGCGACATCTGGGTGTTCCGCGGCCACAGCGGCGCCGACCGCGCCATCCGCGGCCTGACCAACGCCCCGGTCAACCACGTCGGCATGGCCGTCGTGGTCGACGACCTGCCGCCGATGCTGTTCCACGCCGAGCTCGGCCGCTCGCTGCTGGACCTGTGGACCGGCACCCACCAGCGCGGCGTGCAGTTGCACGACATGCGCGACGCGGTGCTGCAGTGGGGCCACCGCTACGGGCAGCGGGGATGGATGCGCCAGCTGGAGGGACCGGTCGGGGCCGAGCAGGAGGACGGGGCGCTGCGGGCCGTCGCCCGCCTCGACGGCACCCCGTTCCCGTCGACGGCGCGGCTGACCGGCCGGTGGCTGTGGGGCCGCACGCCCGCGCCGCCGTGGCGGGAGGCGCAGGGCGGCGGTGCGGCGCTGGAGACCGCGTACTGCGCCGAGGTCGTCGCGCTGGCCTACGAGGAGATGGGCCTGCTGCCGCGCCACCGCAGGGCCGGCTGGTACGACCCCGGCCGCTTCTGGAGCGGGGACGACCTGCGACTGGCCCCCGGGTTCCGGCTCGGCGGGGAGATCGAGGTGGCCCTGCCGCCGGCCCCCGGCACCGCACCGGTTCCGATCGACGTGGCGCCACCGGGCCGCTGGGAGCGGATCGGGCACGCGGCCCGCCGCCTCACTCGACGGCGACGCCCGTGACCTCGGCGCGGTAGGCGCGCACCATCGCGTTGGTGTCGGCGAGGAACCGTCGCACCGCCGCCAGCTCGGCGTCGTCGTAGCGGTCGAGCAGCTCGTCCATCCTCGCCCCGAGCGGGCCGAAGAACGCCGTGCCGACGCGCTCGGCGGCCCGGCCGTAGTGCAGCGTGATGCGGCGGCGGTCCCGGTCGTCGCGTGCCCGGCGCACGTGCTCGACCCGCTCCAGCCGGTCGATCACCGCGGTGGTGGCTCCCGAGGACAGCCCGAGGTGCGCACCGAGGCGTCCCGGTGTGAGCGGGTGACCCGCCCGGTCGGCCTGCATCACCGCGAGCAGCGCGTAGAGGTCGGTGACGTGCATGTGGTGCCGGTCGGCGAAGACCTGGCTCAACCGCTCGGCCTCCCCGGCGTAGGCCTGCAGCAGCCGGACCAGCTCGTCGCGATCTCCGTCCACGGCCGCCACGGTACCTCAACCATCGAGAGACCTCCGAGCCATTCCGATACCGGCCCCGCATTCCCTCGTGAGTCACCGGTTCCCCGACCCGGATCGACAATCGGTATGGGCATCGTTTATCGTCGGGTCAGGAAATGGCCTTCCCCCACATCCCCGTTCATCCGGGCGAACCGTGGTACCCGCAGAACCCCGAGAAAGGCACGTACGTGGCGAAGCAGACAACGATCACGCTGGTCGACGACATCGACGGTTCCGAGGCCGACGAGCAGATCGAGTTCGCGATCGACGGCAAGGCCTACGAGATCGACCTCTCCGCGGCCAATGTCTCCCGTTTGCGCGACGCGCTCGCTCCGTTCGTTTCCGCCGCCCGCCGCAGCGGGAGCACCCGGCGCGGGGGTTCTGCGTCGACCGGCCCGTCCCGGGCCGGCACCGACCGCGAGCAGAACCAGGCCATTCGTGAATGGGCGCAGCAACAGGGCATGAAGATCTCGGAGCGGGGCCGGATCCCGTCCAACGTGCTCGAGGCCTACCACCAGAACCACTAGTCCGGCGCGGGGCGGGCACTCGCCGGACCACGTCCTGACCTGCTCATCCCCGTGTGATCGGCGCGGCGACACCTCGGCGGATCCGACGCGGCACGGTGATGCGCCGCTGCGATCGTCGGCCACGTCGCTCAGGATCGCCGCCCGATCTGTCCCGATCCGGAACGCCTCGGTAGCCAATGCGGCAACTGCCGAGGCGGCGTAGCCCTTTGCGGTGTGCGCGGGATGCAACCGGTAGCCGACCTCCGCCCACCCCCGATCCATTCGGACCGCCATCGAACGGCCGCCGACCACCGCGCCGCCCGGCTCGCGGATCGCGAACTCGTGGTCGGTACCGCCCGACCGGACCCCGCGCACCCGCTCGATGTGGTCGCCCGTCCCGGATTCGGAGAATCCGTACGCCGCCCACGACATCCACGGGTGCGCCGCGCCGGCGATTCCGTGACCACGCCGTCCACGATGTCGGTTCGGCACCGGCACCGGGGTCACCGGACCGGTGCGCAGTCCCCCGCGCGCGGGGCCCGTCGATCCCATTCCGTTCTCACCAGACGGTGAACAGCAGGTGGTTCACGGCCAGCGCGAGCCCGGCCTGGGCCGCCAGCCACATGCGGGCCCGCGGCAGCAGCGCGCAGGCCACGACCAGCCAGATCCCGAACGGCAGCCAGATCCGTTCCACCTCGGCCTTGCTCAGCCCGGAGACGTCGGCGAGCACGATCGCGGCGAGTCCGCCCGCGACGAGGACCGCCGCGAGGAGCGGCAGCGACCGGGGCGCCGCAGCGAGCCTGCGCAGCCCGGCGACCACGGCCGGGCCGACGGCGATGGCCAGCGCGGCCAGGTTGGCCCACAGGAAGTAGGTGTAGGGCCGGCTCTGCGCCACGCTCAGCGCGTAGATCACCTGCACCCGCTCGAACCCGGTGAACCACCAGAAGCCGCTCGCCGTGAAGGCGGCGCCGATCGCCAGCACCCCCGCAGCCGACCACAGCAGGGCCGTCCGGTCGCGCGTCACCGCGAGCACCGCCAACGGCAGCAGCCCGCCGAGCACCAGGCCGTAGGACAGGTACAGGCACCACCCGAGCAACGCCCCCCCGGCGAACGCCCACGCCCATGCGGCGCGCGCGCCACCGCCAGCCGCGACCGCCACCAGCGCGGTGCCCCACGCCAGCGCCGCGGCGAACAGGCCGTCGGCCGACACCCCGACCCACACCGCGCCGGGGAACAGCACCGCGAACGGCAGCACGGCGCGCGCCGTCCGTTCCTCGCCCAGCGCCCGCAGCGCCACCACGACCGCCACCCCCGCCGACGCCCCGAGCAGCAGCGTGACGATCCCGGAGGGCCCGCCCCCGCCCAACCCGACGCGATCGAGCCACACGTAGAACAGGAAGATGCCCGGCGGGTGCGCGCCGACGTGCGTCACCCACGTGTCGGGGCCGGGGAGGATGAACTCGGAGAACGTCTGCAGCATCTGCGGGATGTCGGTCACCCGCGGCACGTCTGTCAGGTACTCGTGGATGCTCGTCAGCCGGCCCACGACGCCGCGGGACCACCCGTCGACGAGGGCGAGCGAGGCCGTCCAGAGCACCGACACCCCGTAGCCGGTCAGCAGCAGCGGCCGCCACGCCAGGCGCTGGGCCACCGCGGGCCCGCGCGTCACCACCAGTACCGCGACGGCGACGGCCGCGGGCGTCCCCGGGCCCACGTGCGGCTCCCAGGTGGCCAGCAACGGCGGGAAGCCCAGGACGATGTCCGTGCCCCCGGCCTTGAGGTGCTCGCCCACGACCGCGGCGGCGACGACCAGGGCGGCGACGCCCGCGACGGCGAGGAGATCGAAACGCGTCTCGCGCCGCAGGCCGGTCGGGATGATCGTGCTCACCCGGCCATGATCACAGCCCGGGCGGGTGCCGACGCGGAGGCCCGGGATCCGTCACCGACCCGCAAGACCTCGCCCGCCGCCGTGCCCGATGGGTCGGGGCTCAGGTGCGGGCGTACGCCGCGCGGCCCAGCACGCACAGGACGGCCAGCGGGACCGCGGCCACCAGCGCCACCAGGAACATCGGGCCGAAGGCCCCGGCGCCGGCCAGCGGAGCGAACAGCGCGGTGCCGGCCGCGCTGCCGAGGAACAGCGTCGCGGCGAACAGCGCGACCGCGGTGGCCCGCTCCCCCGGCACGACCTCGGTCACCCAGGTCTGCAGCGTGGAGTGCAGGAACGCCCACGAGCCGCCGATCAGCAGCCCGGCGGCGGTGACCGTCACGATGCTCACCGCGACCGCGGGCACCGCCCACGCCGCCACCAGGAACCCCCCGCCGATCGCGGCGAGCCCGGCAGGCGACACCCGCCCGACGAGGCTGCGCACCAGCCGGGAGAACCCGAACGCCCCGACCCCGTAGGCGGCCGCGACCAGCCCGGCGACCGTCGCGCTGGAGCCCAGCGACTGCACCGCGGGCGCGAGGTAGGTCAGCACCCCGAGCACGACGACGCCCTCGACGAACGCGAGCCCCAGCACGGCCAGCGCCCACCGCGACCGCACGACACCGCGCAGCGACAGCCACGGGTTGCCGGTGGCGAGGACCCGGTCGGGCTCGGGCAGCCGCCGCAGCGCGACCCACAGCACCAGCGCGGCCGCCGCGGTCACCGCGGGCACCGCACGCCACCCGACGATGTCGGCGAGCAGCCCGGCACCCGCGGTGGCCAGCGCGATGCCGAGCGAGGACGCGGCGAGCACGTCCGACAGCGGGCGCTGCCGCACCGAGATCGGCCAGGCGTCGCCGACGTAGACCAGCGTCGAGGGGATCAGCGCGGCGAAGCAGCCGCCCGCGACCGCGCGGGTGACACCCAGGACGGCCAGGTTCGGCGCCAGCACCGAGCCCACCCCAGCGAGCGCGGCGCCGAGCAGCGCCAGCCGCATCACGCGCACGCGGCCGATCCGGTCGCTGACCAGCCCCCACACCGGCTGCATCAGGCCGTAGGCGAGGAAGTACCCGCTGGCGACCGCGGCGACGGCGGCGAGCGGTGCTCCGAGGTCCAGCGAGATGACGACCAGCAGCGGCGCGATCGCGAACCGGTCGCAGGTGCTGGTCAGCGCGGCCGCCTGCAGCAACCGCAGCCGGGCACGCCCGCCGGAGACGGCGTCGTCGACCTCGGCCCTGCGCGCGTCGGTGGTCACCGCCCGACGATGCTCCCCGGACGCCGGATCCGTCGCCCCGAACCGGCGTGACCCTCACCACCTGCTCGGGGGGCGCTCGCCGCACGGGCCATCACGCCTGCGAGCCTCCCGCCCGGGGCACGGCACTAGCGTGGGGCCGATGCGGGGGATGATCACCGGGTTGCTGGCCCTACTGCTGCTCGCCGCGTGCGCCGCGCCGCCCCCGGCGGCGCCGCCACCGGCGGGCCTGGACGGCGACTGGCGGGGCACCATCGAGGTGCCGGGCGCGCCGCTGGAGATCGGCGTGACGTTCGCCGGTGACGGCGGCACCCTCGACGTCCCCGCCCAGGGCCTGACCGGCGTCCCGCTGGCCGAGGTCCGCACCGAGGGAACGGCGGTCACGTTCACGGTGCCCGGCCTGCCCGGGGACGTCTCGTTCCGCGGCACCCTCGACGGTGACCGCCTCACGGGCGCCTACGACCAGGCCGGGCGGACGCTGCCGTTCACGCTGACCCGCGGCACCGTCGCCGCTCCGGCCCGCCCGCAGGAGCCGCAGCCGCCGTTCCCGTACCGCAGCGAGGACGTCACCCTCACCAGCGGCGACGTCACGCTGGCCGGCACGCTCACCCTCCCCGACGGCGACGGCCCGCACCCGGGCATCGCGCTGATCACCGGCAGCGGCGCGCAGGACCGCGACGAGACCATCGCGGGCCACAAGCCGTTCCTGCTGCTCGCCGACACCCTGACCCGCGCCGGGTACGCCGTGCTGCGCACCGACGACCGCGGGGTGGGCGGGTCCACCGGACGCCTCGACGAGGCCGACTACACCGACCTCGCGGGCGACGCTCTCGCCGGTGTCGCCCTCCTGCGCGGCCACCCGGACGTCGATCCGGCACGGGTCGGGCTGTTCGGGCACAGCGAGGGCGGGTACATCGCGCCGCTGGCCGCGCAGCTGGCGCCGGCCGACGTCGCGTTCGTGATCGCGATGGCCGGGCCCGCGGTGTCCGGCGAGGAGGTGGTGGTGCGCCAGCAGCAGCTGATCGGCGCGCAGGCCGGGGTGCCGCCCGAGCAGCTGGCCACGCAGGAGGCGTACGTGCGCGAGCTCGTGGACCTGGCCCGGGCCGGCGACCTGGACGGGGCCCGCGCGCTGGCCCGCGAGACGCTGACCGCGCTGCCGCCCGGGCAGCGCCCGGCCGACGACCAGCTCGATGCCCAGGTCGAGGCGCAGCTCGCCCTGATCCCGTTCCTGCTGCACGACCCCGCCCCGTCGCTGTCCGCGCTGCGGGTACCGGTGCTGGCGTTCTTCGGGGAGCGCGACCTGCAGGTGCCGCCGGGCCAGAGCGAGGCGCCGATGCGCGCGCTGCTGGCCGGCAACCCCGACGCCACCGTCGTCACCCTCCCGGGCCTCAACCACCTCATGCAGCCGACGGAGACCGGCGACGTCACCGAGTACGGCACGATCGAGACGACCCTCGCGCCCGAGGCGCTCGACCTGGTCACCGGCTGGCTGCGGGACCGGTTCTGATGGCCGATCTCGACCCGGAGGAGTTCCGCCGCCTCGGCCGCGCGGTGGTGGACTGGGTGGCGGCCTACCGCGCGGGGGTCGGTGACCGGCCGGTGCGCGCGGGCGTCGAGCCCGGCTGGGTGCGCGCCCGGCTGGATACCGGGCTGCCCGAGCGTCCGCAGCCGTTCGAGGTGCTGCTCGGCGAGCTGGACCGGGTGGTCGTCCCGGCCACCACGCACTGGCAGTCGCCGGGGTTCTTCGGGTACTTCCCGGCGAACGCCTCGCTGCACTCGGTGCTCGGCGACCTGCTCTCGGGCGGGCTGGGCGTGCAGGGCATGTTGTGGTCCACCTCGCCCGCGGCCACCGAGGTGGAGCAGGTCCTGCTCGACGGTCTCGCCGACGCGCTCGGGCTCGACCCCGGTTTCCGCTTCGACGGTGGCGGGGGCGGCTGCATCCAGGACTCCGCGTCCTCGGCGGCGCTGGTGGCGTTGCTCGCCGCCCTGCACCGCGCCTCGGGCGGTCGGTGGCGGGCGGACGGCGTCGACGGGCGCGAACGGGTCTACGTCACCGCCGAGACGCACTCGTCGCTGGCCAAGGCGGTGCGGGTGGCCGGGCTCGGGGACCGCGCGCTGCGCGTCGTGGCGCCCTCACCCGGCTCGCAGGCGATGTCGGCGGACGCGCTGGCGACGCTGCTCGCCGAGGACGTCGCCGCGGGGCTGGTGCCGGTGCTGGTCTGCCCCACGGTCGGCACCACCGGCACCGGGGCCGTCGATCCGGTGCGCGCGGTGGCCCTGGCCGCCCGCCCGCACGGCGTGTGGGTGCACGTCGACGCCGCGTGGGCCGGCGTGGCGGCCCTGTGCCCGGAGCACCGCGACCTGCTCGACGGCGTGGAGCTGGTCGACTCGTTCTGCACCGACGCCCACAAGTGGCTGCTCACCGCGTTCGACGCGTCGCTGCTGTGGGTGCGCGACGCCCGCGCGCTCCCGGACGCCCTGTCGATCACACCGGAGTACCTGCGCGACGGCGCGAGCGACTCCGGCGCCGTGGTCGACTACCGCGACTGGCAGGTGCCGCTGGGTCGGCGCTTCCGCGCGCTGAAGCTGTGGTCGGTGCTCCACGGGCACGGCCTCGACGGCCTGCGCGCGCACCTGCGCGGCCACGTCGCGCTGGCCGCGGAGCTGGAGTCCCGGATCGTCGCGGAGCCCGGGTTCACCCTCGCGGCCCCGCGGTCGCTCTCGCTGGTGTGCTTCCGCCTCGACGCGGGTGACGACGCCACCCGGGCGCTGCTCGACCGCGTCAACGCCTCGGGCCGTGCGCTGCTGACCCACACCGTGGTCGAGGGCCGCTACGTGATCCGCGTGGCGATCGGCGCGGTGGCGACGCGACGCGAGCACGTCGACTCCCTGTGGGCCCTGCTCCGCACTTCGGAGCCGTAGTGCTGTTCCGACGGCGCCGGATGTCAGAGCTCGTTGCCCAGCAGCGGCAGGGAGGGGCCGCAGGGCAGGTCCCTGGCCTTCTCCGGGCCCAGCGCGTTGAGGATGATCTGGCCGGTCCGCTCGGTCGCGATGATCGAGAGGTGGTCGGAGAGGTCGGCCTCGCAGCCGTCCTGCACGACGATGTTCGTGGCGCCGTCGAGCTCACCGCTGGTGTAGGGGATCACCAGCTGGTCGTAGCGGGTCATCACGGTCGTGTAGGTCACCCCGTCGACGTTCGCGCCCTCGGCGTTCATCCGCTCGACGTAGTCCGAGCCGGCGACCAGCTGCGGGCAGGACTCGCAGGCCACCTCGACCACGCCGCCGACCGGGTCGCGCAGGGCGAGGCCGTCGGCCACCAGCGCGAAGGGCACCGGGTCGGCGAGCGTGCCGTCGTAGAGCGGGGTGACGGCCACGTAGTCGTCGACCTCCGCCGCGCCGCCCAGGAACTGCAGGTAGTACTGCGGCATGATCGTGCCCTCGGAGTGCCCGACGAGGTCGACCTGCTCCGCGCCGGTCTCGGCGAGCACCTCGTCGACGAACGCCTCGAGTTCCGCGGCGCTGTCCTCCATGCGGGTGAACCCGCCGAACTGGTCGCGCGGGAACGGGGCACCCTCGGGGACGCCGTAGGTCAGGGCGTAGACGCAGTAGCCGGCGTTGGCGAGCAGCGGCGACATCGTCTGCCAGTTGGTGGTCTTCGACGCGCTCAGCCCGTGCACCAGCACGACCGGGTCGGGATGCTCGGCGCTGGGCTCGCAGTCGACGTTGGCCCCGGGCGGGTCGGAGCCCGGCGCCGCGAGCCCGGCCGCCAGCGCCGCCGAGAAGCCGTAGGGCACCGGATGGTCGGGCTGCTCGGCGGGCGCCGCCGCGGCCGGCACCACCGCCAGCCCGGCGATCAGTGCTGCCGTGACCCCGACGAAGACCCCCGCGCGCCCCATACCCCCTGAACGAGCGGGCGTACCGGCGGTTACGCCGGGTCAGGGATCCGGTGCCGCAGCAGCACCCGGCTGCCCCGTTCGTCGTAGTGGATGAGCACGGACTCCGACATCGTGGTCATCAGCGGGATACCGCGGCCGCCCTCGCTGGGCCGTTCGGCGGGGGGCTGCCAGCTGCCGTGGTCGACGATCTCGATGGACAGGGTGGAGTGCCCGGGCTCGGGTCCCGGTTCGGTCCACAGCGTGAGCTCGACCGAGCCGGCCTCACCCGGCGCGTAGGCGTGGCTGACCGCGTTCGCCGCGGCCTCGTCGACGGCGAGGACGACGTCGGCCGTCTCGACCTCGGTGAGCCGCAGCGGGGCCAGCCAGCGGGCCAGCTCGTGCCGGATGGCGGAGAGCTGCTCGGGATCGGCGGGCCAGCTGCGGTGCACGAACTCGACCTGACCGCTTCCGCGCTGCTGCTCCATGATCGGCGGGTTCCCGGGTCGCCCGCACGGGCAAACCCCGCCCACCGCGCCGCGGGCACCGCTCGTCCGGCCCGACCTACCAGTCGGCGGCACCCGCGAACGAGGTGGGCGCCGGATCGAGGCCCAGGCGGGTGCGGGCGGCGGTGAGGTCGAGGGTGCGTTCCAGGCCGAGGTGCCCGACGGCGTAGCGGGTCAGCCGGGGCCGCATCGGCAGCACCGCCGCCAGCTCGTCGAGCACGGCGGCCAGCGGCCACGCCACCCGCAGCGGGAGGTGGCGGACCGTGACGTCGAGCCCGCGCTCGGCGAGCAGCGCGGCCAGCGCGGCGTCGAGGGTGACCGGGGCCGCGTCGCCGACGTTGTAGGTGCCCGGTGGGGCGCCCGGGTCGCAGCCGCGCAGCACCGCGTCGACGAGGTTGCCGACCGAGGTCAGCGTGTGCGCGCACCGACCGTCCCCGGCGACGACGAGACCGCGGCCGCGCACGGCCCCGAGGACCCGGGGCAGCAGGGTGCGGTCGCCGGGGCCGTAGACGGCGTGCGGGCGCAGCACCACGGTCTCGGGGCGCCCGGCGAGCAGCCGTTCCGCGGCGGCCTTCGACGCCTCGTACGGGGTGCGGTAGCGCCCGACGGGTGCCTCGGGCTCGCGGGCACGCACGGTCGGGACGAACGGGTCGTAGACGCTGGAGGTGGACAGGTGCACCAGGCGCACGCCCGGGAACGACGCGACGACGTGACGGGTGCCGTGCAGGTTGGCGGCCCAGACCGGGCGCGGGTCTCCCCCGTCGGTCACCGCGGCGGCCGCGTGCACGACCGCGTCGACCGGCGGCGGGTCGGTCAGCGGGCCCGCGGCCAGGTCCCACGACAGCCGGGTCAGGGGGTGCACCTCCCACCCGCGGGCGCGGGCGCCCGCCACCACCGCGGCGCCGACGAACCCGGCCGCACCGGTCACCGCGATCCGCATCAGGCGATCCGCGCCCGCAGCGCGGCCCGGTCGGGCTTGCGGGCGCGCCCGGACACCGGCACCTCCGGCACGACCAGCACCTCGTCGGGCAGCGCGGCGGCGTCGATCAGCCCCGGTAGCGCGGCCCGCACCCGGGCCGCCAGGTCGCGCGGTGCGCCGGGGTCGGCGACCAGCGCGAGCACCACCCGGTCGTCGCCGATCCCGTCGGGCACACCCAGCAGCACCGCCTGCGCCACACCGGGCAGGCGCGCGATCGCCGGCTCGTGCAGCCCGGGGTAGATGTTGGTCCGACCCCGGATGATCATGTCGGTGGCGCGGCCGCCGAGCACGATCGCGCCGGCGTCGAGGCGGGCGAGGTCCCCGGTGACGTGCTCGGTCAGCGCCGGCCCGCCGAGGTAGCCGCGGGCGAGGTGGGTCCCGGCGACGACGAGCCGGCCCGCGTCGTCGATCCGCGCCGTGACGCCGGGCAGCGGCGCCCCCACCAGGTCCCCCGGCCCCGCGTACGCCAGCTTCTCGGTCGCGGTGGCGACCGCGACGGGCAGGATCTCGGTCATGCCGTAGACGGCGAGGAACTCGACGTCCGGGAGCACCGCCGTCGCGCGGCACAGCAACGGCGGCAGCACCGGTGCGGCGCCGAGCAGCACCTGGCGCAGCGAGCGGGGCAGGGCGACCGCGCCGGACTCGACCGCGTCCAGCACGGCGGCGAGGTCGGCGGGCACGAGGAAGGTGTGGGTGGCGCCGTCCAGGCCCCGGGCCAGCTCGTCGGGGCGCGCGGCGGGGGCGAACCCGTGGGGCGGCATGCTCCAGTGCCCGCCGCCGACGAGCGCGGGCAGCCCGAGCAGGAACTGGTCGGTGTGCACGCGGGTGCCGGGCCCGAGCGCGCAACGGGCGGCGAGCACGTCGAGGGCCGCGCCCAGCGAACCGCGGGTGTGCACCACCGCCTTCGGCGCGTCGGTGGTGCCGGCGGTGAAGACGACGACGGCGTCCTGGTCCGGGGCGTCCACGACGACGTGGGGACGGTCGGCGGGCCGCGTCAGCGCGGACAGGGCGAGCGCCCCGCGCGGGACCCCGGGCAGCCACCGCCCGGCCCGCACGTGCCGCACCGGGAGGCGCCCGTAGTCCGGGAGCAGCACCCCGCGCCGCCGGGCGAACGCGCGCAGCGGCGGGCGGCCCGCCGCGTACAGGACGGACTCGGCCGCCGCCCACGACGGCGCGGCCAGCTCGGTGCGGGCCGCGAACAGCGCAGACCCCACGCCGGGGTCGACGAACACGACGGTCCCCCCGGCCGCGACGGTGCCGAGCGCGAGCACCACGGCGTCGGGCGAGGGCCGGACGGAGAACAGCATCCGCCGCCCCGGCACGAACCCGGCGGCGCGCAGCCGGGTCGCCACGGCACGGACCCGCCCCCCGACCTCGGCGTAGGTGAGCGGGCGTGCGCAGTGCGCACCGGGCCACCCCCGACGCCCGGCACGGGCACGGCGGGGCGCGGGCGGACCGGAGAGGGCCGGGGCGGCGCCGTGGCGGTCCGCCGCTGCGAGCACCCGTTCGACCAGGTCAGGCACCGCTCACCACCAGCTCGCGGTAGGCGGGGACCAGCACCCGCCGGGCCACCCGGCGGCGCGTCACCCGCAACGGGCGGGCCAGGTGCGCGTCCAGGACGGCGTCGAGCACGAGCCGGACCTGCGTCATCGCCAGCGGCATCCCCAGGCAGAAGTGGGGCCCGGCACCGAACCACAGCCGCCGCAGCTCGGGCGGGTGCGGGCGGTCCGGGTCGAAGCCACCGCGGGCGCGGGCCGCCGAGACGGTCGCGATCACCACCCGGTCCCCGGCCCGCACCCGCACGCCCCCGATCCGGGTGGGCGCGACGGCCCGGCGCAGCATCACCGGAGACGGCACGGTCACCCGCAGCGCCTCGGCGACGACCGCGTCGACCCGGGCGCGGTCGGCGGCCACCGGCGCGAGCAGCCCGTGGTCGGACAGCAGCGCCACCAGCCGCGGCACGAACGACGCGACCGTCTCGGTGCCGGTGAGCACGAACGCGGCCACCGCGCCCAGTGCCTCGTGCTCGGTCAGGCCCAGCTCCCGCATGCGGCCGGGCACCGTGGCCGGGTCGCCCGCGCGGTAGGCGCCCGCCGCCGGCGCCGTGATCCGCGCCAGCGCCGCCCGCCCGCGCGCCACCTGCCGGGGCGTGAGCGACGGGCGGGTCAGGCGCACCATCCCGGTGACGGCGGCGGCCGCGTCGAACGCCGGACCCGCCGCGTCGCGGGCGTCCAGGCCGACGAGCCCGGCGATCACCGCACCCGCGACGTCTCGCGCGACCGGCACCAGGTCGACGGGCTCGCCGCCGACCAGCCGGTCGCGCAGCGCGGCACACCGCTGCCCCGCCACCCGCGCGCACAGCGCCGTCACCGCGGCGGGCGTGAACAGCTCGGCGAGCGTCCGGCGCAGCCGCGCGTGCGCCTCGCCCTCCATGTTGAGCAGCACCGCGGGGCCGACGACCGGCGTCCACAGTGCAGCGGGCGACCCGGGCCCGGTCTTGGCGAACGCCGCGGTGTCGGTGAGCACCGCCCGGGCCAGCGCGGCGTCGCTGACGACCACCCCCACCCGCGGGACCCGGACGGCGGGTCCGAGCCGGGCCAGGCCCCGGACCAGCGGGTACGCGACCGGGTGGGCGCCGAGCTGCACCCGCAGCTCGGCGGTCACCTGATGTCCACGTGCGCGGGGCGGTAGCGGTGGTCGGCGTACCAGCCCAGCGTGCGCACCAGCCCCCACGCCCGCACGCGGCGGCTCGACCCGTACACGACGACGTCGCGCCGGTGCCCGTAGCGCGCGGTCAGCGGGCGCACCGCGTTGACCAGCGCACGGTCCTCGTGGACGTCCTGGATCCTCGTGCGCGGGAACCCGCCGGCCCGCTGGTAGAGCGCCGCGGTGATCGCCAGGTTGCAGCCCGCCGACATGACGTAGGGCCCGAGCGCACCGGGCACCCGGTTGCCCGGGCGGAACCGGCCGAACGCCGCGGCGACCGTCACCGCCCCGACGAGGACCCCGCGCCGCCACCACCGCAGGCCCTCGTCGGTGCGCGGGCGCAGGCGCCCGGCGATCAGGTCGAGATCGGCGAACCCGGCCCGGATGCGGGCGGTCCAGTCCGGCGCCGGCAGGCAGTCGGCGTCGGTGCGGGCGAGGTGGGTGGCGCCGGCCGCTATGGCGTGCCGCATCCCCGTGTCTGCCGCCGCCCCGGTGCCGCGCTGGGCCTCCGCGACCACCTCCACGGACAGTTCCGGGTGCGCGGCGGCGAACGCGCGCACCACGTCCGCGGTGCCGTCGGTGGAGCCGTTGTCGACCACGACCAGCCGGAAGTCGCGGTCGCGCTGAGCAGCCAGCGCGTCCAGCGTGGCACCGATGCCCGGGGCCTCGTCGAAGGCGGGGACGATCACGGCGAGGATCACAGCGCCACCACGGCGATCCCCAGGCTGATCCCGCCGGCCAGGCCGACCAGGGCCACCCGGTCACCCGGCCCGCACCGCCCCAGCTCGCGCGCCGTCACCAGCTGCAGGGGCAGGCTCGCCGAGGCGACGTTGCCGTGCTCGGCCACGGTCACCACGAGCTTGTCCGCGGGCACCCCGGCGCGCTGCGCGAACACGTCCAGGTAGGGCAGCGACACCTGGTGCACCGCCACGACCGCCAGGTCCGCCCAGGTCAGACCGAGCCGGTCGAGCGTGGCGTCGAGCACCCCGGTGCCGACGGCGAGGAACGCGGACCGCAGCCGGGCCGAGTCCATCGCGAAGTAGGTGTGCTCCTCCTCGCGCGGGTGCCGCGACCCGCCCCCGGCCAGTGTGCCCGCCCCCCAGTGCCGGGAGTCGGCGGTGAACGCGGTGGCCAGCACCCCGGCATCGGGAGGCCCCGCGGTGAGCAGCAGCGCCGCGCCGGCATCGGAGAGCGTGTAGCCGGGGAAGGCCCGCAGGAACTCGCGCATCGAGGAGACCTCCCACCGCACCGCACGCGACGGCGTCTCACCCGACGCGATCAGCACCGTGCCGTAGCGGCCTGCGACGATCAGCGCGTCGGCCACCTCGATCGCGTTGAGCACGCTGTTGCAGGCGTTCTTGACGTCCATCACGGGGCAGCGCAGCTCCAGCGCGGCCGCCACGATGTGCGCGGTCGCCGGCTCGACCAGGTCCTGGCTGGCCGAGGCGAAGATCAGCAGGTCGACGTCGGCCGTCGCCGTCCCGGTGCCCGCCAGCAGCTTGCGCGCGGCCGCGGCCGCCAGGTCCGAGGCCTGCTCGCCGTCCGCGGTGACGTGCCTCGACGCGATACCGGTGAGGCGGTGGATCAGACCAGGGGGCGGCGTGTACGGCCCGATCCGCCGCTCGACCTCGGCGGTGTCCAGCCGACGTTCGGGCAGGTGCACCTCGACGCCCGCCAGGCGTGCTCCCACGCGATCACCTCCGCTCTCCCTGCCGAAGGTTAGAAGGATGGTCCCGGGGCGGCGTCCGGGGAACTACCGACGTGCTCCGTCCGGACTTCGTGCTCGGCGGGTGTCGGCTCCACCGAGTGCTGTCGCGCCTCGTCGCCGGCGTGCCTGCGGGGGGGTGTCGGGCGCCCTTCCGGCGGTTCAGGTGAACCGTTTCGGGGGTGGTCGGCCTCCACCGACCCGCGTCGGGGCCGCCCGCCGGGTCGGGCGGGGCCGGGTTCCGGCGTCTCTTCCGGGTGGGGGGTGGTCTGCCTCTACCGATGTGCTGCCGCGCCGATTCCGCTCCTCGGCGCTGGCGCGCCTGCGGTACGGATCGACTTGCCACCGAATGACCCTCCCTCGATCTCCGTAGCCGGTTGAGTCGGCCGCTCCCGCACGGCGTCGATCTCCCGATTCTCAGTGGTCGCCGAGTGGTCGACCTGCGTCGACAAGCGGTGCCTTCACCCAGGTCAGCGGCGGTATAGTAGAACACATGTTCCCATCCGTCGCTGCGCCCTACGCGCCCGAACGGGACACCGCCGAGGCCCCGCCCACCATGGCCGACACCCCGCCGTCGGGGGTGTTCGCCGCCGAACTCGACTTCGCCACCACACACCCGGCCGCGCTGACCGATGCCGAACTGGTGGACGCCGTGGTCGGGTACGAGAAGCTCGCCGCGTGGGCCGCGGCCCGGCAGGCCGCGGTGCTGGCCGAGTTCGCCGCCCGCCCCGCCGACCACCCCTCGGTACCCGCCGCGCAGGTGCGGCAGTGGGCCGCCGACGAGATCGCCCTCGCGACCACCGTGTCCCGCGGCTCCGCCCACGCCCGGCTCGCCCGCGCCGTCCGCCTGGACGCGGTACTGCGCCCCACCCGCGACCTCCTCGAAACCGGACAGCTGGACCCCTCACGGGCCCGGTTGATCTGCGACCGCGTCGAACACCTCGACGACCAGGTCGCCGCCGCCGTGCAGGAACGGGTGCTGACCCGGGCACCCGGGCAGACCTGGGCCCAGCTCGACGCCGCCCTGCGCCGCGCCATCCTCGCCGTCGACACCGACGGCGCCACCACCCGACACCGCACCGCGAAACAGGCCCGGCGGGTGGACGTG
>NZ_JAJCYB010000092.1 GCF_029263155.1 Pseudonocardia sp.
CGACGGCAACGTGGTCGGCGACGGCAACCAGGCCGTGACCGGTGACGACAACACCACCGCCTTCGGCTCCGGGGACGCCACCTCCGCCGACTTCGACGACGCCCGGTTCGGCGACGGCGCCGGGGTCTCGGTCGGCGGCAACGCCAGCGGCAACGCCGAGGACAACGACACCTCCACCTCGGTGCGCGGCGGCGACGGCGACACCACGGTCAACACCGCCGACGACGGCAGCTCCGCCGAGCAGGCGGTGGACCAGTCCGAGACCTCGACCGAGGTCGACTACGACTACGAGGCGCGCGTGGACAGCCACGACGACGTCAACTCCGACAACCGGGTCGACAACAGCGACAGCGGCAACGTCGACATCGACGCCTGACCAGGAACGGCCGATGAGGGGGAAGTAGGCCACGGGCGCTGCTTCCCCCTCACCCATGTCTCGGTGCGGGTCAGCCTGCCCACCCGCGTGGTCGGGACCGGCGGGTGGCCTCTACTCGACACAGAACCTGCACACCCGTGGCTCGATCGGCCGCCTCGACTTCACCACGAGCAAGCGGGTGTCCTGGCTGGGCGGGTGACGGTGCCGGTCAGCTGTCCTTGATCTCGCAGATCACGCTGCCCTGGGTGATCGAGCCACCGGCCTCGGCGGTCAGGCCGGTGATCGTCCCGTCCTTGTGCGCGGTGACCGGGTTCTCCATCTTCATCGCCTCGAGCACGACCACCAGGTCGCCGGCCGCCACGGTGTCCCCGTCGGCCACCGCGACCTTGATGATGGTGCCCTGCATCGGCGCGGTCACCGCGTCACCGGAAACCTTCGCGCCACCACCGCCGCCGCGCTTGCGCGACTGCTTCTTCGCGGCGCCACCGGCACCCGGGGCGGTCCCGAACGCCAGGTCACCGGGCAGCGAGACCTCCAGCCGGCGCCCGCCGACCTCGACCACCACGGTCTGCCGCTCGGTGACCTCCTCGTCGGCTCCCGCGCCACCGTCAAACGGCCGGACGGTGTTGTCCCACTCGGTCTCGATCCACCGGGTGTGCACGGTGAACCCGTCCTCGGTCAGCGCGGCGAACGCCGGGTCGTCGACCACCACCCGGTGGAACTCCAGCACCGTGGCCATTCCCTCGACCTGGAACTCGGCCAACGCCCGGCGGGAGCGCTCCAGCGCCTGTGCCCGGTCCGACCCGGTGACGATCAGCTTGGCCAGCAGCGAGTCGAACTGGCCACCGATCACCGAACCGGACTCCACCCCGGCGTCCACCCGCACACCGGGGCCCGACGGGTAGGCGATGGAGGTGACCGTGCCCGGAGCCGGCAGGAAGTTTCGACCGGCGTCCTCGCCGTTGATCCGGAACTCGATGGAGTGCCCGCGAGGCTCCGGGTCCTCGAGCAGGTTCAGCGGCTCGCCCTCGGCGATCCGGAACTGCTCGCGGACCAGGTCCAGCCCGCTGGTCTCCTCGGAGACCGGGTGCTCGACCTGCAGTCGGGTGTTGACCTCCAGGAAGGAGATCAGCCCGTCCTGGGCCACCAGGAACTCCACGGTGCCGGCGCCGTGGTAGCCGGCCTCCTTGCAGATCGCCTTCGAGGCGTCGTGGATGGTCTTGCGCTGCTCGTCGGACAGGAACGGCGCCGGGGCCTCCTCGACCAGCTTCTGGAAGCGGCGCTGCAGGGAACAGTCCCGGGTGCCGACCACGATCACATTGCCGTGCGTGTCGGCGAGCACCTGCGCCTCGACGTGGCGCGGCTTGTCCAGGTAGCGCTCGACGAAGCACTCGCCTCGGCCGAACGCGGCGGTGGCCTCGCGGACCGCCGAGTCGAACAGCTCGGCGATGTCCTTCTCCTCGCGGGCCACCTTCATGCCGCGCCCGCCGCCGCCGAACGCCGCCTTGATCGCGACCGGCAGCCCGTGCTCGCGCGCGAATGCGATGATCTCGTCGGCCCCGCCCACCGGCTCGCTGGTGCCCGGTACCAGTGGGGCGCCGGCGCGGGTGGCGATGTGCCGGGCGGTGACCTTGTCGCCGAGGTCGCGGATGGCCTGCGGGGTCGGGCCGATCCAGGTGATCCCGGCGTCGACCACGGCCTGGGCGAAGTCGGCGTTCTCGGACAGGAAGCCGTAGCCCGGGTGGATGCCGTCCACCCCGGCCTGTTTCGCCGCCCCGATCACCTTGTCGAAGTCGAGATAGGACTCGGCGGCGGTGTTGCCGCCGAGCGCGAACGCCTCGTCGGCCAGGCGCACGAACAGTGCGTCCCGGTCGGGCTCGGCGTAGACCGCGACGCTGGCCAGGCCCGCGTCACGGCAGGCTCGGATCACCCGGACCGCGATCTCGCCGCGGTTCGCGATGAGCACTTTGCCCAACTGTCGGGTCGCCTGGGCGGCCACGCTGCCTCCTGCACGGTCACTCTCGGCGGGCCGGGCCCGGCCGAGCTCTCCTGGAGGCGATGGCCCGCCCCGCTCGATCGGCCGAGTGTATGCAAAGAGGTCACGCCGGGATGGGGGTGGAGGCGCACTTCACGCGGAGTCACCCCACCGGCACCCGAAAGGGCGGCCGCGGCGCAGAGACGCCGTCGTAGCGCCACCGTGCCTCCCGGGCGGCGAGCTCGGTGTGCCCCAGCTCGGGCAGCTCACCGGCCGCATGCAGGGCCCGGGCGAAGTCCCAGCCGTCGCGCAGCGCGCCGTGCGGCGGGCGCGCGCGGGCCCAGGCGGTGAACCGGTCACCGAACGAGTCGCCGAGACCCGCGGCGAGCAGTGGCCAGTCCACCGCTACCGTGGCGGCCCGTTTGGCCCGCAACGCCCGTTCCGCCGCGGCGAACCGGACCGGGTCCAGCCCGGACGGGACCGGGCCCCCCGCCACCAACGCCGCGACGAGGGCGCGCTGTCGGGCCGCCGCCACCGACCGGCCCCCGGCGCTGAGCACGCCCTCCGCACGCAGCGCGCCGAGCGCCGCAGTGAGTGCCAGGTCCGGGCCTTCGTGCAGGTAGGCCACGCGGTACGGGTCGGCGTCCCAGCCCGCGACCGACCGGCTGCCGGGCGCCTTCCGCGCGGCCCGGCGCGCGATGACCGCCGCGGCCAGCAGCAGGGCGGCGAGCAGCAGGTAGCTGCCGAGGATCGACGGTCCACTGATGCCCCAGGTGTCGCCGCCGGCGGCCGATGTGGTGGTGTACACGTGCAACCTCCTCACCAGGAGACTCGGCCGTGCTCCCGGGGGGTACGGCCGCTGGAAGCCGAGTGTGTGGCACCGCGCGACCGGGTACCAGAGACTTGACCAGGAATTGAGCTTGTACCGGCCACACTGGGCGGTCCGGGGGTGGACATGGCGGTGCGGACCGGCTCGACGCGGGCGACGGCCCGACGCCGACCGGTGATCGTCGCGGCCGTGGCGCTGCTGCTCGGCTGCGTCGGGCTCGTGGGCTGTGCAGATGCCCCTGCCGATGCTCCCGTCGATACCTCCGCCGCCCCGGCGCCCGCCCCGGCCCCGGAGGTGACCGCCCCCGACGACCCGGTCGCCTACCAGGCGCGACTGATCCGACTCGACGACGAACTCGGCGCGGCGCTGGCCCGGATCGGGCGGACCCGCGACCCGGACGACCTGGAGCAGGCCACTCTGGCCGGCGCCGCCCTGGCCAGCGCCAGTGGGGAGCGGTTGCGGGCGACAGCGGTCGACGAGCCGATCCGCCGGGCACACGATGCCCTGACCGCTGGTCTCGATCAGCTCGGCCGCGAGCTGGCGTTCCTCAGCCAACGTGTGCACGACCACGAGATATGTACCGGCCCCACCGCGCTCGGGGCGATCGGCTCCGCGCCGAGCATGCCGGCGCTGCGGGCGATCGCCTCGGGCTTCGGCCTGCCGGGCGCCGACGGCCGGACCTATCGGTGGGGTGCGGCGCTGCCGCCCGAGCAGGCCGTCGCCCCGCCGGTGGTGGCGCTGGGCAACGGCACGCTGCTGGTCGACCGGCGACCCGGTGGGGAAGCGGCCGACGGTGTGCTCGAGGTGGTGAACGAGGGACAGCAGGACGTCGTGGTCGTGCTCGGCAGGTCTGGGGCGGTGGTGGTGTCGGTGGCGGCCAGCCCGGGCGGGTCCACCCGGGTCGCCGGAATCCCGGACGGCGGATACGACCTTGCCTACACCTCCGGCCGTGAATGGGACCCGGGGCTGTCGGCGTTCGCCCGCGACTGCGGCTTCCGCCGGTTCAGCGAGCCGATCACGTTCGCCACCGTCCCGGTCGCCGCGGGCACCGAGTTCACCGTCCGGACGGTGAACGTGCGCTCGGGCCCGCCGGATGCAATGACGGTCGAGGTACCTGCCCGCGAAATGCCCCGCTGACCGATGCCGCGTCCCGACACGACGTCCTCGCGGCGGGCTGACCAGTCAGGATCGTAGCGTGGCCGGTATAGCGAAGGTCGTACGGAAGGTTGGGCTCGGTGACGATCTCGACGTCTGGGTATGGCTCGGGGTCACGCCAGGGGAACCGGCCGACGACCAGGTTCACCCGGTGACGACGACGCCCGGGGTCGGGGCGGGCAGCCAGGTCAGGGTGCCGACGTCGCACGCTTCCGGATCGCCGGCGGCCAGTCCCCGGTCGAGCGAGGCGACTCGCTCGTCGACGGCGCCGTGGCTGTCCACCTCCTCGGGGTCGGCGCTGAGCCGGCGTAGTTCGGCGACGGCGCCCTCGCGGAAGACCGCTGGGTCCAGGTCGCCGACGGCCACCTGGGACCGCGCCCACATCCCGGCGTAGCAGTCCGCCTGCAGTTCGATGTCGCGGGTGGGTGCCCGCAGCCGCGGCCGCACCAGCCACTGCACGTGGTGCCCGGTCTCGTGCGCAACGGTGAACGACAGCACGATCCGGGCGTGCTCGCCGTGCGCGGCGCGCACGTCGTCGAGGTAGGTCGTCGGGAAGTGCACGCCGGTGCGCGCGTTGAAGAAGGCCCGGTCCCGGGTCCGGTCCGAACGCGGGGCCTGGTCGGGGACGGTGAGTCGGGGCGATACATAGCTGCGGCCGGCGCCGGCGAATCGGGTCTGCCACACCGCGTCGTTCGCCCGCTGGAGGCATTCGACGTACGCGGCCTCCGCTCCGACGTCCAGGCACGGGACGGCCGGGGCCGGCGGTGCCACCGGGGCCGGTGGGCCGCCGCCCGAGCCGCAACCGGTGAGGACCCACGCGGTGAGGACCCACGCGGTGACGACCTGGAACGCAGCCCGCATGCTCCCCATCATGGAGGCCGACCTGTGAAGTGGGCGGTGGCCCGCGGGAGCATGGTGCTCAGGTGGCGGGTGCGGCCCAGATGTCGACGACCGACACGCCGACCTGGGCGAGCAGCCGGCGGGTCAGCGGCAGGCTGATCCCGATCACATTGGACGGGTCGCCCTCGATGCTCTCGACGAACCAGCCGCCGAGCCCGTCCAGGGTGAACCCGCCGGCCACCGCGAGCGGCTCGCCGGACGCGATGTAGGCGCCGAGCTCCGCCTGGGTGGGCGCGGCGAACCGGACCCGGGTGAGCGCCGCGCCGGCCGCCCGGCCGACCACCTCGCCGGCACGCACCCGCACGAGAGCGTGGCCGGTGACCAGGTGTCCGTCGCGCCCGGCCATCGCCGCCCACCGCCGGCGCGCGACGTCGGCGGTGCCCGGCTTGCCGGCCAGGTCGCCGTCGATCAGCAGCATGGAGTCGCAGCCGATGACGATCGAGTCCTCGGCCGGGGAACCCGTCAGCCGGCCCGCCACGCAGTCCGCCTTGGCCTCGGCCAGCGCGGTGACCCGCCGTTCGGGCTCAGCGTGTGCCAGTCCGGCCAGCAGCGCGTCCTCGTCGACCCGCGAGACCTGCACCACGGGCGCCACCCCGGCGGCGCGCAGGACGCCGAGCCGGGCCGGCGACTCCGAGGCGAGCACGAGTTGCACGGACGCGAGCGTAGTTCGGCCGGGTCTCGCCGCTGGGACCGGTTCGGCGACGGGTGCGATGCGTACCTGACCGGACCCTCTCCGTGACAACTGAAAGGTACCGCCGAATGGCCGATCAAAAGGCGCGTATATCTCTGTGTAGAGTCTCGTTCGCGGTTCTTGCCTAGTGAAGGACTTGCTCCGACAACTGGCAGAGCGGACAACTGACAGCGCTAGTCTGTTCGGACTATCTATTCCCTCGAGGAAGGCGTGGTGCCACCACTGATGAACAGGATTCTTCAGTACCTGCCACGAGGCAACACGCTCGACGACGAGGCCTGGGCGCATCGGCACCACATCGTAGTTGTTGTCCTGGCGATGCATCTACCATTGCTTTTGGCGTTCAGTCTGGTCCTCGACGCCGAGGCATTGATCTTCGCGCAGGCCTCGGTGGTGCCGGCGGCCTGCCTGGTCGGCGCGAGACTGGTGAAGAGCCGACGACCGGTGTCAATCATCGCCACCGCGGGATTGACGTGGTGCTCGGCCAGGGGAACGTCAAAGTCCGTGAGGTTGGCGTGAGGTCGTCAGGTTGCTCGGTAAACATTCAGCCGTGATGATCAGTGCATGACGCTGTCGCCGGTCGGCTGGTTGGCGTCCGGTGGTTGTCGGTCGTGATGTCGTATCAGGTGGGTGCGGGTAATGCGGGCATCCAGGGTCGGCCGATGAGTGCCTCGCGC
>NZ_JAJCYB010000093.1 GCF_029263155.1 Pseudonocardia sp.
CATCCACATCGACGTCGCAGTCACCTGGCAGCGCGCCAGCGCCGGAGACTGGACCACCTACGCCGCCGACGTCAGCCGCCGGGGGACCACGTCATGAGACAGGGCATTCAGACAGTTCCAATATCCGACGTCGCCAGAGCTGCGGTCGCTGCCCGAACGGACCGGTGGATCGGGACGCTGGCCGGTCGTGGCAACGATCGTCTGGCAGGTCGGCTGGGTCGGGATCTCCGGCGGCGCGCCGGTCTCCGGGCAGCAGACGGTACGGGTTTCCGCCGACACCAGCGTGTCGGTCGGCGAGATTCAGGTTCTCGTTTCCGGAGGTGGATCGTGACGACAGGGAACGCGACACGTGGCAGCACCACAGCGAGCGGATCGCCGATCACGAACGGAACGCCGACGGACATTCGGCGCCGAGGCCGGGCACGACGGTTGTCGATCGGTGCATTGCTGACGGTGCTGGGGGCGGTGGGCAGTGTGGTCGTGTTCCAGCAGTTCGGGGACCGCGTGCCAGCGATCGGCATCGCCCGGACCGTCCCGTTCGGCCAACAGGTCACCGAGCAGGATCTCCGCCAGATCCTGCTGCCGACCGGGTCGGAGCTGGCCCTCGTCGAATGGGAGCGCTCGGCCGAGATCGTCGGCCGGTACGCGGTGACCGATCTGCTGCCCGGCCAGATCATGACCCGCGACGCCGTGACCGCGGATCGTTTGCCGGGCCCGGGGCAGGCGATCGTGGGAGTGGCCGTGGAGCCGGGCCAGGTTCCGGTCACGCCGCTGGCACCGCGGGATCAGGTACTGGTCGTCGACGCCGGCGAGAGCAGCGGGTCGGGGGTCGATGCGAGCGTCCTGCGCACCGGCCCGGTCGACGTGGGTAGCCGGCGGACCGTCGATCTCCTGGTGTCCGACGTCGACGCACCTCGCGTTGCCCGACTGGCGGAGGCGGGACGAGCCGTACTCGTCCTGGTCGAGCGGCGGTGACCGATGCTGATCTCCTTCCTCTCCGCCAAGGGCAGTCCGGGCGTCACCACCTCGGTGCTCGCGCTCGCCGCGCGATGGCCACGTGCCGCGATCGCCGTGGACCTCGATCCGCAGGGTGGCGACATCCTGGCCGGGCTGGGCGGAGGCAGGCATCCCGCGCGGCACGGGATCGTCGAACTGCTCGTCGAGGCTCGCAACGAGAGCCTGCACGCGGCGATGGGCCGGCATGTCGTTCGGCCCGCTCCGCACAGCCCACCGGTGCTCGCCGGCTTCGGGGCCCCGGGCCAGGCGGCGAACGTCCCGTGGGACCTGGTCGGGAGCCATTTGGTCGATGTGCCCGGGGCGGACATCCTGGCCGACTGCGGTCGATTCGTTCTCGACCATTCGGTGTCGGCGGTGCTGCGCCGCAGTGACCTCGTCGTCCTGGTTGCTGGTTCGTCGCTGCGGGTCGTGCGCGCCGCCGCGCGGACGCTGCCGCTCATTCGTCGTGAGCTGGGGACAGCCGGTGAGGCGAACCACGGGCACGGTCCGGTCACGCTGGTGATCATCGGCCCCGACATGCCCTACACCGCCGAGGAGATCGCCGGCGGTTGCCAGACCGAGGTTGCCGGGACGCTGCCGTGTGACCCGGTGGCCGCGAGCGTGTGGAGCGACGGTGCACCCACCGGCCGTGGCTTTCAGCGGTCCCGACTGCAGCGCGCGGCCGGTGCCCTCGCCAGAGCGCTGGCCGAGCGGGCGACGGAGTGCCGCGGCGCGGCATCGTCGCGGCCGGGCGCCGGGCTCAACGGCAGGGTGCTGCGATGAGGGAGGGTGCGACGGCCGTCGCCGACCGACGACTCGTGAACACGATTCGGACGGCGGTGTTGCACCGTATGGGTTCCGATGCACGCCGGGACGGCCTCAAGGCCACTGATCAGCGGGAGCTTCTGCGGTCCTGGGTCGAGGACGAGCTGGCGGTCGAGTCGCGGCGACGGATGACCGACGGGGAGCCGCAGCTCGACCGATTCACCGAGGTCGCCGTCCTGCGCGCGGTGGAGAACACCGTCTGGGGGCTCGGGCGGTTGCAGCAGCTCCTCGACCTCCACGACGTCGAGGACATCCACATCGTCGGCGCCGACCGGCCGATGCTGCGCATGGCGGACGGATCGCTGCGACGTGCCGCGGAACCGATTGCGGATTCCGACGACGATCTCATCCAGCAGTTGCAGTTCATCGCGGCACACCACGGCGCGTCGGAACGAGCGTTCTCTCCGGCGCAGCCGTGCCTGAACCTGCAGCTGCCCGACGGGTCGCGACTCGCGGCGATGCGCGACGTCGTGCCGCACCCGGTCGTGACCATCCGCCGTCACCGCCTGCTCGACGTCGGCCTGTCCGACCTGGTCCGGCTCGGCACGCTCACCGAGCACGCCGCACGGTTCCTGGCCGCGCTCGTGGGAGCCCGGTGCAGCCTGCTCGTGACCGGAGCACCCGCCTGCGGCAAGACCACCCTGGTGCGCGCGCTCGCGAAGGAGATCCCGGCCGGGGAACGCATCGCCACGCTGGAGACCGAGTACGAACTGGCCCTGCACCGGCTGCCCGGCGCATCACCGTTGCTGGTGGCGTTGGAGACCCGTCCCGGATCCACCGAGATCGACGCCGCCACCGGGCAACGGGCCGGGGAGATCACGCTGTCCGAACTCCTGCACCAGACCCTTCGCATGTCCGTCACCCGGGTCATCGTCGGTGAGGTCCGCGGCGCCGAGGCGCTGCCGATGCTGGAGGCGATGAACGCCGGAATGCCCGGGTCGATGTGCACGCTGCACGCCGGGTCCGCGGCCGACGCCATCGAACGTCTTGTCACCGCCGCGCTCAAGGCGGCCGGCCAGGGCTGGTCGGACACCTTCGTGACCCGCCTCGCGGCGCAGGGCATCGACTTCGTCGTGCACATGCGCCACACCGCCCATCCCGGATCCGAGGGACGCCGCCGGTTCGTCGCCGAGATCGCCGAGGTCACCGACGTGAACGAGAACGGCAAGGTCGCCATGAACCGCATCTTCGCCGAGGACCCGGAGTCCGGCGATCCGGGCGCGGTCTTCCGGATGGCCCCGCAGATTCGGTGGCCCTTCCACGAAGCCGGCATCGACATCGGGTTTCTCACCGGCGAGCACCGCGCGACGTCGCCGGTTCACGTGAGGAGGACGCCGTGGAACTGAGTCCGACGACCTGGCTGGTGGCGGCATCCGGAGCGCTTGTCGTGGCCGGCTTGACGGTCATGATCGCCGGCCCGGACCCCGACCGTCCCGCAGCCGGGTCGCGAGCGCGCCGTCGGCAGAACCCACTGTGGACACTGCTGCGGGCAACACAGATCCCGGGAACGGAGCGGAGGCAACACCGCTGGCGGATCGCCGGGTGGATCGTCGCGGGCCTGCTGGTGTGGATGATCACTGGCTGGCCGGCCGCCGGGGCCGCATTGGCCGGCATCGGGGCCTGGTCGCCGTGGTTGCTCGGTTCGGCGCGCGCGGC
The DNA here is from genome assembly GCF_029263155.1 of Pseudonocardia sp. Taxonomy (GTDB): domain Bacteria; phylum Actinomycetota; class Actinomycetes; order Mycobacteriales; family Pseudonocardiaceae; genus Pseudonocardia. Next base: position 3,478 of record NZ_JAJCYB010000093.1, read on the forward strand.
GCAGGACCAGATCAGCAAGATCGATGCGCTGTCCACGTGGTGTCGCCGAATGGCCGACACGCTGACAGGCGGCGGAGCGATCGGCCTCGCGCAAGCGATCACCCTCACCTCTGATCACGCTCCGCCGCAGATAGCGGGCCCGGTGCAGCAGCTGGCCGAACGGCTCCGATCCGGGCACGGCACTCCGCTGGACGCGGTCCGGGAGTTCGCCGACGACATCGACGACCCGGTCGGTGACTCGGTCGCGGCCGCGCTCGGACTGGCGCTGCACCAGCAGAGCAGCGGTGTGGCCCGCGTCCTGCGCCAACTCGCCGACGGCGTGTCCCGGGACGTGCGCGCCCGTCGCGACATCGAGGCGGAGCGCGCCGAAGCGCGCCAGTCCATCCGGATGCTGCTCCTCATCCAGGGCGGGGTGCTCGCGATGCTGGCCCTGGTTCCCGGTTTCGCTGCTCCGTACGGGAGCCCGCTCGGGCAGCTCATCATGGCCACCCTGCTGGCCGGCACCTTCGCGCTGCTGATCTGGATGCGCAGGCTCGCAGTGGGATCTTCGGCTCCCAGGTGGTTCGGGAAAGCTGGAGAGTTCGCGAAAACCGAAGGGGCGACTGCTGGGAACTCGTTGGTGGGGCTGCCGTGATGCTGTCAGGTCGGGCCTTGGGTTCGCGAACCGGACGCGTCGGTGTCGGCGCGGTCGAGGTCCGGGGAGGGGTTG
>NZ_JAJCYB010000094.1 GCF_029263155.1 Pseudonocardia sp.
GAACACGTGGTAGTCGTCGCCGATGAAGTTCTCGGAGATGAGCTTCCAGTTGCCCGGCGACCGGTACCGGTGCCACCCCGGCAGCGCCTCCAGGCCCCCGAGGGGCCCGGCGAGCACGAAGTTCTCCAGCCACCAGCGCACATCCTCGCCGAGCCACTCCTCCAGCGCGGGAGCCGCCGGGTCGAACGATGCGAGGAGGAGACCCTTGAAGTTCGCGACCTTCGCGACCTCCTCCAGCCCCCAGGCCGCCTTGTCCAGCTCCCCCCGGTAGAGCATCTGCTCCATCGGCGCGCCGGTCAGCGTCCCGTCCAGGCCGTAGCTCCAGCCGTGGTACGAGCACGTGAAGCCCTTCACGTTGCCGCGGTCGAACAGGCAGACCTGGTTGCCGCGGTGCGAGCAGCGGTTCACCAGCACCCGGATCTGCCCGCCGGCGTCCCGGACCACGATGACGGGCACCTCGCCCATGTAGTTCGTGACGTAGTCCCCGGGCTTGCGGACCATGTCCTCGTGGCCCACGACGAGCCAGGAACGGTTGAAGACGCGGTCCGCTTCGATGCGGTACAGGTCCTCGTCGAAGTGCACCGCGGGCGCGACGAGGCCGTTCTGCCAGTCGACGATCTCCCTGAGCTCGCTTGCGCTCGTCATGACGCTTGCCTCCTGTTGCGGATGCGGGTGTGCCGCTGCCCGAATTCACCTCGTGGGGCCACTGCTGCTGGGTGGGGCGACGCCTATCCGGGCCGGCGGGCGCGAGGTCCACCTCTCCTGTCAACTGCTCATCGAGCGCCTCTCGCCACCGTTGTGCGCAGGGATGAGCACGAGCCGGGGCGTCGACGTCACCGCGGCCCTTCCTCGTCACAGAACAAGCCGTATCTGCGTGCCAGAAAGGGTTGTCCACGACGGTCGGCGATGTCAAGAGCCCGTAGTGATGTCTCCGCGGGTCGGCCCGCGCCATCCGACCTCGGCGCAACGAGGGGGCCGATCCCGTCGTGCGCGGCGGTGGGACGCACGGCGAGGGCTGCCCTACAGTTCCTGGGTGGCGAAGACCGATCCTGTGGGCGCTCAGCGCCCCAACTATCCGATCGAGTCCGTCGAGAACGCGCTGCGCTTGCTCTTGCTGATCGAGCAGCAGCGCTCCGTTCGGGTGTCCCAGGTCAGCGCGGCCCTCGGCGTCGCGGTCTCCACGGCGCACCGGCTGCTCGCGATGCTGGAGTACTACGGGTTCGTCCGGAAGAACCCGGAATCCAAGGCCTACGTCCCCGGTCCGGTGCTCGTCCGGATCGGCGTCTCGAGCCTGCAGGGCATGGACGTGCGCAGCCAGGTGCGGCCGTTCCTCGAGGAGCTCAGCCGCGAGGTGGACGAGACCGTGCACCTCGTCGTCCGGGAGGGGCAGCACGTGCTGTTCCTGGACGGCGTCGAGAGCCAGAAGGCGGTCCGGGTCGTGGCCCGCACCGGTCTCTCGATGTGGGCGCACTGCACCTCGGCGGGGAAGGCGCTGCTCGCCGAGATGGACGAGGACGCGCTGGTCGCGCTCTACCCCGAGGAGCAGCTGCCGACCCTGACCGCGCAGTCGATCGCGTCCCGGTCGGTGCTGTTCGCGGAGCTGGAGAGCGTTCGCCGGCAGGGGTTCGCGCACAACTCGGAGGAGAGCGAGGTCGGTGTCGGATCGATCGGCGTGGCGATCCGGAACCGCCATGACGACGTCGTGGCCGCGCTCAGCGTCGCGGCGCCGCTCTCGCGGCTCTCCGGACACCGGTTCCTCAACGAGGTGGCCTCCCGCGCGAAGCAGACGGTCGCCGAGATCGCGCGCACGCTCCCGTAACAGCCGCCCGAGCCGTCATCCGCTCCGATACGGGCCGCCCCAGGCCTTGCGACTAGAAGAAAGAGATTCTAGCCTGAAGATCCGATGGTCGTGACGAGGAGGGATCCACGGGTGCCGATGAACGCGTGTGGCGCGGCGGGCGGGCAGCGCGTCGACGAGCTCCTCGAGCAGATGCGCGAGGACATCGAGATCGGCCTGGTTCCGGCCGAGGTGTTCAACGACCCGTCGGTCCACGACCGCGAGCTCCGCCAGGTCTTCGGCCGCTGCTGGGTCTACATCGGGCACGAGACGGAGATTCCGAACCCGGGCGACTACCACGTCCGCCGGATCGGCGAGGACCCCTTCATCTTCGTCCGCGACGAGTCGGGGCAGGTGCGGGTCCTGCTCAACAGCTGCCGGCACCGCGGAAGCGTCATCTGCCGGGTGGAGGCGGGCAACACCTCGCACTTCCGCTGCCCGTACCACGCTTGGACCTACAAGAACGACGGCAGCCTCGTCGGGGTGCCGGCGCGGCAGCACGGCTACCGGCAGCTGGACCTGTCCGAGTGGGGCCTGATCGCACCAGCGCAGGTCGACAGCTACCACGGCCTGGTCTTCGCGACCCTCGACCCGCAGGCCCCGCCGCTGGCCGACTACCTCGGCAAGTTCCGCTGGTACCTCGACATGCAGCTCGCGCTGACCGAGGGCGGGATGGAGGTCATCGGCGAGCCGCACCGCTGGCACGTCGGGGCCGACTGGAAGTCGGGCGCGGAGAACTTCACCGGCGACAGTTCGCACACCCAGATGACCCATCGCTCGCTGTTGGAGACCGGGATCGCCGAGGAGGCCGCCGCGGGCAGGCCCGGCAAGGCCCACGGCCTGCACATCAACGAGTGCGACGGGCACGCGATCAGCATGCGGGTACTGACCTCGGGCGAGGAGCCCTACCTCGGCTACCCGAAGGAAGTGCAGGCCTTGTTCGAGGCGGGCGGCCTCAGCGAGGCGCAGCTCGACCTGGTCCGGCGCGGGGTGGTGCACGACGGGACGGTCTTCCCCAATCTCTCGTTCATCCACTTCTCGGCCAAGGAGGACGTCGAGCGGCCCGCCACCGCGTTCCTCAGCCTGCGGACCTGGCAGCCGCGCGGCCCCGGGCGCATGGAGGTCTGGAGCTGGGTCCTCGCGCCGCGGGAGGCCTCCGCGGAGTTCAAGCGGGCCGCCTACCGCGCCGCCATGAGCAGCTTCAGTCCGTCGGGCAGCTTCGAGCAGGACGACGCCGTCGTCTGGAGCGGGGTCGCCCGGACGGCGGGCACCGTCGTCGCGGAGCTGCGCGGCCTCAAGCTCAACTACCAGATGGGCATGCCCGGCATGGGGACGGCGGAGCCGCTCCACGACTGGCCGGGGCCGGGCACGGCGTGGCCGTCCAACGCGGGGGAGAGCGGGCTGCGCACCTTCCACCGGCGCTGGCTGGAACAGATGACCCTGCCCGAAGCGGATCCGGACGCGGCGTCGGCCCGCGACGGCGAGGGGTGAAGCCGAGCATGGACATGGCCTCGATCACCGACGGCCAGTTCGCCGAGTTCTTCGCGCGCGAGGCGGCGTTCCTGGACGACAACGACCTGCACCGGTGGCTGGACCTGCTCACTCCGGACATCGAGTACCGGGTGCCCATCCGGGTGGTGCGGGAGCGTGGCGGACACGGCGCCGACTCCGACTTCAGCGATCGCGGGCACTTCCTCTGGGAGGATCTCGGCACGCTGCGGACCCGGGTCCTGCGCCTGGACTCGGAGTTCGCGTGGGCGGAGAGACCTCCCACCCGCACCCGCCGCCTCGTCGGCAACATCCGGCGGCGCGAACTCCCCGACGGTGACGGCGGCATCGAGGCGAGAGTGCTCACCAACGTCGCGGTCTACTGCTACCGCGGCGACTCGCCGGAGCCGGTGGTGCTCACGGGGGAGCGCGACGACATCCTGCGGCTGAGCGACGGCGAGCTGCGGTTGGCCCGGCGGCTGGTCCGGCTGGACAGCACGGTGCTCGGTCTGCAGGCCCTGTCGATCTTCCTGTGACCGTGCACGAGGACGACGCCGCGGGACGGCTCGGTGACCGGCAGCTCGGCGTCGAGGTGGCCAACGAGTTCACCTCGGTCCGGCTGACGCTGGTCGAGACGCCGAACGGAACCCGGCTGGAGATCTTCTCACCGAGGCTGGGGTATCGCATCCGTCTCGACCCCGTGGCCCTGGAGAGCCTGACCTGGCAGCCGGCCGAGACGTTCTCCAGGTTCCTCTCCACGCCGCTCGGCCCCGACCATTGACCCGCTAGATTCTGTCATTCAGACTCATATTCTGTAGAACGAAAAGTGTAGGAGGCGTGCATGGACGCGGAAAGTCCTCTGTGGATCGCAGAGTCCGAGGTCGTCTCGCTCATCGACCTCGGTGAGGCGATCTCGCAGGTGCGGGACGGCCTGGTGGCGCAGGCCGGCGGCGCGGCGGTACCGATGCCCAAGTCGCAGGCGTCCTGGCCCGGGGGCACCGTGCACGCGACCGGGGCGACGCTGCATCACGGCGACCGCGCGTACGTCGGCACCAAGTCGTGGTCACACACGGCCGGTGGAGCCACGCCCCTGCTCACGCTCTGGGACGCCGCCGACGGCAGGCTGCTCGCCGTCCTCGAGGCGTTCGCACTAGGCCAGTACCGCACGGCGGCCGTCTCCGGGGTCGCCACCGACCGGCTGGCCTCCGCCGACGCGACCACGATGGCGATCTGCGGGACCGGTGCGCAGGCGCTGGCCCAGGTGGCCACCGTCAACGCCGTCCGCGCGCTCGACACGCTGCGCGTCTGGAGCCCCCGCCCCGAGTCCCGGCAGCGCTTCTGTGGCGCCGTCCGCGACGCGCTGGGCATCGAGGCGACGGAGGCGGCCGGTCCGGAGGAGGCGGTGGACGGCGCCGACGTCGTCACGCTCGTCACCCGGTCCCGCCGGCCGTTCCTCACCGGCGCGACGATCGGGGAGCGGACGCACGTCAACGCGATCGGTGCCATCGGTCTGGAACGGGCCGAGTTCGGCACCGCTCTGCTCAAGCGGGCCGACATCGTCGCGGTGGACGACATCGCCAGCGCCCGCAGCTTCAGCCGGGAGATGCGCGAGTACTACGGCTGCGACGGCGAGGGATGGGGCGACGTGGCCTCGCTGGCCGATCTGGTGGCCGCTCGCGGCGGCCGGCCGGAGCGGGCCGACCTGACGCTGTTCAAGGCCATGGGTACCGGGATCGCCGATCTCGCCATCGCGGTCTTCGTCTACGAGCAGGCGGTCGAGAACCGGCTCGGCACGCCCCTGCCGCCGCCGTCCCGCTCGCGGCCGCGGCTGCGGTCCTCGCTACGGCCCGCCGCACCGGCCTGAGACCACCCCCACCCGGCCCCGACCGGCCGACCGGACGACGAGAGGCTCACGACGATGACCACGGACTCCCCGCACTGGGACGCCGAACTGCACTGGGACGCCGAAGCCGACTTCGTGTGCGTCGGCTCCGGGATCGGTGCCCTCGCCGGTGCCATCACCGCCCACGAGTACGGCCTCGAGCCGATCATCCTGGAGAAGTCGAGCCAGGTGGGCGGCCTCACCGCCTACTCCTACGGCGAGGTCTGGGTGGCGGGCAACCACCTCGAGGAGGCCCGCGGCATCGACGACAGTGTGGACAGCGGGATCCGCTACGTCACCTGGCTGGGCATGGGCTACGCCGACGACGAGCTCGTCCGCGCCTACGCCACCAACGGGCCGCCCGTGCTGAGGTTCTTCGAGGAGAAGGCCGGCGTCCGGTGGCGGATCATCAGCGGCTTCTCCGACTACTACTGGCCGAAGAACACCGAGGCCAGGCGGGAGGGTCGGTTCCTCGAGGTCGAGCCCTTCCCGGCCGCCACCCTGGGGGAGTGGCAGGACAAGGTGCGCACCTCCCCGCACACTCCGGCCGGGCTGACCCACGACGAGATGTTCGGCCAGGGCGGCGCGGCGAACATGAGCAACTGGGACTTCTCGGTGATGGGGGCCCGGCTGGAGAACGACGAGCGGTGCCTGGGCTCGGGCTTCGCCGCCACGTTCGTCAAGGCCGCGCTGGACCGTCGGATCCCGATCCACGTCGACACCGCGGTCGAGGAGCTGATCACCGAGGGCGGCCGCGTCGTGGGCGTGCGCGCCCGGCACGACGGGCGGGACCTGTTCGTCCGGGCCCGCCGTGGCGTCCTCGTCGCCACGAGCAGCTACGAGTGGAACCCGGAGCTGACGCAGACCCTCGACCGACGACAGCCGGAGTTCGTCTCCGCGATCCCGCCGTCGATCACCGGCGACCACATCGGCTTCGCCGGCCGCATCGGAGCCAAGCTCGTCCACGTCCCGCAGCGGTGCAACATGGGGTTCCACATCCCCGGCGAGGAGCACGACGGGGAGCCGCTGTGGCGCATCGCGCTGACCGAGACCGGCCTCCCGCACGCCATCGTCGTCAACAGTCGGGGGCGGCGGTTCGCCGATGAGGCCTTCTACCCGGCCGTCGGCTCGGCCGTGGAGATCGTCGACGGCAGCGACCAGAGCCGGCCGAACCTGCCGTGCTGGGTGATCCTCGACAGCCAGTACGGCGAGAAGTACCCATTCGGAACGGTCCTGCCGGGGCAGGAGCTCCCGGAGGGCCTCGCGGTCAGGGCCGACGACCTCCACGAGCTGGCGCGGCAGACGGGCATCGACGCGGACAACCTCGTGGCTGAGGTCGACCGCTTCAACACCTACGCCCGCTCCGGCACCGACCCCGACTTCCAGCGCGGCGAGCGGCCCTGGTCGCACTTCATGTGCGGCGACGTCAACCACGCGCCGAACCCGAACCTGGGCACGATCGAGCGCGGGCCCTTCTACGCGGTGCGGCTGAGGATGGTCGGCGCGGGCCTGCCCGCCACCGGCCTGGCGGCGGATGTGGACGGCCGAGTCCTGGGCCATGACGACGAGCCGATCGACGGCCTCTACGTGGCGGGCAACTCGATGGCCCTGCGCGACGTCGGAGCCGGGTACCAGAGCGGCATCGCCAACGGCCGGGGCCTGATCTTCGGCTACCTGGCGGGGCGGCACGCGGCCGGTGACCCGAGCTGCGAGCGGGAGCGCGCCGGCCTCGAGACAGCCTCGACGGGCGTCTGAGGTGCTCGCGACCGAGCAGCCGTTCGCCGTCGACGCCTCGCTGGAGCAGGTGTGGGCCTACGTCGGCGACATGGCCAACTGGGCCGGCAACTTGCCCGGCTACCAGTCCTTCGAGGTGCTCGACGAGACCGACTCGCTCTGGACGCTGAAGGTGGCGCTCGGCGCGCTGGTGCGGACGGTCCGGCTGAGGATCCACATCACCGAGTGGCGAGCGCCCGACCACGTCGCGTTCACCCTGACCGGTGTGGGCGACCCGATCGAGGGCCAGGGCAGCTTCGACGCCCGACCGTCCGGCGATGCTCGCAGCGAGGTACTCCTCACGCTCGCCGTCGCGGGCAACGGACAGATGGCCGGCGTCATGGAGAGCATGGCGCGACCGGTGCTCCCACGGCTGGGCAAAGGCCTCGCCGAGGCGCTCCGGGCCGAGATCGAGCAGCGCGCCCGGGCCTCCACCGTGCCTGTCACGGCGACCGCGCACACCGCACCGGCGCCGGCCGGAGTGTCCCCGCAGCACCCCGGCTCCCCGGCGATGCCGTCTCCCCGAGCGTCTCGGGCGGCGATGGGCCGAACGACGCGGCTCGCGCCGGTCGCCGTGGCGCTGGCGGTCGCCGTCGTCTGCCTGCGACGACGCCGCACGACCAGGGCATGACACCACACCCGACGCACCACCATCCCGGAAGGACCGGCCCATGACCGACCCCAGCCCACAGAACCGGCAGAAGATGCTGTTCGTCGACCGCACCGATCACCGGCAGCCCCGGGCGGACCTGTGGCCCTCGGTCATCATCCCGCGGGAGGACATCGACGCCGAGATCGAGCGGCTCGCGGCGCTGCCGCGTCCCGCGACCGGTCGCCGTCGGTCGCTGATCGTGCATCCGCGCTCCGAGCAGCCCGGGCTCGGGCTCGCGCCCGGCATCCAGGTCTCGCTCGACGTCCTGCTCCCCGGCGAGGAGACGACGCCGATCAGGCACAACTCGTCGCAGGTCAGCTTCTGCATCCGGGGCGCCGGATCGGCCGTGATCGACGGGAACGAGTTCGACTACGACCGCTACGACGTCGTCTGCACGCCGTCCATGGCCACCTACGTGCACCGCAACGAGACCACGGACATCTCCGTGCGCCTGACGTACTCCAACGCGGCCCTGCTGGAGAAGCTCAACGTCCACTTCGTCGAGGAGAACCCGCCGGAGGGGATGGCGGTGGCCGGTGAGGCGGCGGTGGAGCGGGCCGACGCCCTAGAGGCGCTGTTCGACGACTACTTCCAGGTGACCGAGGCCGGGGCCTGGCTGATGAGCTACGAGCGCCTGGTCGACCCGCCGATGCAGGAGTCCAAGGCGCTGCACTGGCCCTGGAGGGCGGTGCAGGAGAACCTCGACAAGCTGATGGCGCTCGGCTCGAAGTACCGGGGCCGGCGGCTGTACCTGCTGTACAACCCGGCTTCCGGACGCACGAACGGCACCACGCACAACTTCTTCGCGACCATGTGCGTCCGCCCGGCGAACATCGTGGACATCCCGCACCGGCACACCGCCGCGGCGATCAACTACTTCTTCGAGGGCAGCGGGTACAGCGTCGTCGGTGGGCGGACGCTCGAGTGGAAAGCCGGGGACCTGATGCTCTCGGCGCCCGGCTGGGCGGTGCACCACCACGCGTCCAAGGATGAGGCCGTCTACGAGCTGACCATCCAGGACAGCCCGCTGCACCTGGCCATGGACTCGCTGCTGTGGCAGGAGAACCTGCGCACCCCGCCGCGGCTGCTGGGCTCGCACCGGGGCTTCGGGACCAACCGCGGCGAGGTCTCGTGACGGGGTGGGGGTGATCGGCTCGGCGCCCGGGCCTGCGTCCGAGCCTGCGGACGGGGATCTCGGGGAGGTCCCCGTCGCGGGTCTGCCGAGCAGGCGGGGGCCGATCGAGCCGCTGTCGTTCGCCGCTGTGGCGGAGCCGATGCGGTCGGCCCTGCGGCCACGGGTGCGGCGGCTGGGCTACCTCGGCGCGTTCTTCGCCTTCGCGGCCCGCCAGCCGGAGGCACTCCACGGATTCCACCGGTTCACCGAGGAGCTGAAGACGTCGGTGTCCCCGGACGTCACCGACGTGGTGGCCCTGACGGTCGCCGCGACCCTGGGCAACGACTACGAGCGGGTGCAGCACGAGCGGCTCGCCGGCCGCCGCGGCCGGACGGCCGCCTGGGTGCGGGCCGCCACGACCGGGGACCCCGCCGGCGAGCTCACCGCGGCCGAGGAGGCCGTCCGCGCGCTGGCGGTGCGGATGATCGCGGGTGCCGGTCACGGTGTCGACGCGGAGCTGGCCGACCTGACCGAGCTCGTCGGCCAGGACGATGCGGTGGCCGTACTGTTGCTGATCGGCCGCTACGTGGCCCACGCGCACGTCGCCAACGCCCTGTCCCTGACCGCGCCGTTCGGCTAGGAGCCTGCGGCGCCCCGCCGCCGCGATCGCCCTCTGCCCACCGCACAGCGAGGTCTGCGCGGAGGAAGGTCGGGCTACGAGGGTGTGCCGGTCGTCGCAGCGGGAAACCACGGCAAATCCACTCGTACCCAGGCTCCCGGAGAGGCTGACATGACCCTCGCTCCCGACGCGATCGAGCTACCGTCCGGCCAGACCATGCCCGTGCTCGGCCAGGGAACCTGGTACCTCGGCGAGCACCCCGCGAGGCGCCCGGACGAGGTGGCCGCCTTGCGCACCGGGCTCGACCTGCGCATGACCATGATCGACACTGCCGAGATGTACGGTGACGGCGCTTCTGAGGAACTCGTCGGCGAGGCGATCGGCGGACGACGCGCCGACGTCCTTCTGGTCGACAAGGTGCTGCCGTCCCACGCCAGCCGACGGGGAATTATGCAGGCCTGCCGCCGCAGCCTGCAACGACTCGGCGTCGACCACATCGATCTCTACCTGCTGCACTGGCGCGGCACGCATCCACTCGCGGAGACGATCGAGGCGTTCGCCGAACTCGTCGACGCCGGTGACATCGGGCAGTGGGGCGTGAGCAACTTCGATCTTTCCGACATGACGGAGCTGCTCGAGGCGGGCGGAACCTCCTGCGCGACGAATCAGATCCTGTACAACCTCACCCGGCGCGGACCCGAATACGACCTGCTGCCGTGGCTACGCGAGCACCGGATCCCGGTGATGGCGTACTCGCCGATCGAGCAGGGTCGACTGCTCGACCACCCCCAGGTCGCCGAGGTCGCCGCCCGGCACGGGGCCACGCCCGCTCAGGTGGCACTGGCCTGGCTACTGCGCCAGGAGATGGTTGCGGCCATTCCCCGATCGTCCGAGCCCGAACACACCCGGGAGAACGCGGAAGCGCGCGACCTGCATCTGACTGAGGAGGACGTGGCGACACTCGACACGGCGTTCCCACCGCCGGCCGGCCCGCAACCGCTGGCGATGTTGTAGCGCCACCGAGCGTTCGGCGAACGGCGCCGGTCGCCATACCGACGTCGGCATCACCGCTCCTGTTCGGCTACGTGTCGTCGGCCTGGAATGCGTACACCTTCGCGCTCGCGCCGTGCGCGAGCCATTCCTCGAAGCCTGCCTCGTCGAGGTCGGACCAGACCGGGGGATCGAGCACCTGCTGGCGCCCGAGTGTCCGGCCCAGCTGCACGAGCTCCCGCCCGGCGGCAGGGCGTGCGGTGTCGTAGGCGGCGAGCGCCTCGGGGACGGCCCCGGCCGAGGCGGCGAACGCCTCGGCCAGTGCGAAGGCGTCCTGAATGGCCTTGGTGGTGCCGCTCGCCGTGTGCGGGCGGGCGAGGGTGCCCGCATCGCCGAGCAGGCAGATGCGACCACGCACGTAGTGGCCCAGCTCGAGGTCGTACACCGGCTGCATGTACGGCTTCGGCGTCTGCAGGATGACGTCGCGGTGCCACGGCGGCATCTGGTCGCGCGTGATCTCGTCGAGGTACTCCCGCTGCACCCGGGGCATCTCCTCGCCCGGGTTGACCGCCGCCACCTCGACGTGGCCGTCCGCGTTCCGGACGACACCCAGCACGTCGTCGGGAACGCCGGCGTCGTACCATAGCCAGTTCAGCCGCCGCCCGCCGCGCTCGGTCGCGCCGTCGACGCCCGGTACCAGGTAGAACGGGGCGTGTCCGTGCGGCGTGGCCGGGGACTGGAACGCCTCCTCGACCGGTCCCGGGTCGGCGAGCTCGGCCTCCTCGACGATCCCGCGCCACGCCGGATAGCCCGCGTAGGTGGGCCGGATGTCCGGGAAGAGAGCCGCGCGGACCCTCGAACGGTAGCCGTCGGCGCCGATCACCACGTCGAAGTCCTCGACACCGCCGTCCACCAGGTGCACGGCCGCGCCGCTGCCGGTGTCGGCGACCACGTCGACCTCGGCGCCCTGCCGGTAGTCGACCTCGTCGGCCCGGCGGAGCACCTGCCGATGGACCAGCCCCCAGTGGTGCAGGTCCACGAACATCGGCTGGACCTGCAGGACGCGGCCGAGGTGGCTGGCACCGTCCTTGACGCACCAGACGCGGGCCGGTGCGCTCAGCCCCTGCATCGTCGGATCCAGCAGATCGACCTCCTTGAGCCGCGCGACGAGAGCCCGCGGCAACCCGATCCCGGCACCCCGGCCCTCCAGCAGGCTGCGAGACCTCTCGAAGACGATGACGTCGTGGCCCTGCCGGCCGAGCAGGACAGCGGCGGTGGTACCGCCGATCGAACCCCCGACGATCCCGATCCGAAGCCGTGTCCCCACGTCGATCCCTCCCTCGGGCAGCCATCGCGCGCCCTGCGTTCGATCTGCTCGTCGGGGCATCCCCGCCGCCGCACCCGCTTCCGTGGCGGGCGGCGCGGCGGCGAGGACCCGCCGTCAGCTCCCGGCCAGGCGTCCGGAGAGCCGCGGTCGGGGCAGCTTCGGGCCCTGGGGAGCCGTCGTGGGCTTCGACTCGGTGGGGCCCTGCCCGATGTTGACGATGTGGTCCCGGTCCGGGGGAGTGATCTGGATGCCGATCCCCGCCATCGGGACCTCTGGGTGTGGGCTGTAGGCCCGGTGCACGACCCCGACCGGTTCGACGAAGACGTCGCCTGCCTTGTAGTAGAACTCGTCGTCGTCGAACTGCAGGATCACGTCACCCTGGAGCATGATGATCAGCAGCGGCCCGTTGTGGATGTGCCAGGGCACGTTCGCGGCCGGCCACAGCTCCGCGTGGTAGACCAGCAGCTTGGACTCCGGGTCCTTCGGGATGCTGGAGACGAGCTCCTCGAAGAGCTCGACGCGGAGGAACGGCTTCTCCTCGTTGACGATGCCCGTCAACTTCAGGCTGAGGTCATCCGGAACCACCCCGTTCTCGGCGAATGACATGGTGAACATCCTTTCAGGTGCGATTCGCGGATTGTGTGCGTGCGGCCGCCGCCAGGGCCGCCTGGACGATGTTCTCGTATCCGGTGCAGCGGCAGAGATTCCCGGATATCGCCTTACGGATCTCCTCCTCGGAGGGGTCGGGGATGCGGTCGATGAGGTCCTGCACGGCGAACAACATCCCGGACAGGCAATAGCCGCACTGGAACGCGTACTCGTCCCAGAACGCCTCCTGCACCGGGCTCAGCCGGCCGTTCGTACCCATTCCCTCGATGGTGTCGACGCTGCTGCCGTCGCAGGCCACGGCCAGCTCCAGGCAGGACTTCACGATGTCGCCGTTGAGCCGGACGGTGCAGGCGCCGCAGTCACCCGTCAGGCAGCCGATCTTGGGTCCGGTGCGGCCGAAGTCCTCGCGCAACGCCTCGACCAGCAACATGCGGGGGTCCACCCGCGCGGTCTGCTCCTCGCCGTCGACCCGCAGGTGGACCTCGGTGGCCTCGTTCGTCGACATCGTCATCCCTTCCGGGCGTCCGCTGTGGCCTCTGCATCCGCGACCGCCGCCGCGAGGGCTCGCCGGGCGACGACCGGAGCCACCGCACGCCGGTACTCCCCGGACGCCAGCACGTCGCTCCACGGATCCGTGATCGCGTCCCCGGCCATCCGCGAGACCTCGGCGAGCGCGTCCGCGTCGACCCGGCGGCCCTCCAACACCGTCTGCACGGGCAACCGGAAGGGGACCGCGGTGACCCCGCCGACGGCCGCGCAGGCCCGGCGGCAGCGACCGTCGCGATCGAGCTCGACCACGGCGGCGGCCGTGGCCACGGGCCAGCTGCCCTCGGTGGCCTTGATCTTCACGTACCCGCTGCCTGCGGACGCGTGGACCGGGACGTCCACCGCGCGCAGGAACTCGTCGGGGGCCATCGTCGTCCGGTGGGCGTCGACGAAGAACTCCTCGGCGGGCACGGCTCGCGTGCCCCCGGGTCCCTGCACGAGCATCGTCGCCGACAGGGCCAGGCTCGCTGCGGGCGCGTCGGAGGCCGGGCGGGCGTAGGCGAGCGATCCGGCGAACGTGCCCTGGTGGTGCAGCTGGCGACCGCCGGTGATCCGGGCGGCCATCGCGGCCAGCAGCGAGCAGTCGGCCGCGACGAGGTCCGACGCGATGAGGTCGGCATAGGTCGCGGTGGCGCCGATCCGGATCCGCCCGTCGTGCCGCTCGACCTCGCGCAACCCCGCCCGGCGGAGGTCGACGACGTGCCGGGCGACCCGCTGGCCCCGGTTCAGCTGGGCGATCAGCCAGGTGCCGCCGCCGAGGACCGCGCAGCCCTCCGGGTCGCTCCCCAGCGTGCGCGCCACCTCGTCCGCGGACGACGGCGCGTGGTAGGAGAACCGGTTCGGGATCATCCCGCCACCTCCGCGCGCATCGGTGCGACCGGTCCTTCGGCGATGGCGGGGAGCAGCCTCGTGGGGCTCAGCGGCAGCTCCCGGACGTGCACGCCGAACGGGCGGAGCGCATCGGCGACGGCGTTGGTGACCGCCGCCAGCGCACCCCCGACGCCGGTCTCCCCGGCCCCCTTGGTGCCCAGGAGCGTGAAGGGGCTGGGGGTCACCTGGTGGATCAGCTCGATCGACGGCATGTCGACCGCGCGTGGCATCAGGTAGGACTTGAAGCCGTCGACGGCGGGGGTGCCGTCCGGGTCGTAGACGAGTTCCTCGCACAGCGCGATGCCGATGCCCATCTGGACCGCACCGTGGACCTGGCCCTCGACCATCATCGGGTTGATCATGGTGCCGCAGTCGTGGGCGACGACGTGGCGGAGCAGGGTGACCACGCCGGTCTCCGGATCGACCTCGGTCAACGACACGTGGAACGCGCTGGCGTAGGTGGGGTAGGGCTGGATCCGCCCCCCGGCGTCGGGGGTGTGCCGGATGTTGTCCGCCTTGTAGGTACGGGTGGACTCGAGCGTCGGCTCGATTCCGGCGGCGACGGCGAAGGCCAGCGAGTAGACCGCGAAGGCGACGGCGGACACGGGTATCACGGCACCGTGTCCGTCGGTGACCATGCCGTCGACGATCTGCAGGTCTGCGGGATCGAGCCCCAGCATCACCCCGGCGACCTGCCGGACCTTCTGCGCGATGTCGCGCGCCGCCAGTGCTGCGGCGGACCCGCCCAGGATGGTGCTGCGTGAGCTGAAGTTGCCGAACCCGTACGGGCAGAGTTCGGTGTCGCCCTGCACCATGGTGATGTCGGAGAGCGGTACGCCCAGCTCCGCCGCCACGATCTGCGCGATCCCCGTGTCGTTCCCGGAGCCCGGCGAGGTGACCCCGGTGAGCACTGTGACCTTGCCCGACGGGTCCATCCGGACGGTCGTGGTGTCGAACCCGCCCACCAGCGCTCCGGGGATGTCGGCGCCTTCGGGGGCGAGCTCGAACGCGACGCCGATCCCGAGGTGCCGGCCCTCCCGCCGGGCCTCGTCCTGCCGCCGGCGCCATAGGCCGTAGTCGAACCGGTCGAGGGCCTTGTCGATGAGCCCGTGGAAGTCGCCGCTGTCGATGTTCAGTCCACCGCTGGTCGCCCGGGGGAGCTGATCGGCCGGGATCAGGTTGCGTCGCCGTACCTCGACCGGATCGAGTCCGGTCCGGTCCGCCACGAGCTCGACGGCGCGCTCCATCACGAGGTTCGCCGCCTCCTTGCCGAAGCCACGGCTCGCGTTCCACGGCGACTTGTTGGTGACGACCGCCTGGTAGCTCACGTCGCAGTTCTCGATCGCGTACCCGGTGGGGAAGGAGACCGCACTGAGGAATACCATGCCCCAGCCGGGCGCCGCGGTGACGGCGCCGAGATTGGCCACGATGTGGTTGCGGAACCCCCGGATCGTGCCGTCGTAGTCGAAGGCGATCTCGAACCGGTGCCGCTGCTCGCGGCCGCCGACGAGCATGCACTCGCTGCGGTCCTCGATCCACTTGACCGGCCGGTCCAGGAGGCGGGACAGGACGCAGACCAGCGCCTCCTCCGGGTACCCGTGCGACTTCAGGCCGAACGCGCCGCCGACGTGGGGCACCACCACCCGGATCTGCCGCTCCTCGAGCCCGAGGGTGTTGGCCAGCATCCAGCGCAGCGGGTGCGGGTTCTGGCATGACCCGTGGAAGGTCAGCTTCTGCGTCCGGTCGTCCCAGTCCGCGATGTAGCCGCGCGTCTCCATTGGGGCGGTCGTCGACCGCTGCATGCGGACCTCGTCGGCGACGGTGTGGTCGGCGTCGCGCGCGGCCGCGTCGAAGTCGCCGTCGGCGAACCGGCCGGCCATCAGGACGTTGTCCGGCCAGTCCTCGTACAGCCGTGGTGCGTCCGGGCGGAGCGCGTGGTCGGCGTCGAGGAGGAAGGGGAGGGGGTCGTACCGGACCTGGATCAGGTCGGCCGCCGCGGCGGCGTCGGCTCGGGTCTGCGCCACCACGGCGACCACCGGCTGCCCGGCGTAGACGACCTTGTCCTGCGCAAGGCAGTGCACGTCGGCGTGCTTGCCGCCCAGGCCGGATGGGCTCATGTAGTGGGGGATAGGGCCGGCCAGGGTGGCCGCCTGCTCACCGGTCAGAACCGCGACGACCGAGGGGTCGGCCTGCGCCTCCGACGTGTCGATCCCGACGATCCGGGCGTGCGGATGCGGGCTACGGACCAGAGCCACATGCACCGTGCCCGGCAGCATCACGTCGTTGACGTAGTCGGCTCGCCCGGCGAGGTACTGGTCCCCGTCGTGCTTGCGCTGACGCGCCCCCAGATGGCCCGGGGGCACGGGCGCCTCCTGTACGGCGTTCCCACTCATCGGCCCTCACCCTCCTGATCACGCAGCGTCGGCCTGCCGTGGCACTGGGGAGGCTGCGGGTGTCGGTGTACCGCTGGAGGACCGGTTCGGTCAGGGATGACCGACGGCCTCCCGGAACTTTCCAGTAGAGAGAATGCATGTGTCAAGAACAGAAAGAAACGGAGGGCAGTCGACCGTCATCGAGCGGGGGCGGGGGTCGGCGCGTACCGGGACCGGATCTCGGCCCGGCGCCGCCCCGCTTCCCGGCCGCCATCCAGGTGCGTCGCCGGTGCCGTGGTGCACGGCGGTCGGCCGGGTCCGCCCCCCGGGAAGTCGCCCACGTCGATCCTCTGCATCGCCACTCCCGGGGGTCACGTCTTTCTGCTCGTCGCACAGTGGATCTGACCCTAAGAAGCCTCGCCTGTACGGGCAAGTCCCCTCGGTCCCCGAAATCTGGTGGTTGACAGCTTCGTTCGCCCGGCGCAAAAATCCGACCTATGCGTCCAGCGAGGTACATCCGATGAACACGCCGCGACTCGGCGTGACCGGGCTCGACCACGTCGCGCTCTCGGTCCCCGACCTTCGAGCGGCGCTCGACTTCTACGTCGAGCACTGGGGGCTCGTCGAGGTCGCGGAGGATCGGGGCCGCCACCACCTGGCGACCGGACAGGCCCGTTTCGCCGCCCTCGTGCTCTCGGCGGGCCCGGTGCTCGCCCTGGACCACCTCGCCTTCGGCGTGGCCTCGGCCGAGGCACTGGACGGCCTCGCGTCGCGCCTCACCGAGGCCGGGCACCCTTGCGCCCGGGTCGAGCCCGGCGCGCTGGAGCCCGGTCAGACCCACGTGGTGCGAACCCAGGACCCGGACGGCAACACCGTCGAGCTGGTTGTCGGGCCCGCGGCCACGGTGGAACGGCCCGCCGTCGACCGGGTTACGCCGCTCAAGCTCGGCCACGTCGTACTCGGTACGCCCGACCAGCGTGCCGCGGAGATGTTCTACGCCCTGCTCGGCTTCCGGACGACGGACCGCACGGCCCCCGGAATGTGGTTCCTACGGTGCAACGCCGACCACCACACCCTCGCGCTCGTGCCGGCGCAACGGCCGTGGCTGCAGCACATGGCCTACGACGTGGGCACCGTCGACGAGGTCATGCGCGGTATGGGAGCCCTGCGCGCGGCGGGCAGCGCGCCCATCTGGGGACCCGGCCGGCACGGCCCGGGCAACAACGTCTTCACCTACTACGAGGACCCGGCGGGAATGATCATCGAGTACTACGGCGAGCTCGAGCAGTTCTCCGAGCTGGACCTGGACGCCGAGATCCCGGTCAAGGACTGGGGGCCGGAGCACAAGGGCGACCGATGGGGGATCGCGGGCCGCCCGCCCGCGTCGTTCACCTCCGCACCCACCGCGGCAGGTGAGCGGTGATCGGCACCGAGGCCTTCGACGGTCTGCACGCGATCATCCCCACGCCCGCGCGTCCCGGCGCCGACCGCTGGGACGCGACCGACACCGTCGACGTCGACGAGACCGCGCGGCTGCTCGACGCGCTGATCCGCGACGGCGCGACGGGCATCATCGCGCTGGGCACGACCGGGGAGTGCGCCACCCTGTCCGCCGCCGACTTCGAGACCGTCGTCGGATGCGTCGTGGACACCGTCGCGGGCCGCGTCCCCACGTTCGTCGGCGCCACCGCCCTGGGCACCCACGACGTGGTGCGGCGGCTGCGGTTCGTCGCCGACCGCGGCGCGACCGGCACCCTGCTCGGGCTGCCGATGTGGCAGCCGCTGACCACCGACACGGCCGTGCGCTACTACCGCGACATCGGCGAGGCCTTCCCGGACCTGCCCGTGATGGTCTACGCCAACACGCGGGCCTTCCGGTACGGCTTCCCGCTGGAGTTCTGGGAGGGCGTGCACCGCGAGGCGCCCACCGTCGTGGCGGCCAAGGTGTCGCGGGCGCCGAACCTCGTCGACATGATCGAGGCGACCGGCGGCCGGGTGCGGTTCCTGCCCAACGAGATGAAGGTCCACGAGTTCCACGCGATGTCACCGGCGACCACCACCGGCTGCTGGGCGACGGCCGCCGCGATGGGCCCGGAGCCCGCGATCGCCGTGCTCGACGCCCTCGCCGGTGGCGACGCGACGGCCGTCGAGTCCGCCGCCCGCGACATCGCGTGGGCGAGCGAACCCATCGAGCCGATGCTGGCGGACCACGAGTTCTTCGCCTCGCACAACATCCAGGTGGAGAAGGCGCGGATCGAGGAGGCCGGGTACTGCAACCCGGGCCCGGTGCGGCCGCCCTACGCCGCGATGTCACCGGAGCACGACCGGGCGGCCCGCGAGTGCGGCAGGCGGTGGCGGGAGCTGCGCGACCGTCGAGCTGCCACCGTGGCCGTTGCGGCCGGGGAGGCCACTGGTGGCTGACCGGCACCGGCTGCAGGTGAGCTGCGCAGGACACCTGTCGGACCGCGTCGTCGACCTCCATACCGGGGCGGTGGCCCCCGAGGGGATCGACCTGCACTACATCCCGCTGACGCCCGCCGAGGCCTTCCGCCGGATGCTCCGCGGTGAGTTCGACGCAGGCGAGATGTCGCTGTCGACCTACATCCTCACGGTCGCCCGCGGCGAGAGCGACTTCGTGGCGATCCCGGTCTTCCCCTCCCGGACGTTCCGGCACAGCGCGGTCTACGTCCGCACCGGGGCGGGCGTGGTCGAACCCGGTGACCTCGTCGGCCGCCGCGTCGGGGTGCCCGAGTACCAGATGACCGCCGCACTCTGGGTGCGCGGCATGCTCGAGCACGAGTACGGCGTACGCCCGGCGGACATCGAGTGGGTGACCGGCGGGCTGCGCGATCCCGGTCGGCGCGGCCTGGTCGAGGTCGAGGTCCCCGGGGTCCGCATCTCCCGCGAGGAGGAGCGGTCGCTCGACGAGCTGCTGCTGGCCGGGGAGATCGACGCCATCGTCGCGCCCCAGGCGCCGCCGTCGTTCACCGCGGGATCGCCCGCGGTCGCCCGGCTCTTCCCGGACTACCGCCAGGTGGAGACCGACTACTACCGCAAGACCGGGCTGTTCCCCGTCATGCACACCGTGGTGCTCACGCGGTCGCTCTACGAGGCGCACCCCTGGGCCGCCGTGAGCCTCTGCCAGGCCTTCGACCGGGCCAAGGCACACGCGATGGAGCGGCTGCTGACCCGCGAACCGCTGCCGGTGACCCTGCCCTGGGTGCAGGACGAGATCGACCGGACGCTGGAGGTCATGGGCCCGGACTTCTGGCCCTACGGGCTCGAGGCCAACCGGGCGGTCCTCGACGCGGCCTGCGGGTACCTCGTGGAGCAGGGGCTGTGCGACCGGCGCGTGGACCCCGGCGAGCTGTTCGCCCCCACCGTCGTCGACCTGGCCGGGATGCGGGTCCTGTGAACGCGCCCGTGCTGCGGGTCGGGATCGTCGGACTCGGTGGCGCCACGGTCTCGATGCTGCCGAGCCTGATGGCCGACGGGCGGATCGCCGTCGCCGGGGTGGCCGACGTGCACGCGCCGGCCCGGGAGCGGTTCGCGGCGGACTTCGGGGTCCCGGCGTACGACCGGGCCGAGGACCTCGCGGCGGACCCGGGGGTGGACGCCGTCTACATCGCGACCCCGCACGCCGTGCACGCGGAGCAGGCGATCGCGGCGCTGTCGCTGGGCACCCACGTGCTGGTCGAGAAGCCGCTCGCGCTGACCGTCGAGGACTGCCTCGCGGTGGACGCTGCGAGCCGGGCGAGCGGCGCCCAGGTCGTGGTCGGGCACACCCACGCCTTCGACCGGCCGGTCCGGCTGATGCACGAGATCATCGTGAGCGGCCGGCTCGGACGCGTGGCGATGATCAACAACTGGAACTTCGGCGCCTTCCTCTACCGGCCCCGCCGCCCCGACGAGCTCGACACCGCCCGCGGCGGGGGCATCATCTTCAACCAGGTACCGCACCAGGTCGACGTGGCCCGCCTGCTCGGCGGCGGGCTCGTCCGGTCGGTGCGGTCGTCGGCCTTCGTGCTCGATCCCGCCCGGCCGACTGAGGGCAGCCACACCACGTTCCTCGACTTCGAGGACGGGGCCGCGGCCGGCCTGGTGTTCAGCGGCTACGACGGCTTCGACTCCGACGAGCTGCACGGTTGGGTCGACGAGAACGGCAGGCGGCGCGGCCCCGCGCACGGCGCCGCCCGGCGCTCGCTGCGCGCCCTCGGCTCGACGCCCGAGGTCGAGCTCAAGACCGGCCGTGGCTACGGCAGCGGGCAGGCCACCGACCCGCCGCCCGGCCCGCTGCACCAGCCGCACTTCGGCGTGCTGGTGGTCAGCTGCGAGGGCGGGGACCTGCGTGCCACGCCGGAGGGCGTCGTGCTGTACGACGAGGCGGGCGCCACCGAGTTCCCGGTCCCGTGCGACGGGCCGTTCCCCGACAAGAGCCTCGTCGTCGACGAGCTCTACCGGGCCGCGGCGCTCGGCGAACCCTCGCCGCACGACGCCGCCTGGGGCGCCGCCACCGTCGAGGTGTGCCGCGCGATCCTGGCCTCCGCGCAGGGGCGCCGCGAGGTCGTCCTCTCCCACCAGGTCGCCGCGGACCGGGCCCGCCGCACGTTCGACGTTCCCACCACCATCCGATGACCACCTGCTAGGGGTGCCCATGCTCGTCCTCGACTCGATCAGCAAGACCTTCTCGCAGCCGGGCGAGGGCGGACCGGGGGTCGCCGCCGTCTCCGCGGTGAGCCTCGACGTGCGCAAGGGCGAGTTCGTCTCGCTGGTCGGTCCGTCCGGCTGCGGCAAGTCGACGCTGATCAACATCGTCGCGGGGCTGACCGACGACTACGAGGGCCGCGTCCTCATCGACGGCCGGCTGGTACGGGGGCGCCACCCCGAGGTCGGCATGGTGTTCCAGGAGGACTCGACGTTTCCCTGGTTGACGGCGTGCGAGAACGTCGAGTTCGGGCTCCGGATGCGGGGTGAGCCGGCCCGGTCGCGGCGGGAGAGCTCGCGCGAGATGCTCGCGCTGGTCGGGCTGGGGAGCTTCGCGGACCGGTACCCGGCGGAGCTCTCGGGCGGCATGCGACAGCGGGTCGCGATCGCCCGCGCCCTCGTCCTGCAGCCGCAGATCCTGTTGATGGACGAGCCCTTCGGCGCGGTCGACGAGCAGACCCGGATCGTGCTCGGCGAGGAGCTGCTGCGCCTGCAGGAGCAGCTGCAGCAGACGCTCGTGTTCGTGACCCACAACCTGGGCGAGGCCGTCACGTTGTCCGACCGCGTCGTGGCCATGACGGCCCGGCCGGCTCGCATCAAGGACGTCCTGACCGTCGACCTGCCGCGGCCGCGGGACTCCTCGGTGATGGAGTCCCCGCAGTACTCGCTCCTCGTCGCGCGGCTCTGGCAGCTGCTCCGCGAGGAGGCCCTGCACACCTTCCGCGCCGCGGAGAGCACGGTGTCGGGCGCCTGACTGCGAAGGTCCGGGTTTTTCATTCGGCCCCGCAACAGCCGTTGACATGCTGCCTGGCAGAGTGCAATTCTGTTTCTACCGCAAAAGTCGGACGAATAGCTGAGAGGTGAGGACGTGGCCGAGGCAGTGTTCATCGACCGCACCGGCGCGGGACCCCGGAGCTCGGAGCTGTGGGAGCCGATCCTGGTGCCCGCCGAGGTGCTGGCGGACCAGATCGACCGGTTGAGCGCCGCGCCCGCTCCCGCCGACGGCCGCCGCATCGCGGTGATCTCCCACCCGAGGGCGGTGGACGGCAGCCGGGGCCTCGCGCCCGGCATCCACTGTCAGCTGGAGGTCCTGCTGCCCGGCGAGCGGACGCTCCCGGTGCGGCACAACGCTTCGGAGATCAACTTCTGTGTGGAGGGCTCCGGACGCGCGATCGTGGGCGCCGAGACGGTGGAGTACCAGCAGTACGACACCTGGATCCACCCGTCGATGACCACCTACTCGCACGAGAACCCGACGACCGAGCGGCAGGTCCGCCTGACCTACAGCAACGAGGCCCTGCTGGAGGCCATGCGGATCCACGTGGTGGATCCCTCCGCGGCCCGGCAGAGCCTGCCGGCCGAGCGTGCGGCCGGCGCCGCCCGCGGTTCGGGGGCCGTCGCCGAGCACGAGCTGATCGACCTCGACGAGCGCGGCTCCGCGCTGATGTCCTACGAGGCCGCCATCAACCCGCCGGTCGTGACCCAGGAGGTCCTGCACTGGCCGTGGCACGCGGTCCGCCCGCCCCTGGAGGAGCTCGCGGCGCTCGGCCCCGAGTACCGCGGCCGGCGGCTGTACGTCTTCTACAACCGGGCCACCGGTCGCACCAACGGCACCGGCCCGACGCTGTTCGCCTCGATCTGCATCCGCCCGGCCGACGTGGTCGACCGGCCGCACCGGCACAGCTCGGCGGCGATCAACTACTTCTTCTCCGGTCACGGCCACAGCGTCTCCGGGGGGAAGACCTTCCACTGGAAGGCGGGCGACCTCATGCTCACCGCCCCGGGCTGGCTCGTGCACCACAACGCCTCCGGATCCGAGCCGGTGCTCGAGCTGACCGTGCAGGACCAGCCCTTCACCCTCGCCGTCGACGCCTTGCTGTGGCAGGAGGACCTCGCGGGCGAGATCCGGCTGCTGGGCTCGCACGCCGGCTTCGCCACCAACCGGGCCGAGGTCGTCGCGGCGACCGGCTGACCTCACCCCACCCGCCACCCCGACAGGGAAGGGATCCCCATTCGATGGCCCCCACCACGACCGCACCCACCACGACCGGGCCGTACGCAGCCAGCTACGCGGCCCGGCGCGCCCAGCTCGACGGCATCCGCGACCGGGACTGGCCGCTGATCATCTCGAACAAGCCGCACGCGCCGTCCGGCGGGCGGACGTTCGCGACCTACGACCCGGCCACCGAGGCCGAGCTGGCGCAGGTCGCCGACGGGGACGCGGCCGACGTCGACCTCGCCGTCCGGTCGGCCGAGCAGGGATTCGAGGCGTGGCGCCGCTACTCCCCGCAGGGCCGCGCCGCGGCGGTGCGGGAGCTGGCCGCGGCGCTGCGCGAGAACGCCGACGAGCTGGGGTTCCTCGACGCCGTCGACGGCGGCAGCCCGTTCACCTCGATGCGGACCGACGCCCTGTGGTCGGCCGACTTCCTCGACATGTTCGCGGACTGGGCGCTCATGATCAAGGGCGAGACCTACCCGGCCACCGGGACCGGCCTGCACTACTCGCGACTCGAGCCCTACGGGGTCGTCGCCCGCATCATCCCGTTCAACCATCCCGTCCTCTTCGCGGCCGGCAAGCTCGGGGCGCCGCTGATGGCGGGCAACGCGGTGATCGTCAAGCCGCCGCCGCAGGCCCCGCTGTCCGCGATCCGGATCGGGGAGATCGCCGCGGAGATCCTGCCGGCGGGCGTGGTCAACGTGATCACCGGGGCCGGCCCGGCCACCGGCGCCGCGATCTCCGCCCACCCCGGGATCCCGCGGATCGCCTTCATCGGCAGCGAGCGGACCGGGCGGGAGATCCAGCGGGCCGGTGCCGAGGCCGCGGTGAAGCACGTGAGCCTCGAGCTCGGCGGCAAGAACGCCATGATCGTGCTGCCCGACGCCGACGTCGAGCGTGCGGCGCGGGGCGCGGTGTCGGGCATGAACTTCACCGCCAGCCAGGGGGAGTCCTGCGGGTCCAACTCCCGGCTGCTGGTGCACCGGTCGATCGCCGACGAGATCGTGTCCCGGGTGGTCGAGCAGGTCGAGCGGATCCGGGTCGGGGTGCCGATCGACGAGTCGACCGAGATGGGCGCACTCGTCTCCCGCGAGCACTACCAGCGGGTCTGCTCCTACGTGGAGTCCGGCGTCGAGGAGGGCGCGGTGCTCGCCACCGGGGGTGCCCGCCCCGACCACCTGCCCCACGGCTACTTCCTCGCGCCCACCGTGTTCGCCGGGGTGAGCCCGACCATGCGGATCGCGCAGGAGGAGATCTTCGGGCCGGTGCTGTCCGTGCTGACCTTCGACGACGAGGACGAGGCCGTCCGGATCGCCAACGACGTCCGCTACGGCCTGACCGGGAGCGTGTGGACCAGGGATCTGGAGAAGGCCCATCGCTTCGTCGAGGACCTGCAGGCCGGCTTCGTGTGGGTCAACGACTCCGCCCGGCACTTCCCCGGAGTGCCGTTCGGCGGCGTGAAGGCCTCCGGGATCGGCAAGGAGGAGAGCTACGACGAGATCGTCAGCTTCACCCAGACCAAGGTCGTGAACATCCGCCTGCGTCCGGAAGGGTGAGGCCGCGGTGACGCTGACCACGAGCGCGGAGTCCATCCTCGAGCGGGCCCGGCGCGACGTCGAGGACGGGCTCGTCCCGGCCGAGATCTTCAACGACCGCGGCATCTACGAACGGGAACTCGGACGCATCTTCACCCGCTGCTGGGTGTTCGTCGGCCACGAGAGCGAGCTGCCGGACCCCGGGGACTACCGCCTGCGCCGCATCGGCGAGGACTCCTTCATCTTCCTGCGCGGCGACGACGGCGTGATCCGGGTCCTGCTCAACTCCTGCCGGCACCGCGGCAGCACCATCTGCCGGCTGGAGGTCGGCAACACCGCGACCTTCCGCTGCCCGTACCACGCCTGGACCTACGACAACCGGGGTGAGCTGGTCGGCGTGCCGTCGCGCACGACCGCCTACCGGCAGCTCGATCTCGCGGAGTGGGGGCTCGTCCCCGCCCCGAAGGTGGACCGGTACCACGGCCTGGTCTTCGCCTGCCTCGATCCGGACGGGCCGGCACTCGAGGCCTACCTCGGCCGGTTCCGGTGGTACCTCGACATGCAGCTCGCGGCCACCGAGGGCGGCATGGAGGTGCTGGGCGAGCCGCACCGCTGGCGGGTGCCCGCCGACTGGAAGTCCGGCGCGGAGAACTTCACCGGCGACAGCTCGCACACGCAGATGACCCACCGGTCGATCCTCACGCTGGGTCTGGCCGACGAGGCGACGGCGGGCCGCGTCGGGGGGGCCAACGGCGTGCACGTCAACGACCTCGACGGACACGCGATCAGCCTGCGGTTGCTGGCCGGGACGGGGGAGGCGTTCCTGGGGTACCCACGCGAGCTCTGGCCCGCCATCGAGAACGGCCCGCTCGCACCCGGCCAGATCGACCTGCTGCGGCGCGGCCTGGTGCACGACGGCACGGTCTTCCCGAACTTCTCCTTCATCCACTTCGGCGGGGTCATCGACAGCGGCCGCCCCGCGTCGGGGTTCCTGAGCATGCGGGTCTGGCAGCCGCTGGGCCCCGGCGAGATGGAGGTGTGGAGCTGGATGCTGGCTCCGCGGGAGGCCTCGGCGGAGTACAAGGAGCTCGCCTACCGAGCCGGCATGACCACCTTCAGCCCGAGCGGGCACTTCGAGCAGGACGACACGATCGTCTGGAGCGGGATCGCCCGCTCCGCACGCAGCACCTTCGTGCGCAAGCAGGGCATCCGCTTCAACTACCAGATGGGCATGGCCGGGATGGCCGACACGGCACCGATGCCGGACTGGCCCGGTCCAGGACGGGCGTGGCCGTCGAACGCGGGGGAGAGCGGCCTGCGGGCGTTCCACCACCGGTGGCTCGAGCAGATGGTGGGACCGTGAGCGCCGGCCTGCGGGCGGTCGCGAACTCCACCGCGGCCGCCGAGACGCCGGCGGAGTTCCTCGTGCGGGAGGCCGGCCTGCTCGACGACAACCGGCTGCCCGACTGGCTCGGTCTGCTGGCGCCGGACATCGACTACCGGGTGCCGGTGCGGGTCGCGCGGGGCACCCGCGCCGACGGGGCGTTCAGCGACCGCGCGTTCTACTACAAGGAGGACGCCGCGTCGCTGGCCGCGCGGGTCGAGCGCCTCGGCACCGACGAGGCGTGGTGCGAGCACCCCCCGACCGGCACCCGCCGGATGGTGAGCAACGTGCGGGTCGAGGACGCGGTCGCCGGCGGCCTGCTCGTCGTCCGCAGCAACCTGGCGGTCTTCTGCTACCCGGACGACTCGCCGACACCGGTGATCCTGACCGCGGACCGTCAGGACGCGTTGCGCCCCGGCGGCGACTCGTGGCGCCTGAGCACCCGCACCGTCCACCTAGACGGGCTGGTCCTCGGACTGCGATCGCTGTCGATCTTCCTCTAGCCGATCGACTCCTGAAGGAGCGAGCACGCATGCACCCGTCACCCGGCCTCGTGCCGATCACGACCGTCCGAGCCACGCGAGGCCGCCGTGCGCGGGTCCTCGCGACCGGCATACTCGCCTGCCTGGGGCTGATCGCCTCGGCGTGCGGTTCGGGCCCAGAGCCGTCCACGCCGGGGATGACACCGCTGCGGCTGTCCATCGGTCACGAGGTCCTCTTCGACGTCGCCGCGTTCGACGCCGTCGCCCAGGCCAACGGCTTCTACGCCGCCGAGGGCGTCGAGGTGACCGACCGGCAGTACCCGGCCGGCTCGGGTGACGCCGTGCAGCTCCTCGTCTCCGACACCGTCGACGTGGCCCTCGGCGTCGGCATGTTCGCGACCTTCGCGGGTGTGCAGAAGGCCCCGATCGACATCGTCAGCTCGGAGTGGCAGGGGTACTCCGACATCGTCTACTACGTCGCGGCGGACTCACCGGTCCGGTCCCTCGCCGACGTCAGCGGCCTGAGGGTGGCGACCAGCCGCCCGGGCTCGTCGACCGACGCCCTGTGCAAGGCGCTACAGGCCCAGCTCACCGCGACCGGCCGCCCGCCCAACGAGTGCGCGGTCATCGGCAGCCCGCCGGACAACTTCACCGCGGTCGCCACCGGGCAGATCGAGGTGGGCTGGACCACGCCCCCGTTCTTCTACGACGAGCTGGCCAGCGGCCGCATCCGCCAGATCGGCACCGGTGACGACCTGGACCGCTACCGCGGCACCACCTCCCGGGTGAACCTCGCCAACCACGCGGTGATCGAGGAGGACACGGCCGGCGTGCAGGCCTTCTTCCGGGCCTACCAGCGGGCCATCGACTGGACCTACGACAACCCCGAGGAGGCGGCGACGATCTGGAGCGACGCCGCCGACGTCGAGCTCACCCCGGCGCTGCGGGACGCGGTCTACGACGTCTACCGCCAGGACCGCGTGACGCTGCGGTCGATCGACGGTCTGGACGTCAACCTGGACGCGGCCGCCGAGTTCGGGATCCTGGAGGAGCCGCTCTCCGAAGCCGACGTCCGGCAGCGGATCGTCCTCGACAGCGTCCTCCCCACCAGCTAGCGCCGAAGATGGAGACCCGAGACCTCACCGTCGCGGTGACGAACCCGGACGCGCCGGGCCCGCCCCCGGGAGGACGACCCCGCCGGGAGCGCCGACGCGCCTCCCTCGACCGGCTCGCCCCGTGGTTGCGCGCGCTGTTGATCGTCGGGGTCGTCGGACTGCTGGAGCTGGTGGTCGGCCTCGGCCTGATCAACCCGCTGTTCGTCCCGAAGCCCAGCGACGCGCTGGCCGAGCTCGTCGGCGACGCCGGCGAGTACGCACGCCTGCTCGGCACCACGCTCTACGAGACGGCGGTGGCCTTCCTCGGTGCCGCGGTGATCGGGTCCGGTCTGGGCTACCTTCTGTGGCGCCACCGCGTCCTGGCCGCGGCCGTCGAGCCCGTCCTCGTGGGCCTGTTCGCCTCCCCGATCATCCTGCTCTACCCGATCTTCCTGATCGTCCTGGACCGCAGCGTGACCGCGGTCATCGTGCAGGCCATGATCGGCGGGATCATCCCGACCGTCGTCACGACCCAGCGGGCGCTGCACGGGGTGCGTGCGACGTACCTGAGAGCGGGTTATCTCTACTGCCGCAACCGGCGCCAGAGTTTCGTCAACGTGCTGCTCCCGGCGGCCATGCCCGGGATCGTGTCCGGTCTGCGGCTCGGGCTGACCTACACGCTGCTGACCGTGCTGGCGACCGAGTACCTGACCAACATCGGCGGCATCGGGGCCGAGATCTCCGGCGCGTACACGTTGCTGCGCACCGACCGGATGTACGCGGCGCTGATCCTGGTCCTGGTGCTCACCTCGGCGTTCCTGTACGGCCTCGACCGGCTCGAGCGGGCGTTCCACGCGAAGGGTGGGCAGGGATGATGACGGTGCCGACGAACCGGGGGTGGCTCCTGTCCGGCGTCCGGGCGATCCGGGTGCTGCTCCTCCTCCTGGTGCTCGCCCTGTGGGAGACGGTGGCGTCCTTCGGCGGGAGCCTGCGGTCCTACGTCCCGCACGTCTGGGACCTGGCGGCGGCGCTCGGACGGGTCCTGGGCGAGGAGGAGTTCGGGGCGCACGTGCAGGCGACCCTCATCGCGCTGGGCAGCGGCGTCGCGATCGGCGGGGTGGCCGGGATCCTGGTCGGGCTCGCCATCACCTCGGTGCGCAGCGTCCGCTTCGTCCTCGAACCGGTCGTGCTCTACCTCGGCGCCATCCCGAAGATCGTGCTGTACCCGCTGTTCATCTACACGCTCTCGGTCGGGATGGCCTCGAAGGTCGGCATGGCCTCGCTCAGCGTGTTCTTCCCGGTCGCCGTCAGCACCGTCGGCTCGGCGTGGCTGGTCCGCCCGGTGTGGCTCCGCGCGGCGACGGTGCTCGACGCCGGTCGATGGCAGGCGGTCCGTCACGTCGCCCTCCCGGCGATGCTCCCCAGCATCCTCACCGGGGTCCAGCTCGGGGTCGCCGCCGGGATCGTCGGCACGGTCGCCGCTGAGAGCAAGGTCGGGAAGGAGGGCATCGGGCACATGGTCATCGACTACTACTCCCGGCTCGAGCTCCCGGAGATGTACGTCCTGGTACTCCTCGTCTTCGTGTGCGCCTCGGTGCTCGCGATCGGGATGAACCGGGTGCTCAAGGGGCTGCGGAAGGCCGAGGAGCGGCAGTCGAACCAACCCCTCCTGCTCTAGCGCTGTCGCCCGTTCCCCCATCGCTTCAGAGGCACGACGAGAGAGAGACCGATGATGTTGCACCACGTGATCATGTTGCGCTGGGTCGAGGGCGTCACCGACGAGGCCAAGCAGGCCGTCGTCGACGGGCTGATGGGCCTCCGCGAGGAGATCGACACTATCCGCGCCATGCGAATGGGCTTCGACCTGGGCATCCGGGCCGACAACTTCGACTTCGCGTCCCTGATCGAGTTCGACGACGAGGCCGGGTACCTCACGTTCCGCGACCACCCGGCGCACCAGAAGGTCATCGTGGAGCACATCCGCCCGGCGATGGCCGAGCGGGCCGGCGTCGTCTTCACCGGTCCCTGACGACTCCGCTGCTGACGGGACAACCATGCGCTTGGGCACGATCCGCTACTCGTCCGGCACCCGCGCGGTCCGGCTCGAGGACGACGGTGCCGTCGTCCTCCCCTTCGACGACGTCGGTGCGCTGCTGCGCTCCGGGAGCGACTGGCGGACACACGCGAGCGCAGCCGGGGAGCGCGTCGGGCTGGACGCGGTGCGCCATCGGCCGGTGGTGGTCGCGCCCGAGAAGGTCGTCTGTGTCGGGGCGAACTTCGACCGCGGCACCGGGGAGCCCCGGCCCCGGTTCCCCAGCCTGTTCACCAAGTTCCCGCGCACCCTGATCGGCGCGGGTGAGGACATCGACCTTCCCGCACCCTCGGTCAGCGAGCAGGTCGACTGGGAGGTGGAGCTGGCCGCCGTGATCGGGACGGAGGTGCGCCGGGAGCCGGAACGCACCGCCGCCCGGGCGATCGCCGGGTTCACCGTGCTGAACGACATCTCGGTGCGCGACTGGCAGTGGCGCACGTCGCAGATCTTCCCGGGCAAGAACTTCGAGCGGACGACGCCGCTGGGACCGCACATGGTCAGCGTGGACGAGGTCGCCGACGTCGGGGATCTGGAGCTGTCCTGCGAGGTCGACGGGCAGCGCGTGCAGCACGGCCGAGCGGCGGACATGATCTTCTCGCCGGCCGAGGTCATCGCCTACGTCAGCACGTTCACGACGCTGGTACCCGGTGACGTGGTCGCCATGGGAACGCCACCGGGCAGCGGTGTCACGCGCGTGCCGCCGGTGTTCCTCGCCCCCGGGCAGGTTGTCCGCTCGGTCATCAGCGGCATCGGTGAGATGTCGAACCGCTGCGTGGGCCCGCGATGACACCGCGCGCGACGGACGGGGCGGCGACGGGTCGGGCGACGTTGCCGGTCGACCGGATCCGACCGGCCTACGAGCAGATCGCCGGCCAGTTGCGGGCGTTGATCGTCCAAGGTGCCCTGGCTCCGGGGGATCGACTCCCGGTGGAGACGGAGATGGCCGCCGCGTTCGGGGTGAGCCGGGGAACCGTCCGTGAGGCGCTGCGGCTGCTGTCCGCCCGGAACCTCATCTACTCCACGCGCGGGGCCACGGGGGGCTGTTTCGTGGCCCCCACCGATCCGGCGGCCATCAGCGAGTACCTGGAGACCGGGATCGGCCTGCTCAGCGGCAACAACAGTGTCGGTCTCGACGAGTTGCTCGAGGCCCGGCAGCTCCTCGAGGTCCCGGCGGCCCGCCTGGCCGCCCAGCGCCGCAGTCCCGAGCACCTGGACGAGATCCGCGCGGCGCTGAGGAGCGAGATGGCAGAGACCGAGAGCGGGGTGCGCCACCACCATCATCGGCGGTTCCACGTCATGGTCCTCGCTGCGGCAGGCAACCGGCTGCTCGAGGTGATGACCCTGCCGATCTTCGGTGTGATCCGTACGCGCTTCGTCATCGAGCCGCAGGGATCGCAGGCGCCACCGCTGGATTTCTGGCGGGGCGTGGACTCGGATCACGAGGAGATTCTCGACGCGATCACGGCGGGCGACAGCGAGGCGGCGGGGACCGCGATGTTCGAGCACCTGCTCCGGCTGAACGCGACGTACCTCAAGGCTGCCGACGCGGCGAGCGCGTCATGACGCCGCAGCCGGACGACGAGATCGATCTCGCCGGGCTGACCCCGGGGGAGCAAGCCCTGTGCATCCAGCTCGGAAGGATCCGGGCCGACGTGGCGGTGCTCGGGGACAAGATCGTCTTGACGATGGTCATTCTTGCGATCCTGATGTTGTTGGCGGCTGTGGCGCTGGCCGTGTGCATCGGCATCGGCTGGGGGTAACGCTCCGCCCTGGAAACCTGGGCTCTTAGCTTAGGCCGCCCAGCGCCAGAACCGATCGCTCATCGATCGACTGGGCGTCGAGCGCCGTGCCCGTCGGGGAAGGTCTCGCCGCCGCGGACGGTGAGCTCCAGTGTGGACCGGTCGATCCAGCGGTAGCTGCGCATTGCCGCAGGCCCCACCCTGCCGCGTCTGTCTGCCCGCACCGGCTATCGCAGGTCCCCTCAGGCCACCGGATCCAGGACGTGGAGCGCGACGAATCGCTCGATCATGGCGTTCACCTGCTCCGGGACCTCGAACTGGTGGAAGTGGCCGGAGCCGACGGTCTGACCCACGACGACACGGTCGAAGGTGCGGAGGCGCTGCAGGTCGGCGAGCTGCTCTTGGGCCGCGATGTAGAGCGTCGGGACCTGCAACTGCGCCAGGGGGGTCTCGGTACGCCTACAACACCAACGGCCTGACCAGCCACCGCCTCGACGATGCGCTGACGCTCCTCGCCGACTGCGGCTACGACGGCGTCGCGCTCACCCTCGACGTCGCCCACCACGACCCGTTCGCCCCCGACCTGCCCGGGCGCACCCGGGCGCTGGCGCGACGCCTCGACGGGCTGGGGCTGGCCAGCGTGGTCGAGACCGGGGCGCGGTGCCTGTGCGGTCGTCGGCCGCGCCGCCACGGAGCCGAGCACGACGTGGCCACCCTTGGCAGCGGCCGCAGCGGTGACGCCGGAATCGGATGTCGCGGGCGTCCTCATGGCGACGGTGGCGAGTCCGGGGCTGAGCATCACCGCTCCTCCCAGCGGTGGCGGTGTCCCGAGGGAGACGCCCGAAGGTCAGCACAACGCGGTGGGGCGAGCGGCGAAGAACCCGCCGGCCCAGTCCGATCGGGTGGGACGAGCCTCGCTGCGCTCGGACACCTGCGGTGTTCCCACCCCGATCCGACGAGCCCGGGTTCCCCGCCGTCCCTACCGGGACCCCACCGCGCCGCGCTGAGGCCAGGGCCGCGTCACCCACCGACACCCCGCTCCGATGAGAGGAACCCGAGATGAACAAGATCACCTTCCACGGCAACGTCACCGACAAGCCCACGCTGCGGTTCGCCCGCTCCGGGATCCCGGTCACCACCTTCACCGTCGCGACCAACCGGCGCCGCCTCAACCGGGGCACCGGCCGCTGGGTCGACCTGCCCGCGGTGTTCCACCGGGTGGTGTGCTTCAACGGCCTGGCCGAGAACGTCGCGGCCAGCCTGGACAAGGGCGCCACCGTCGCGGTCACCGGCGAGTTCGCCGACGACTCCTTCAAGCGCGAGGACGGCACCGTCGTGCGGCGGATCCAGATCGAGGCCGCCGACGTCGCCGCGAGCCTGCGCTACGCCACCGCCACCCTGGTCAAGAACCCCCGGACCGGCACCGAGGCCGCCACGGCCGAGCCCGGCGACGAGGCGCGCGCCGACCGCGACGACACCGGCGCCGAGCCGGCCGAGTCCGACGCGGGTGACCGGCCCGCGCTGGAGCTCGTCGGCTCCGAGTGAGCCATCCGGTGGTGGGCCCGAACCACCCGGTCCGGGCCCACCGCCGCGCTCTGCCCGCGCCTGGTCGCCGTCCGGGCGTCGGCGTCGCCGTTCGGTGGTGTTGAACGCGTCGTTCCTCGCGTCGTCGGCGCACCGTGCCCGCCACTCGCGGCCACGCGCCGGCCACGGGACCGCCACGCGCGGGCGGCACGGTCGCGGCGCGGCCCTGCGGAGCGGCGGGCCGCTCCCTGTGCCCCGACGCGAGGAGGACCACCATGACCCACACCTCGACCGACCACACCACGTACCGGCACGCCGATCCGCAGGCGCCTCCGGATCGCCTGCGGCCGCAGCCGCTCGCGGCGGCCGCGTTGCGGGCCGTCGCCGCGGGATGGGCGGTGTTCCCCGTGCGGCCGCGCGGCAAGGTCCCGGCGGTGCGGGGCTGGGAGGACGCCGCCACGCTCGACCCCGAGCGGATCCTCGCCTGGTGGGCCGGTGCCGCCTGGAACATCGGGGTGGCGGCCGGACGGTCCGGGTTGCTCGTGATCGACCTCGACGTGCCCGCCACCCGTCCGCACGCTGCCGCCGCTGCCGAGGCGGCCGGGGGCTGTCCGTTTCGCGACACCGGACGCAACGTGGCGGACGACGCCGATCCGGTCGGCGTTGCCGAGGCGGTCACCGGGTCGGCCGTGCTGCGCAGGCTCGCCGCAGACGCTGCTGTCGCGCCGCCGTGGGACACCTTCACGGTCGCCACCCCGTCCGGGGGACGACACCTGTACTTCCGCCAGCCCAACGGCGCCGGACTGCGCAACACCCAGAATGCGCTCGGCCCGCTGATCGACACCCGCGGCCACGGTGTTGTCGCGGCAGTCGGCGTGTCCAGGCGAACATGTGTCCTGATTGAGGCGCTTCGGGGCCGGCCGCGGCGGCCGAGATCGTCACCGGCGTGTGTCTCGTTTCCTCGCGCCGCGAACGCGGCGGGAGCGACCGTCGGAGGGCGGCGGCGATGACGTGGAATCCGTTGCTCGGTGCGGCTCTGGACGCGGCCGACCGGGGTTGGCACGTCTTCCCGCTTGTCCGGGCGGGCAAGGTCCCGGCGCTGCGTAACTGGGAGCAGCGCGCGACGACCGACAAGCGCCAGATCTATCGGTGGTGGGCGAACGCGGAGGCGAATGTCGGCGTGGCAACCGGGAGGTCCGGGTTGGTCGTGATCGATCTGGATGACGGCCGCGGCGCCACCGCGCCGGAGCGGTTCGTCGGCGCGCGCAACGGTCGGGACGTGCTGGCCATGCTCGCGGCGGAAGTCGGCGTGCCGGTTCCGACCGACACCTATGAGGTCGCGACCCCCGGCGGCGGGAGCCACTTGTACTTTCGGTCGACGCCCGGGCTGGTGCTGCGCAACACCGTCGGCTCGCTCGGCTGGAAGATCGACTCGAGGTCGGTTGGTGGCTACTGTGTGGCGGCCGGCAGCGCCGGTGAGGACGGCGTCTACCGGGTTGTGCGGGATGGCGAGATCGCGGAGCTGCCGGGCTGGCTCGCGCGGGCGCTGACCCCGGCACCGCCGCCTGCGCCCGGTCCGCCGAAGAATTTGTCGGCGGGACGCGCGAGCGCCTATGCAGGG
This sequence comes from Pseudonocardia sp., assembly GCF_029263155.1. Taxonomy (GTDB): domain Bacteria; phylum Actinomycetota; class Actinomycetes; order Mycobacteriales; family Pseudonocardiaceae; genus Pseudonocardia. The sequence goes on from NZ_JAJCYB010000094.1 coordinate 34,251, forward strand.
GCGATCCTCGAGAGCGAGACACGGGCGGTGGCCGCGGCGCGCACCGGCACCCGGCATCGCGCGCTGCTCAAGGCCGCCCGCACTCTGGGGCGCCTGGTCGGGGGTGGCGAGCTGGCTGACCACGACGCCCGGGCCGCTCTGTTGCAGGCCTGCAGCGGCCACGTCGGAATCGATGGGTGCACCCTCGACGAGGTGCGTCGAACGATCGAGGACGGCGTCGCGTATGGAAGGCGCCTTCCCCTGCGGGTGAGCCGCGCGCAGCCGAGGACAGAGCAGGCCCGGCCGCCGCGACTGGACCGAGCGTGAGGGAGTCCTCGGCGACCCGTCATAGCCGGCGTGCTGGGTATCGGCGCCGCCTGGTCCTGCCGGGCTCGTGCAGGGTTCACCCGAGGTGGCCGAAGAGCCGGTCGCCCTCGTCGCCGAGCAGGAAGGCGAAGCGGGCGAGGTCGGCTTGCAGGTCGGCCAGGCCGTAGGCGGCGTGCGCGAAGCGCTGCAGCGAGGCGTTCAGGGCGGGCCCGTCGGTGCTGTCGAACCAGTCGCCGATGAAGGTGAGTATCTCGACCAACTCGACGGCGTCGCCGAGGTCGAGACTGACCGTGGCGGGCCGGGGGTCGACGGACATTCGCGCAGCCTAGGACCGGGTCCGGGTGGGCCGGCCGGTGCTCTCCGGTCGATGCTCGGATGTCGGAGGTCTCATCGGGAGGTCGGCAACCGGCGCACCTGGCCTGCTTGGGCGGCCTGTTGACGCAGGCGCAGGAGCTCGTCGTGTTGGGCGGCCAGCCGGGACACCGCCTCGTTCCGGAACGCCTTCAGGTCGGTGAGCTCGCGGTCTCGGTCGGCGACCCGCGTGTTGAGCTGGGCTATCTGGGCTTGGAGCCGGTCGATCCGAGCGTCGCGCGGGTCGCTGAGCTGTCCGGCGTTGCGCTGTTGCTCGCGGCGGCGTTCGAAGTCGTCCTTGAGGTGGCGGTAGGTGCTGTAGAGGGCGGCTCGGCTCAGGCCGGCGTCGCTGGCCAGGGTCTTGACGTCGCATCTGCCACCGACTGGGAGGTGCCCGCCCAGGAGCCGGTCCGCGGCGGCGCGGATGCGGTCCTCGGTGTGGCGGCGCTGCTGCTCGTTGATCCTCACCTGGGGTGTGTTTCGGGTTCGTCGTCGTGGGCGCCTCGAGACGCGGTTGCGGCGTCGATCTCGTCGAGCACTCGCGCGGCGCGCTCGTGCTCGTGGTGGAGCCGGCGCTTCTCCGCCGGGGGCACTCGGGGGTTTCCGAGGAACTGGCTGATCGTGTCGGCGGTGTCCGCCCAGACCGGGCGGTGTTCGCGGTGGTGGGTGGCCTGCGGGCAGCGCGCGGAGTCACACATGCCGATCAGGGGCCGCGTCGCCGTGGTCGCGGCGGCCAGCCGCAGGCACAACGCCTTGCTCGGATCGGTGAACCAGCAGAAGTTCGCCGCCCCGACATGCAGGACGTCGGCCTGCTGGCGCAGCAGGTTCTCCAGCCGGCGGCCGGTGGGCAGCACCGCGGGCTCGCCGGGCTGGGGTTGCAGCGCGGCGTCGATGTGGTCGAAGCGCTCGATCAGGGCGCGGGCGCCGGGCCCGGTGGGCAGGATGCCCCGCTCTGGCGACGTCGGATATTGGAACTGTCTGAATGCCCTGTCTCATGACGTGGTCCCCCGGCGGCTGACGTCGGCGGCGTAGGTGGTCCAGTCTCCGGCGCTGGCGCGCTGCCAGGTGACTGCGACGTCGATGTGGATG
>NZ_JAJCYB010000095.1 GCF_029263155.1 Pseudonocardia sp.
CAGACCATGGGTGATCCCGTCCCGGCCCAGATACTCCAACAACGGCCCCTTGAGCACCGGCGGGTTGTGCCCGTAGTTCAACGCCCCCGCCCCGGCGAAGAAGTCCAGATACGACCGACCATCCACATCGGTGAGCCGCGAGCCACGCGCGGTGTCGAACACCACGGGCCAGTTCCGGCAGTAACTACGGACCTCGGACTCCAGGTCCTCGAACACCGTCATCTCGTCATCATCCCTGCGTTGATCGTCTCATCGTGTGCGTGCGTCATCGGATGCGTGCGTCATCGGCCCGATCCGGTAGAGGAACTCGGGGTCGTGATCAGCGCCGAGTACGGCGCCGTCGAACAACTCGGTCCGCTCCATGCCCGCCCCGCGGCGTTGTGCCAACCCGGAGAACAACGCGATCGACGCATCGTTGTCCGCGGTGATCGTGGTCTCCAGGAACGTCGCGCGCACCCGCGAGACGAGCTCGTCGAGCATCGTCGCCGCGGCCCGCCTGCCCCGCGCGTCCGCGTGCACCGCGACCTGCCAGACGAAGAGCGTGTCCGGCGCGTCCGGGCGCAGGTAGCCGGTGACGTACCCGACGACCCGGTCACCGAGTCGGGCGACGATCGAGGTGGCGGAGAAGTCCCGGCACATGAGCGCGTAGGCGTAGCGCGGCTTCACGTCGAGCACGCGGGAGGCAGCTGCGATCTCCCACATGCTGACGGCGTCGGCCACCAGTGGCGTCGACGTCGTCAGTGCCTGTGCGTCGACCTCGGGGGTCACCGAGCCAGGGGCAGACATGACTCTCGAAGTTACCGGCAAATGTCCCGAAAGGCACGCCCCGGGGATCGGTACGGGTGGGGATTCACCCATCGTCGGTGAGCGGTATCACACTGACGTTTAATGATTTCCGAGATCGGATACCGCGACGTTCCTGCTGCTCTGCGGGTGTGTCGACGAGCTCCTGGTCGGCGCCGGGCGGGCGTCGGAACGATCGGGGCGAGGTCGGTCACAGGTAGGCCTCGACTCTCGGCCCGGTAGCGCGAGAGCATCGTGGCGGCGCGATCGGCGCGCTGTGCGCAGCTCGACGTCGGCCACCTCGCGCTCGTCGGGTGGTCCTAGCTCAGCTGCCGGCCCGCGATCATCGAGAACGGACGCTGGTAGGCCGAACCGAGGACCCGCACCACGAGGTCGAGCACCTTGGCGTCGTTGCCCACCAGCACGCGGGCCCGGTTGCGGTGCACCCCGGACAGGATGATCCCGGCGGCCTTCTCCGGGCTCATCCGCAGCATGGTGCGCTCGAAGCGCTCCATCGCCGAGCCGTCCTCGAACCCCTCGCCGCGGGCGGCGTTGCGGGCGATGCCGGTCTTGATGCCGCCCGGGTGCACGCAGGTCACCTGCACCGGGTACCTCGCGATCAGCATCTCCTGGCGCAGCGACTCGGTGAATCCCCGCACCGCGAACTTCGCCGCGTTGTAGGCGCTCTGGCTGGGCACCGACAGCAGCCCGAACAGGCTGGAGATGTTGACGACGTGCCCGTCGCCGGAGGTGATCAGGTGCGGCAGGAACGCCTTGGTGCCGTTGACGACACCCCAGAAGTCGATGTCGACGACCCGCTCGATCTCCTCGAACGTCGAGGTGAGGATGTTGCCGGCGAAGGCGATGCCGGCGTTGTTGTAGACCTGGTTGACCGTGCCGAACTGCCCGGCCACCTCGTCGGCGTAGGCCAGCACGGCCTCCCGGTCGGTGACGTCGAGCGCGTCGGAGCGCACCTCGGTGGAGCCCACCAGCGCGGCCGTCTCGGCCAGCCCGTCCTTGTCGACGTCGGAGAGCGCGAGCCGGGCCCCCCGCTTCGCCAGGTCGACGGCCAGCGCACGGCCGATCCCCGACGCCGCCCCCGTCACCACCGCGACCCGTCCCGCGAACTCACTCATGTCCAGATCATGGCCTACTCGCCGGTAACACGGTAGTGGCCTCGCCCACGTGATCGCGCCCGTGTGATCGGAGGCGGTGCGGCAGACTGCGGACCGTGGACTTCCGCTCCGCCTACCGTCACGGTTTCCTGCGCGTCGCCGCCTGCACCCTGCGCACCACCCTCGCCGACCCTGCCGCCAACGCCCGCGCCGTGCTGGAGTCCGCCCGGGCCTGCCACGCCGACGGCGTCGGGATGGCGGTGTTCCCCGAGCTCACGCTGTCGGGGTACTCGCTGGAGGACGTCGTCATGCAAGACGTCCTGCTCGACGACGTGGCACGCGCGCTGCTCGACGTCGTCGCCGGGTCGGTGGACCTGCTGCCGGTGCTCGTCGTGGGCGCCCCGCTGCGTCACCGGCACCGCATCCTCAACTGCGCCGTGGTGATCCACCGCGGGCAGGTGCTCGGTGTGGCCCCGAAGTCCTACCTACCGACGTATCGGGAATTCTACGAGAAACGCCAGATGGCCCCGGGCGACGACATACGCGGCACCGTCCGCATCGGCGACGCCGAGGTGCCGGTCGGCCCGGACCTGCTCTTCGCGGCGCAGGACGTGCCCGGATTCGTGCTGCACGTCGAGGTCTGCGAGGACATGTGGGTGCCGGTGCCGCCGAGCGCCGAGGCCGCGCTGGCGGGGGCGACGGTGCTGGCCAACCTGTCCGGCAGCCCGATCACCGTGGGCCGCGCCGACGACCGCAAGCTGCTCGCGCGCTCGGCGTCGTCGCGCTGCCTGGCCGCCTACGTCTACGCGGCGGCCGGCGAGGGCGAGTCCACCACCGACCTGGCCTGGGACGGCCAGACGATGATCTACGAGAACGGCGCGCTGCTCGCCGAGACCGAGCGCTTCCCGAAGGGTGCGCGCCACAGCGTCGCCGACGTCGATCTCGACCTGCTGCGCGCGGAGCGGCTGCGGATGGGCACCTTCGACGACAACCGCCGCCACCACGGCGCCGAGTTCCGGGAGGTCCGGTTCCGGCTCGACCCACCGACGGCCGACATCGGGCTGCGCCGGGAGGTCGACCGCTTCCCCTTCGTCCCGAGCGACCCGGCCCGGCTGGAGCAGGACTGCTACGAGGCCTACAACATCCAGGTCTCCGGGCTGGAGCAGCGGCTGCGCGCGATCGGGCACCCGAAGGTCGTCATCGGGGTGTCCGGCGGGCTCGACTCCACCCACGCGCTGATCGTCGCCGCCCGGGCGATGGACCGCGAGGGGCGCCCGCGCAGCGACATCCTCGCGTTCACGCTGCCCGGCTTCGCCACCGGCGACCGCACGAAGGGCAACGCCGTCCGGCTCTCCGAGGCCCTCGGCGTCACCTTCTCCGAGATCGACATCCGCCCGACGGCGTCGCTGATGCTGGACAACCTCGGCCACCCGTTCAGCGACGGCGAGCCCGTCTACGACGTGACGTTCGAGAACGTCCAGGCCGGCCTGCGGACGGACTACCTGTTCCGCGCGGCCAACCAGCGGGGCGGGATCGTGCTCGGCACGGGCGACCTGTCGGAGCTGGCGCTGGGCTGGTCCACCTACGGCGTGGGCGACCAGATGTCGCACTACAACGTCAACGGGGGCGTGCCGAAGACGCAGATCCAGCACCTGATCCGCTGGGTGGCGGCCACCGACCTCTTCGACGACGACGTCTCGGCGATCCTGCTCGACGTCCTGGACACCGAGATCACCCCCGAGCTGGTGCCCGGCGAGGACGTGCAGAGCAGCGAGGCCACGGTGGGTCCCTACGCGCTGCAGGACTTCTCGCTGTTCCACGTGCTGCGCTCGGGCCTGCGCCCGTCGAAGATCGCCTTCCTGGCCTGGCACGCCTGGCACGACGTGGAGCTGGGTGACTGGCCTCCCGGGCTGGCCGAGGACAAGCGGGTGGCCTACGACCTGCCCGAGATCCGCCGGTGGCTGGAGGTCTTCGCACAGCGCTTCTTCGGCTTCAGCCAGTTCAAACGCTCGGCGCTGCCCAACGGTCCGAAGGTGTCCGCCGGCGGCTCGCTGTCCCCGCGTGGCGACTGGCGCGCGCCGTCGGACATGTCCGCGCGCATCTGGCTCGACGAGATCCACCGCGAGATCCCGGAGCGATGACGACGAGCGGGACCGTCGTCCCATAGGTTCGTGCGGGAGTCCCACTCGTCCGTCGGTGCGGAGGGCCCGGGTCGTTGGGGCTTCCCGTCGGCGCGGGCCGCTGGGATGATCGGCGCTCCGAGTGCGGAGGCCGAGGCACGATGACGCAGCACGAGGTCGGCCGTCCGGTCGGGGTGGTTCCCCGGCTGCGCCTGGGGCGGCTGCTGGACGCCGCGGTGCAGCGGCGGGTCACGCTCGTCGTCGCGGGTGGTGGCTTCGGGAAGACCACCGTGCTGCGCGAGCTGGCCGACCGGCGCCAGGGGGAATGGCTCGCCGTCACCCACGCCGACCGGGCGGTCGAGGTGCTCGCGGATCGGATGGCGGCGGCGCTCGGCGCGTCGACCGCCTCGGGGCCGCCGCGTCGGGGTGGCGCGGTGGGCGCCGAGGACCGGCGCGGCCTGGCCGAGTCCCGGGCCGGCCTGCTGTGCGAGTCCGTGGAGCGATCGGGGATGGAGCGCACCCTCGTCGTCGACGACCTGGAACGCCTCGGCGACGACGACTCGGCCACCGAGCTGCTGCGTGCCCTGTGCCTGCAGGCTCCGCCCGCGTTGCACCTCGTGCTGAGCGGGCGACGCCTGCCCGGGTTGGCCATCGGCCGGCTGCGGGTCCGGGGCGAGGTGGCCGAGGTCTCGGCGGCCGACCTGGCGTTCACGGTGGAGGAGACGGCGGCGCTGCTGGTCGATCGGCTGGGTGCGCAGGCCCGCGGCCTCGCGCAGCGGTGCTGGAGGGTCACCGCGGGGTGGGCGGCGGCGCTGCAGCTGACCATCGACCGGCTGGAGCGGCTGGACCCCGACCGCCGCCCTGCGGCCCTCGACCAGTGGCGGCGCCACGCCGGTACCGGGTGGCGGGAGTTCGCGACCGATCTCCTCGCCGCCGAGCCCGCCGCCACGCGCCGGGTACTGGCGGTCGCCTCGGTGTCGCGCGTGGTCGATGCCGAGCTGCTCGCCGGGGTGGGCGTCCCGGTGACCGAGTGGGACCTGGAGGAGCTGCACGACCGGGGCCTGCTGGCCTCGGTCGGCGGGGCGGGCACCCCGACCCCGGAGGCGCGGGTGGTGTCGCCCGTGCTGGTCGAGGTGGCGGCCTCGCTGCTCGACGAGGCCGAGGCGGCGGTGTTGCGCGGTGCGGCCGCGCACTGGCTGGAGCGGGCGCAGCGGTGGGAGGAGGCGCTGGAGTGCCGCGCCGCGGGGCCGCCTGCCGAGACCCGGGCGATGCTGGCGCGCTGCGGCTACGTCCTGGTCGGGCGCGGCTACGGCGGCCGGGTGGCCGAGGTGCTCTCCGGAGCCGAGACCGACGTCGACGACCGGATGCTGAGCCTGCTCGGTGCTGCTCTGCAGGCCGCGGGTGACTGGGACGGCGCGCTGGAGGCGTTCGGCCGGCTGCGCCGCGGCCCGGGCGGGGAGCTCGCCCCCGAGGCCGCGTGGCGCTACGGGGCCCTGCTCTACCTGCGGGGGGACGCCGAGGGCGCGCTGCGGGTGCTCGCCTCGGGAGACCGCCCGGCGGCGGCAGGAGCGGACGGGGCGCTGGTGGCGGCCTGGCTCGCCACGACACTGTGGAGCCGCGGCGACGTCGACGGCGCACAGGCGGCGGCCGCGCGAGCGAGCACGGCGGCCGGGCTCAGCGGGGATCCGGCGGCCCGGGCGGCCGCGCACGTGGCCCAGGCGCTGGTGGCGGCCAGCCGGGGCGACCGGGACCGCAACGCGGCCGAGTACCGGCTCGCCCTCGCCGCGGCCGCCGCGGCGGGCGACACGTCGCAGATCGCCCGCATCCACGCCAACCTCTCCTCGCGCGCGCTCGAGGAGGGGGACTACCCGGGCGCGGTACGGCATGCCGACCTGGCCCTGAGCGACGGTGCCGGCCACCTGTTCTTCTCGGCGCTCGCGCTGTCCAACAAGGCCGACGCCCTGATCCACACCGGCCGCCTGGACACGGCAGGCGCCGTGCTGGACCAGGCCGTCGAGGCGTACGGGCGCCTCGGCTCGCTGCGGGTGGGGATCCCCCGGGCGCTGCTGGGCACCGTCCATCACGAGCGCGGGGACCTCGTGCGGGCCCGGGCCTCGTTCGAGCAGGCCGTCCGGCTGGCCGAGCAGACCCAGGACGTGCACGCCGCGGTCACCGCGGCCACCGGCCTCGCGCCGGTCGTCGCGGGTGAGGACCCGCACGCCGCGCGCGCCGTCGCGGCCGGGGCGGTCGCGGCGGCCAGCAGCCTCGAGCTCCCGAGCGCGCTGTGCGCGGCCGCGTACGTCGAGTTCCGGGCGGGCGACCGTCCCGCGGCGGCCGGACTGGCCCGCCGTGCGGAGGCCGAGGCCCGGGTCACCGGCGACCGCGCGGCCCTGGCCGAGGCCCTCGAGCTCGCCGCCGTCGCCGTCGAGCCGGCGGACCTGCGGCTGCTGCAGGCCTCGATCGCCGTCTGGGACGACGTCGGCAACCCCATCGCGGCGGCCCGCACCCGGCTGACCGCGGCCCTGTGCCGGGGTGATCGGGTGGAGGCGGACGCCGCGCGGCGCGAGCTCGCCGGGCACGGCGCGAGCCCGGAGGTCGGGACCCCGTCGCTGCTGGCGGCCCGGCTCGCCGCACCCGCCCGGGAGCCGGTCGAGGTCACCACGCTCGGTCGCTTCCGGCTGCTGCGCGGCGGTGTCCCGCTCACGACGTCGGCCTGGCAGTCCCGCAAGGCCCGTGACCTGCTCAAGATCCTCATCGCGCACCACGGGCGGCCGATCACCCGGGACGCGGCCGCGGACGCCCTGTGGCCCGGCGAGGCGTCGCCGCGACTGCCCAACCGTCTGTCCGTGGCGCTCAGCACCCTGCGCAGGGTGCTCGACCCGGACCGGGTCCATCCGGCCGATCACTATCTGGCTGCCGACGACCGGTCCATCGCCCTGCGCACCGAGCGGGTGCGGGTCGACGTCGTGGAGTTCCGCCGGCTGGCGGAGGAGGGAGTCGCACTGGCCGCGGACGGCCAGGCGGGCGCCGCCGAGCAGGTGCTGCGGCGCGCGGTGCGGCTCTACGCGGGGGACTTCCTGGAGGAGGACCGGTTCTGCGACTGGGCGGTCGACTGTCGGGAGGCGGCCCGCGCGACCGTGCAGACCGTGTCGCGGCTCCTGGCCCGCCAGGCCGCGCAGCGCGGGGACGAGGAGACCGCGGTCCGCCATCTCTGGCGGCTGCTCGAGCGCGACCCCTACGACGAGGACGCCTGGCAGGCTGCGCTGGGCACGTTGCTGCGGCTCGGGCGCCGGGGCCACGCCCGCCAGCTCTACTCCACCTACGTCCGCCGCATGGCGGAGCTGGGCGTCGCGCCGCTCCCGCTGTCCGACGCCGAGACAAGGCGAGCCTGACCTCACTTTCATCGGACCCGAACCGGCGGGGTCGACGATGCCGCGATGACGACGTTCGTGCTGCGGCTCTACTCGCCCGAGCGATCCGTCGACCCCGGCGACGTCGATCTGCGCGGGATCGTCGAGGCGGTGGCGACCGGGCACGCGCGCACCTTCCGCAGTGGCGCCGAGCTGCTCGACGCGCTCGCCGAGGTCCTGTCGGCCGCCGCGCCACGGACGCCGTCATGAGCAGCCCGGAACGGGACGTCGATCCCGTCGAGCTGCTCCGGCGGGCGCAGGCGGGCGACCAGGCGGCGTGGAACGCGCTGGTCCGCCGGTACACGCCGCTGCTGCGGGCCCGGATCGGGGGCTGGCGGCTGCAGGAGGCGGACGCGTTCGACGTCGTCCAGACCACCTGGCTGCGGCTCGCGGAGAACATCCACCGCATCCACACCCCCGTTCACCTCGGGGGTTGGCTGGCCACGGTCGTGAGCCGCGAGTCGCAACGGGTGGCGCGGGGGCGCGGCCGTGCGGTGCTCGCCGAGGACACCGTGGCGCTCACGCCGGACCCGGCGCCCGGACCGGAGCAGCGGGCCGTCGACGGCGACGTGCACCGGGTGCTGCGCGGAGCCGTCGCCGAACTGACACCCCGTCGCCGGGAGCTGCTGGCAGCCCTGTTCGCCGACGACCGCAGGCCCTACGCCGAGATCGCCCGCCGCCTGGGCGTGCCGATCGGCACCATCGGCCCGACCCGGGCGCGGGCGCTGGGCGACCTGCGGCGGGCGCTGGAGCTGTCCGGGGTTGCGGCCTGAGGGGGTCGCAACGAACGGTACGTCCGTCCACCGGGAGTGGACGGACGTACCGTTCGTTGCCGGGGGTCGGGACGCTACGAGGTGTGGTGCGACTCCTGCAGCCGGTACACCGGCGTCGGGATGCCCTCGACCCGCGCCTTGAGCTGCAGTGCGAGGTAGAGCGAGTAGTAGCGGCTCTGGTGCAGGTTGCCGCCGTGGAACCACAGGTTCTCCTGCTGCGTCGGCTTCCACATGTTGCGCTGCTCGCCCTCCCACGGACCGGGGTCCTTGGTGGTGCCCGAGCCCAGACCCCACACCTTGCCGACCCTGTCGGCCATCTCCTGCCCGATGATGTCGGCGGCCAGCCCGTTCATCGAGCCGTAGCCGGTGGCCCACACCACCAGGTCGGCCTCCAGCTCGGTGCCGTCCTCGAGCACCACCGACGACTCGGTGAGCTTCGTGACCTGGCCGTGCGCCAGCTTGATGCTGCCGTCCGCGACGAGCTCGGACGCGCCGACGTCGATGTAGTAGCCCGAGCCGCGGCGCAGGTACTTCATGAACAGCCCCGAGTCGTCGTCGCCGAAGTCCAGCCGGAACCCGGCCTTCTCCAGCGCCGCGTAGTAGTCGGCGTCCTGCTCGCGGATCGCGTCGTACACCGGCTTCTGGAACTGGTGCATGATCCGGTAGGGCAGGGAGGCGAAGATCGTGTCGGCCTTGTGCGTGGTGACGCCCGCGGCCACCGCCCGCTCGGAGTACAGATCGCCGAGCCCGATGTCCATCAGCGAGTCCGAGCGCACGATGTGCGTGGAGCTGCGCTGCACCATCGTCACGTCCGCGCCGGCCTCCCACAGCGCCGCGCAGATGTCGTGCGCGGAGTTGTTGGAGCCGACGACCACGGCCTTCCTGCCGCGGTAGGCGTCCGGGCCCGGGTGGGCCGAGGAGTGGTGCTGGTCGCCGGCGAACACGTCCTGGCCGGGGACCTCCGGCACGTTGGGCTTGCCCGACACGCCGAGTGCGATGACGACGTGCTGCGGCCGCAACGTCACCTCCTCGCCCGCCCGGTCGACCACGACCTCCCAGGCGTCGCCGACCCGACGGGCACTGCGGGCCGTGGTGGAGCCCCAGTAGTTGAGCTCCATGACCTTGGCGTACATCTCCAGCCAGTCGCCGATCTTGTCCTTCGGCGAGAACACCGGCCAGTTCTTCGGGAAGTCGATGTAGGGCAGGTGGTCGTACCAGACCGGGTCGTGCAGGGCGAGGGACTTGTAGCGCTTGCGCCAGGAGTCACCGGGCTTCTCGTTGCGCTCCACGATGATCGTCGGGACGCCGAGCTGGCGCAGCCGTGCGCCGAGCGCGATGCCGCCCTGCCCGCCACCGATGATCACGACGTCGGGCTGGGTGGTGTAGCCCAGCTCCGCCGCCTCCTGCTCGCGGCTCTCCAGCCAGGTGACGCGCTCGGGGTTGGCGCCGTGCTCGGCGCCCATCGGCCTGCGCTCGCTCTGCGGCTCCTCGTGGCCCTTCAGCTCGTCGAGCGTGGTCAGGAACGTGAACGCCTTGCCGTCCGGGCCCAGGCGCAGGTGCGCGCTGCCCCGGCCGACCGCGGTCTCGAACTCCAGCCAGGCGCCGTCCGCGGTGGGTTCCTCGGTGATGCGGAACCCGGTCGGGTCGGTGGCGTCGAGGGTGGCGCGCAGCAGGTCGGCCACGCCGTCGGGGCCCTCGACCGTCGTGATGTTCCAGGTGAACGAGACAAGGTCGCGCCAGTAGCTCTCGGTGCCGAACAACGCGGCCGCGGCGTCCACGTCGCGGGCGGTGAGCGCCTGCTGGAACGCCGAGAGCCACTCGTCGACGGCGATCGCGGCTTCGGAACGGGTGTTTTCGACCGTCTGGGTCAACTGGGCCTCCATTGGCACGGTGCTGCGACGACACCCCCAGTCAACCTTCACAACGCCCGCGGCGCACCTCTACGTTCGGTCGGGCGGTCCGTGCGGGGCGCACCTGCTAGCCGATGCCCCGCCCGCCGAGCAGCTCGGCCAGCGGGGTGGCCGCGGCCACCCCGGCGGGGCGGGTGACGAAGCAATCGGCGTGGAACCAGCCGGCGGACTCCCTGCCGGTCGGGTCGAGCCCGCGGGCCCGCACGTCGGCGACGGCCGCCGCGGCCTCGCCCGCGTCGGCGAAGCGGCGTTGCGGGAACGTCACCCCCGGCACCTGCTCGGTGACCAGGCCGTAGCCGTCCAGCGTGGCGGCGATGTCGTCGTAGTCGAAGACGCGCAGCACGAACACGGCCAACCAGAGGTCGGCCGGGTCGGCCACGGCGTCGACGATCCGGCCGAACGTGGGAGCACCCACGTACCCGACGCCCCCGGTGCAGACGACCAGGCCGACGTCGCGCAGGCCGTCGGCCAGCGCCGCGGACGGGTCGTCGTCCTCCAGGTTCTCCGCCCATCCACCGGCGAGCAAGCCCGTGGCCAGGCCGTAGTCGATGGCCGGGCGCGAGGCGTCGAGACCCAGCACGGTGAGGTCGCGCCGCAGCCGGCCCGCGTAGAAGGCGGCGTCGTCCGCGATCACCTGCTCGGGTGGCCACGCGGCACGGGCCGGGTCGGTGCAGCGGGCGCCCACCTCGTCGAGGTCGACGGCGAACCGCATCAGGGTGGCGTTGATGGCGTAGGAGCAGCAGACGTCGAGGACCGTCCGTGGGCGCCCGCCCCGTTCCGAGGCGGCGAGCACGGCCTCCACGACGGGCATCGCCCGTTGCGGGATCTGGTAGTCCAGCGGCCGCAGGGTCCCGAAGTAGCGCCGCGGGTCCGGTGCGGTGTAGATGTCGCTGAAGTCGGCCTTGCTCTCCCCGGTCAGCGTGATGTCATCGGTCATCGCCGAGCAGCTCCTCGAGCTCGCGAACAGCGTCCGGGAGCCGCGCGGCGAAGGTCTCCATCTGCTCGCTGACGGCCCGGGGCGTGCTCAGGTAGAGGTCGAACCGGCCCGGCATCATCGCGTAGCCGATGCCGATGCACTTCTCGCTCGTCGATCCGAAACCGAAGAACGAGATGTGCGGGGACGGCACGGCGCTGGTGCTCAGGTAGTCGTCGCGCATCACCCGCCAGCCCGGCGAGTCGTAGAGCGCGATCGGGGCGGTGTCGCCGCGGCGCTTCGCGATGAGCTGCAGCTCCCACAGGTGCTGCTCGGGGGCACGGCCTGCCTGGCACTCCTTCGCCCGCGCGACGTGCGCGTCGGCGGCGGCCCGGAACGCCGCTCGCCTGGTCCCGGCGGTGGCCGCCGGATCGTCCATCGCCGTGACGAACGCCACCACCTCCGGGGTGACCACGCGCATCGCCTCGGTGCGCCCGTGCTTGAACGAGCGGGTGGCGATCGATTCGTACGTGGCGCCGATGTGTCCCTTCGCCCGCTGGTGCGCGAGCTGGAACGCCATCTGGGCGAACGCGTCGGGCGAGCACTTCAGGGCCTTGGCCCGCTCGGCACTGAAGTCCAGCGACAGCGTGGTGGTGGCGGTGGCCGCGGCGTAGGCGGCGAAGTCGGCCCCGGCCGCGGCGATGTCGGCGCGCAGCGCGTCGTCGAGGGTGAAGTCGATCGGCACGACGGACGGGGTGGCGGTACCGCCCGGCACCGCCTGCGGTGCCTCCAGGATCGCGTCCAGGAAGCTCACGACGGTCGTGCCGTCGAGCTCGCAGTGCTCGCCGTTGAAGCCCGCCGTGCCGTCCGCGAAGACGATCAGGGTGGCGCCCTTGTCGAACCAGCGGTTGGCGCTGTCGCCGTGCAGGAGCTGGTCGGACGCGGCCAGCGCGTCGGCGGGCGTGGACCCCTCCAGGCTCAGGCAGAACAGCGCCCGCTCGATCGTGTCCAGGGCGTCGGCGTTGCCGGCCTCGATCAGCGCGGCACGGCTGGCCGCCCACTCCGCGCGCGCCTTCGTGGTGAGGTGTCCGACGCCCGGTCCGGACTCCGGTGCCGCGGCCAGCGCCGCCCGCAGACCGGACGCGAGCTCGTCGACGGTGTGCGGGCGGCCGTCCGGTGCGATCACCTCGACGCGGAGCATCGTGCCCCGGACGAACACCACGATGTGCCGTTCGCGCGAGGGCCCCGGCCAGGCGTCGGTGTACGGGGTGCGCACGGTGTCCAGCTCGACCCCGGGGATGCGGGTGGAGGAGAACAGGAACCGGTTCTGCTGCATCGACAGGGGCTGCCCGCGCAGCGTCGCCGGGGGCAGGCGCTCGTCGTCGATGAGGAGCTTGTAGTCGACGGCGGCGGCCACCAGTGCCGCCGCCCGCTCGACCTGGCCCAGCGGTGAGTCCTCGAACAGGAAGAAGAAGTTGGCGTTGAGCGCGATCCGGTCGCGGCGACCGAGGTAGCGGTAGGGCCAGAACGTGTCGAGCCAGCTCGCCACCCCGTCGCGGGCGTCGAAGTCCTGCAGGGCGGCGTGCAGCTCGTGCGCCGGGCTGCCCGCGGCCAGGAACTCGGCGACGGCGGTCTCCGTGGCGGCGAGCTGGTCGCCGTCGAGCAGGGGGGCACACCACGCCAGGAAGCGCTCGCAGCTCTCCTGCGGCGTCGGCAGCGGGACGCGGGGGAGCCCGTCCTCGTTGCCGAACGTACGGTCGGACAGTTCCGGGCTCGTGCGCACCATCACTCCAGTCAGTCCATCAGCTGGTCGACACGCACGAGCCGGTCGGCGGCGAGGTGCGCGGGGGCGACGCGCCCGAAGAGCTGGCGCGTCCGGGAGACCGTACCGAGCACGCCCGGCTGCTCACTGTAGGCGAAGATCGCCGAGTGTCGGGGTGTCCGGCCGCGGACCGGGGTCACCCGGTGCAGCGAGTACCGGCCCTTGAACAGCTGCAGGTCACCCGGGTTCAGGGTGAGGCGCTGCGGTGTGGCGTGACCGTCGAGCACCGCGCGCACGCCGTCGATGTTCTCGACGCCGGCCGAGCGGATGTTCGGGCAGTACTCGAACACCCCCCCGTCGTCGGCCGCCTGCGTCAGCAGGCTCACCGTGAGCTCGTTGGTGTCGAAGTGCCACGGGTGCGAGCGGCCCGGATCGACGACGTTGAGCACCAGGCCCGCCAGCGGGTCGGCCAGCTCGTGCACCGCGGGCCGGTCGAAGCAGTCGGCGACGAACCGCCGGAACGCCGCGCTCGTGTAGAGCTGTTCGATGATCGCGCCGGGCGGGATGGCGTCGCGGGCCACGAACGCGTTGCCCCGCTCCATCGTGACGGCGGCCGGGTGCCCCGCGGGGAGGGTCGGGTCCGGGTCGGTGTTGTAGACGTTCACCGTCTCGACGCCGAAGTAGGCCTGGGGCGCGATCCGCGCGCCTTCGCGCCGAAGCGTCTCGTGCAGTCCGGGAGGGACGAAGCCGGACAGCACGCAGCAGCCCGTGACCGCCAGCTCCCGGCGCGCCCACGCGACCGTGTCGTCCCACCGGTCGCCGAGGTACCGCTCCACATCGACCACGTCGTCGATCGTCTGGTTCACGCACCCATCCAAACCGGCACCGTCGTGCGTGTCGATCCGCGGGTCCCCCGTTCGGAAGGAGATGTCAGCAGTCTCACGCACCGAGCGCGGTCCGAGCCGTCGTCGTGGGTCCCGCGTACCTCCTCGCCGTCCGCGCACATCGGGACATGCGCTGATGGCGGGAACGTGCGCGGATCACGACCGGGGGCTGGGGTCAGGTCCCGTCCCCGGCGGCTCGACCCATCCGGGTCACGGCCTCGGTGAGGATCTCGGGCGAGGTGGCGAAGTTGATGCGGACGTGGCCGCGCCCGCCCGTCCCGAACACGTGGCCGGAGCTGAGGGCGACGCGGGCGTGGTCGAGGAAGAAACGGGCCGGTCCGGCCAGGTCGGTGACCACGGCGGGCCCGTCGCCCGCGGAGGGCTCCTCGACGCCGAGGTGGCGGCAGTCCAGCCAGCCGAGGTAGGTCCCCTCGGGCCGGTGCAGATCGGTCGCCGGCAGGTGCTCGGCGACGAGTTCGGTCAGGAGCCTGCGGTTGTCGGCCAGGCCGAGCAGCAGCGCGTCGAGCCAGTCCACGCCGTCGCGCAGCGCGGCGGTGTGCGCGAGCACCCCGAGATGGCTCGGACCGTGTCCGACCTCCTCGGGCAGCCGGGCGAGGTCGTCGACGGCCTCCGGGCCGGCCACCAGCAGGGCCGCCTTCAGCCCGGCGAGGTTCCACGCCTTGGACGCGGAGAACAGGACGAACGCGTCCTCGGCCCCCCGGACGCTGAGGAACGGGGTGAACCGCGCCCCGTCGAGCACGAGGGGGGCGTGGATCTCGTCGGAGACGATGCGGACCCCGTGCCGGCGGGCCAGTGCCGCGAGCCGTTCCAGCTCGGCCCGGGTGTGCACGGCGCCGGTCGGGTTGTGGGGGTTGCTCAGCAGCAGTACCGGGTGCACGCCGAGCGTGCGGGCTTCGGCGAAGGCCCGCTCCAGGGTGAGCGTGTCCAGGCGCCCGTCCGCCCCGAGGGGTGCCTCGACGACCCGTCGGTCGGCGTGGGTGACGAACGCGTAGAAGGGCGCGTAGACCGGCGGGGTGACGACCACGGCGTCGCCGGGCTCGGTGATCAACCGGATGGCCTCGACGATGCCGATCATCACGTCGGCCACCAGGGCGGTCCTGCCGACGTCGACCCCGGTCCAGTCCCACCGGTCGCGGGCGAAGTCCCGCAGCGCCTCGGCGTAGGCCTCCCCGGCGGGATAGCCGGTGTCGCCGCGCTCGACCGCGTCGTGGAGCGCGGCCCGCACCGCGGGCGCGAGGCGCACGTCCATCTCGGCGACCCACAGCGGCAGGACGTCGGCGGGATGGGTGCGCCACTTCGCGCTCGTGCGCTCGCGCAGCTCGGCGAGCGACAGTTCGGCCAGCGGGTTCGCGGTCATCCCGGCCAGCGTAGGTCCGCCCGTGGGCAAGGCGCTCCACGGCGCAGCGCAACCTCCGGCCGGCGCAACCGGGATCCGCCCGGGGACCGCTCAGCGGACCGCCGGGCTTCTCCGGGGACGGGCCGCCGGGTGATGATCGGCCGGTGACCGACGTGAACGAGAACCCCTCCGCGGGCCGGGGTGGCGACGCCGACCGGCTGGCCGCGGTCCTGCACCGGGCCAGGAGCGCCCGCACCCTGCTCGACGCCGGCCGGGAGGCGACCGGGCTCGGGCTCGACGAGGCGTACGCCGTCCAGGACCGGCTGACCGCGCTGCGGCTCGGGGAGGGGCGCCGCCGGATCGGGTGGAAGCTGGGCTACACCTCGGCGGTGATGCGGGAGCAGATGGGCGTGTCCGCCCCGAACTTCGGGCCGCTGCTCGACGACATGGCGCTGCGCGACGGCGCCGAGGCCGTGGGCCACCTCCATCCTCGGGTCGAGCCCGAGATCGGGATCGTGCTCGCCCGCGACCTCTCGGGCGCCGGCCTCGGGCTCGGTGACGTCGCTGCGGCCGTCGCCGAGGTGCGGGCGTGCCTGGAGGTCGTCGACTCGATCTGGGTGGACTACCGCTTCACGGCCGCGCAGAACACCGCCGACGGCTCGTCGGCGGCCGGCGTCGTGATCGGGCCCGCGCTCGACGTCGCACCCCTGCACTGCGACCGGATCGCGGTGCAGCTCACCGAGGACGGCGCGGAGCTGGCCACCGCGACGTCGGCGGCGGCCGGCGGGCACCCGCTGCACGGCGTGGCCTGGCTGGCCGGTGAGCTCGCCGCCCGCGGGGGCGGCCTGCGTGCCGGTGAGCTGATCATCACCGGTGGCCTCACGGCCGCGGTGCCGCTGCGTGCCGGGCACGCGCTCGCGGGGCGGTTCGCGGGCGGGACCACCGTCACGGTGCGACGGCCGCCCGGCGAGGTGGACGCCGGGTGCCCGGCACGGCAATGACGGCCGGCGAGCCGACCGCCGTGGCAGGACCGGGGTCACGCTCACGCCCAGCCGGCTCGTCATCTGCAGGGCCAGACGGCGGACGAGCTTGTCGTCGATGCGCCCCCCGCCGCGCGGCGGAGCCTCGTCGCGAGGCGGTCGAACGCCGCCGCGAGCTCGTCGCCGTCGATCACCTCGAGGTCGACGTCGAGCTGGGTCATCCACAGCGCGAGCCGGTCCGGGTCGTCGGAGCCCAGCTCGAGACGACACGTGGACTCGTCGACCACCTCGACGTCGACCGGGACGGGGATCCTCGCGACGACCGTGGCGGCGGGAGCGTGCACGAGTACCCGGGCGCGGTAGTTCCAGGTCGCCTTGCTGACGCGTCGGACGACGAACTCGACGACGGAGTCCGCCGGGATCACGCGCGGCCGGAACCGCGCGCCCGTCGGTGGGTGCGGGACCATGCGGTCGACCCGGAACACCCGCCAGTCGGCACGGTCGAGATCCCATGCGAGCAGGTACCAGAGCGGCCCCCAACACACCAGCCGTTGCGGTTCGGTGTGGCGGGCCCCCTGGCTGCCCCCGGGCTTCGCGTATCCGAACCGGAGCCGTTCGTGGCCGCGGATCGCGGCCGCGACCGCGCCGAGCACCGAGAGATCGAGCGGCGGCTCGGCCCCGGCGACGACGCTCGTCGCCTCGCGTACCGCCTCGACGCGCCGACGCAGGCGCGCGGGCAGCACCTGCTCCAGCTTCGCGAGCGCGGTGAGCGAGGTCTCCTCGACGCCGAGCCGCCGGGTCGCGACCGCACCCAGGCCGACGGCGACGGCGACGGCCTCGTCGTCGTCGAGCAGCAGCGGGGGCATCGCCGTCCCGGCGGCCAGCCGGTAGCCGCCCGCGACACCGGGGCGCGCGTCCACGGGATAGCCGAGCGACCGCAGCCTGCCGACGTCGGCGCGCACGGTCCGCGTGCTCACACCGAGCCGGCCGGCGAGCTCGGAGCTCGTCCAGTCGCGCTTGACCTGGAGCAACGACAGCAGTTCGAGCAGGCGGGCCGAGGTCTCCAACATGTTCTCGAGCATTCCAGCAATTGCGGAAGCTGATCTGCCTCATTGCCTGAGAGCGTCGATGTCATGAACGAGAACACCGCACTCACACCGTTCCGCGTCGACATCCCGCAGGCCGACATCGACGACCTGCGCAACCGGTTGGCGCACTCGCGGTGGCCGATCCCCGTTCCGGGCCGGGACGATCGCACCGACTTCAGCCGGGGCATCCCGGGGGTGTACCTGCAGGAGCTCGCCGAGTACTGGCGCGACGGGTTCGACTGGCGCGCACAGGAGGTGAAGCTCAACGAGCACGAGCAGTTCACGACGGTCGTCGACGGCCAGACGTTCCACGTCGTCCACGCGCGATCGGCGAACCCGTCGGGCGTCCCGCTGCTCCTGAGCCACGGCTGGCCGGGTTCGTTCGTCGAGTACCAGCGACTCGTCCCGCTCCTGACCGACGAGTTCCACGTGGTCATCCCGTCGCCGCCCGGCTTCGGGTTCTCCACCCCGCTGGCCGGGACCGGCTGGGAGCTGGCCCGGACGGCGGAGGCCTACGCGGAGATCATGACGCGTCTCGGGTACGCGAGGTTCGCGGCCCACGGCACCGACATCGGCTCGGGCCTCACCGGCCGGCTCGCGGCGCGCCACCCGGAGCGCGTCGTCGGCACGCACGTCGGTGGCGACGGCCGGCTGCTCGGGTTCGTCGGCGACAAGCTGCCCTACCCCGACGGCCTGTCCGACGACGAGACCGCCCAGATCGAGGCGGTCCGCACCGAGGTCGCGGCCGACCGCGGGTACCTCGAGATGCAGAACCACCGTCCCGACACGATCGCCGCGGCGCTGACCGACTCGCCGGTCGGTCAGCTCGCGTGGATCGCCGAGAAGTTCGGTACCCGGACCGGCGGCGCCCACCGGATGCCGGACGAGACGGTCGACCGCGACCAGCTCCTCACGAACGTCAGCCTGTACTGGTTCACCCGCGCCGGCGCGTCGAGCGCGCAGTTCTACTACGAGGGCGAGCACTCGGGGCTCGACTGGGTCATGGCCGCCGACGTGCCGTCGGGATGGGCGGTGTTCGACACGCATCCGCTCATGCGCCGCGTGCTGGACCCGTGGAAGGCGATCGGCCACTGGAGCGAGTTCACCGAGGGCGGCCACTTCCCCGCGATGGAGGAGCCGGAGCTGCTCGCGGACGACATCCACACCTTCTTCCGCAGCGTGTCCTGACCCGGGTCAGGACGGGCGAGCCACGAGGATCCACGGACCCGGCGGGTCTCGTGGACCCTGTCGGGAAGTCTGCGGAGCCACCGGTCCGCGGCACGTGCAGGACTCCAGGAGTCACGGTGAGCGACGAGGAGCCGGCCCGAGGCCGGCCGCCCCTCGTGCCGGCGACGATCGTCCGGGTTGAGGTCGTGTCCGACGGAGAGGCGCGGGTTGTTGCGCCCGGACGTGGCTCACGCCGAGGCCCCCGGGTGTACCCGGCCTTCACGAGGACGGGGTTGTCGTAGAGCCGGGGGTCGGGATCGAACCGACGACCTACCGCTTACAAGACGCCCGCTCGACGCCAACCAGGGCATCTACCAGCGCCGACACTGTGAGACCTCCCCTCGTGAACCCCGTCGGGGCGACCGCAGAATCACGAGTTCGCGGCACATCCCGTGGCACGCGGCGCCCGCTCCTCGCGGTCACAGCGAGTGACATGGAGCGTGCCGGACGACGGTGGCGAGTGTCCACCCCGCCGACGATCCCGTCGGCGACGCCGGTGGTGCGATGATGGCTCGACGAAGGAGGTGGCGACCATGAACGTGTCCGCTTCAGACGGCGCGCACGAGTTCGTCGTGGCGCCGGAGTTGGCCGAGGTCGTCGAGCGCCTTGGGGTGCCTCTGCACGCGGGTGACCGCGTCCGCTGCGAAGTGATCGACGGTGAGGGCAATACCGCGCCACGCCGCCGGAAGCTAGGCTAGATCGGCAGCGTCAGCACCGGCGAGCACATCTTGGGCGAGCGGGTGAAGGACGACGTCCGCTAGGGGATGGGCCGGCGCACCGAGTGAGATCCTCGTCGACTCCAGTCCGCTGATCGCCGGTTTCGACGACACCGACGTCTGGCACGACGAGTGCTCACGCCTGCTGGAGACGCTGCCGGGGCCGTTGCTCGTGCCGGCGACGATCGTGGCCGAGGTCTGCCACATGATCGGCCGCTACCGGTTCGGCACCGCGGCCGAGGCCGCGTTCCTCCGGTCGTTCGCTTCACGTGATCTCGTGGTGGCCGATCTCATCAAGTCGGTGGCGGCGCAGTTCGATCGGATCCTCGACGCAGTGGGCGAGAAGCTCCCCGCGGTCGCCGCCCATCTCGACGGTGCCTGCGCGGACGTGCTCGCAATCACCAGCTTCCCGGAGGAGATCTGGTTCGGCCTGGCCCACAGGCACCGCGACGTCCGAGAGCGTCCTCGCGACCGCCATGTCCGACCCACACCCGTCCCGGATCATGCCGCGCCCTCGACCCCATGCAGCCCGGCCAGCGCCTCGGCGAGCTGACCAGTCATCGTGGTCCGGTTCGCGACGTTGATGAGCAGCCGAGACCCGACATCCGACACCGCCCCCTCCCGTCGGCGGTTGCGGTGATCCTCGGTCGGATCGTTGTAGCCTGCGCCTCGAAAGCGCCTCTCCGTCAGGTCCGACTCCGCCCTCAGCAAGCACAGCTTGCCATGGGTAGCGAGGCTTCTGTCCGGACACCGACACGCCGAGCCGCTCATGTAGAGATGGGGCTAACATCACGGTATGGACATGAATGCGGACAACGGCAATCGCAACATTATGCTGGACGCGTTGATCTCTGAAGCAGACCGACTCGGTAGCGCCATCGCGGAGCGGCATGCGGCGGCCGAGCGATTTGTAGCAGTTGCTGGAGCACTGGCTGGAGTAGGACTTACACTCGGCCTTTACCAGAATCAGAAACAGATTCTAGCGGCACTTCCTATCGTCATTGTTGTTGTATACCTGTACATGATACAAATTTATACAGATGCGGGGATGCACAGTGGCTATCGACAGGCCATCGAGGAGCGAGTTAATAGAGAGCTTGGGGCGGTTGTGCTGGTTGGACAGAGCCGTGTTGCCGTCGGACACTCACGACGGCGGAGCATTCCATGGACATTCGGACTCGTGATTCTAATTTGGATTGGCACGCTGGTGAGTGGCGGTGTAGCTCTCGTCGAACTCACACGGGATACGTCTCGAGTTATTTGGCTTGCCGCGTACATCGGCGTAATTGGGATCGCCCTTTATGCCTTGCTAGTTGCAATGCGTGAGAACGTTAATGCCGAAAACCGTGCTCGCGCCCTTGCTGAACAGTCGTGGACATCGACAAGCGGCGGAGACGATTCTCCTTGAAAGTGCACAACGATGGCTTAGAGCGGTCGCTTCGGGTGGCCGTGTTTTCTGACAGCCTCGGTCCTGGCTGGAACGGGGTTACTGTTGCAGTACTAGATCTTGTTGCCGAGCTTGTACGAACTGGTCACGAAGTCCTGCTGGTTGCGCCAAAGGCGAATCTCCAGCATCCCGCTCATGGCGTGACGAGTATCCGGCTACCCAGTATTCGAGTTCCAGGAATTCACCCCGCTATAGCAACTGGCTTTGGCTTCGGATCATGCATGAAACGCTTACGCGCAACCTCTGTCGACGTCGTTCACCTGCACGGCGCTGGGCCAGTTTGCCTACTAGGCGCATACCTTTCCGGAGTGAACAGGGTGCCCCTAGTGATCACATGGCACACAGACCTAGACGAGTATCTTCCTCACTACCGATATCTCCGCTTCGCCTTCAGACTTTGGGACGCGTTCGTTCGAGTAGTATGTTGGAAGAATTCGCTCCCGCTCTCCTCAAATTGGAGTTCTTGCAACAAGTCTCGGCCACTGCGGGAAGGGTGCGGCGGGATTCGGGCACTGGTTAGTCGAGCTCATGTTGTGATTGCCCCGTCTGAAAAGATTGCAGGTAAGCTACGACGCCTCCATCCAACTGTGAAAATTCGAGTCATCCCAACTGGAGTTCATGTTGCCGACCTAGCAGGCTGCATGCCGGATCTGCAAGCTGAAAGGCGATCTCCGGATGCGCCAACTTTTTTATACGTCGGAAGAGTTTGTCCAGAGAAGGGGATTGGACTACTACTCGATGCTTTTGAAATCGCCCGCAAAGCCGTTCCAAGGGCCACCCTGATTCTCGTCGGCGACACCACTATGGCTCGAGCACTGAAGCCGCGCCTTAGAGCCGCTCACTGCAAGAGAGACATAATAGTAGTTGGTGAGGTTCATCGCAGCTTGCTTGAGCGATACTACCGTTCAGCAGACTGCTTCGTCTTCCCGTCAATGACCGATACACAAGGCCTCGTTCTACAGGAGGCCGCCTACCATGGCCTGCCGATCATCAAGGTTGATGGAGCGCTTGACAGTTTTGCAGGCGTCGATACGTCGATTGTTTGCGAACCAACTCCGCCTGCGCTAGCGGAGGCCATTGTCACAATGGCTGAGATGTGTGAAGATCGCGATTCCTTGCGCAAGTTGACAAATGCAGGCCGCCAGGTCGCGGCCCAGCTCAAGGTGTCCGTTCAGGTTGGGAAGGTCATCGGTGCATACGGTTCCGCAATCACAGAAGGATTCGGAGGACGCTCATGAGGTCGACAAGAACATTAGCGTCAACCTGATATCGGAATCGCTGTTCACTGTCGGCGGCCATGGCGTCCATTCTGCATTTTGGGACTGCTGGCATGCTCTCGAACAACGGCAGGATATAGCGTTAATGCGGAACTCTTTTCGAGCCGCAGATGTCCTTCACGCTCACACGGTCGGCCCATTTTCCGCCGCGCTCATCCTGCGCCAAAAGGGGCGAGTAGTTGTAACTGCCCATGTTACGATTGACTCGCTGCTTGGGAGTATCCGCGGCGTTCGCTTTGTAGGTCTTCTGGTTCGACGATACCTCAGATGGATCTACAACCGGGCCGATGTCGTAATCGCACTGAGCAGCGCGCAGAGGCGCTCCCTCGCGGATCTGGGTGTCACTTCGCGAATAGAGGTAGTTTCGAATTGCGCTCCGCCAACTCAGGTGCCGAGTGTGTCTGTAAGAACCGCGTACCAGAAGGTCGAGTCACGCCGGAAACTCGGTATCGATATTGGCAGGCATCTTGTCCTTGCAGTTGGACAGCTACAGCCACGAAAAGCACTCACCGACTTTTATCGGTGCGCCGCTGCTTTTCCGGACGCGCTCTTCATCTGGGTTGGCGGATATCCATTTGGGCCATTAACTGCCCAGTATTGGACGACGCGGCGGCTTGTTCGGAACAGCCCGGAGAACGTAGTCCACGTCGGGCAGGTGGAACGCGATCAGGTCATGCAGTACTACCTCACGGCTGACGTCTATCTCCATCCCAGTAGGCAGGAAAACGCGTCGGTTGCGGTCCTCGAAGCGGCGACTGCGGGAATCCCGCTTGTTCTGAGAAGTATTGAGTGCCATCGGGAGCTTTACGGTGAGGCAGCAATCCTATTTGGTTCCATTTTAGCGATGAAGCTTCAAATCCACAGGCTCTTATCCTGCAGTCCCTATCGTGTCGAAATGGCAGCACGTGCGAGGATTCTTGCTGAGAAGTTTTCGTGCGGAAGTATGGCCGAACGCCTCGTGGATATCTATCGAAACTGAGAAGATTGCGGCTTCGTTCGAGCCATCCCCCATAGACAATATGGGCCGGCGCCATCGACGCCGACGGCGGACACGCTGACGGCGGGAAAAAGTTGTCGCAGACAACGAGCCTTTGCCAACCTGATCAGATGCTGGCGATCGTGAGTTCCTGAACTGCGGCGATGAGGTTATGGGCTCGTCGTGGGCAGGACCGGATCTTGCGCAGGACCCGCCAGTTCTTCAGCTCGGCGTTAGCCCGCTCACCCGGGCCCCGCTGGCGGGCGTGCGCGGTGTTGACGTCTTTCTGGCTACGGGAGAGCGTGCGGTAGCGGCCGCGGTCGGGATCCAGCCGGCACCGCCGCTACGGGACTCGCACCGCTTGGCCGCCGCCCTGGTAAGCGGCGTCGGCCACCGCGAGGACGCCAGCGGCGTTGAGGGCGTCGATGATGCCGTGTTCGCGCGCA
Source organism: Pseudonocardia sp. (assembly GCF_029263155.1). Classification (GTDB taxonomy): domain Bacteria; phylum Actinomycetota; class Actinomycetes; order Mycobacteriales; family Pseudonocardiaceae; genus Pseudonocardia. Next base: position 23,185 of record NZ_JAJCYB010000095.1, read on the forward strand.
GCGCCCATGTCCTGGCGTGCTCCGGGTAGCGGCGGGGAGATCCACGCCAAGGCCGCCGGCCGGGTCGGCGATGTGAAGCGTCCCCGGTTCAGTGGAGGCTGCGGGATGCCCCGGGGCGCTTCAATCCGTCGAGCCGTCCGCCACCTCGCCGACGCGGTGCGGGTCGAGATGCAACCCCCAGGCGTAGCCCGCGCAGCAGGACCACTACCGACGAGCGCGCTCGAACCTCGGCAAGGTCGCTGGGAGATCGACCAGGTCCACCTCACCCTGTTCGGTCAGACCCGGGATTATCACGATCAAGGTGTCGGCCACACGAACCCGGTACTCTTGGCGGCCGTGATCCATCGCCGCCACGACGAGGGCGTCGGATGCCGCTTCGACCGCTCCCGCTCGCGTCGCCGAAGTGCCACCGGCCAGGGGCTGCAGGTTCTCCGCTCCGGCGCTGAGCACACCTACAGTCCAGGTGATGTCCATCCGCGCAGGATCACGGGTTCGGGGCGGCCGCGTCGGCGACCGCCCCGAGTTGTCCACAACCCCCGCGCGCTACTCGTCCTCGGTGGGGTTCTCGCCCAACAACCGGGCGGCCTGGCGCCACGCGCGCAGCATCGAGGTGTAGGCGGTCGCGTCGCACACCTCCCACGTGATCGGTCCGACCTCGATCCGCAGTACTGCCGGTACCGCACCACCGGCACGGGCGGGCACGAACGCCGAGTTCACCTTCGGCAGCCCGGCGAAGCGGATCATGGCAGCGACCGTCGTCGGGCCGATCAGCAACGGTCGACGGCCCGCGACCGCTGGGGTCAAGGACTGCGCGCCGATGGCTGCTGCGCGCCACCCGTCCGCGACCGCCCGCGCGGTCACCTCGGCGCGCTCTGGCGACGTCGGATATTGGAACTGTCTGAATGCCCTGTCTCATGACGTGGTCCCCCGGCGGCTGACGTCGGCGGCGTAGGTGGTCCAGTCTCCGGCGCTGGCGCGCTGCCAGGTGACTGCGACGTCGATGTGGATG
>NZ_JAJCYB010000096.1 GCF_029263155.1 Pseudonocardia sp.
AGCGCCCGCAGCGCAGCGAGGACGAACGACGTTGACACCGACCAGCGGCGGAAGACGATCTACCCGGGAGGGAGGCAGAACACCCGTCGCTCAACAGGAACGACCTTCATCCGCAGCTTGACATCCATAGGAGCATCCGGCGCACGGAGCGCACCGACCGGGACCGTGCGCACCGCGTGGTCACCGTGCACATGTCGTGCCCAGTGCACGGTGGCCGCACGATGTGCACGCTGAGCCAGCGCTAGCGTTGCACCGCGCCGAGCAGCAGCGGTGGGCGGCCGGCGGGCTCGCCGAGCACGCGCACCCCGGTGTCCAGTGCCGCCCGGGCGCCCGCGACGGCGCCGGGGGTGTCGGTGTGCAGCTCCAGCAGCGGCTGGCCCGCCTCGACCGGAGCGCCCGGGTCGGTCAGCAGCAGGACCCCGGCTCCGGCCTGGACGGCATCCTCCTTGCGCGCCCGTCCCGCCCCCAGGCGCCAGGCCGCCACGCCGACGGCGAGCGCATCGGCGGCGAAGGTGCCGGAGCGGTCGGCCGTCACCGTCTCGACGTGCGCCGCGACCGGCAGCGGCGCCGACGGGTCGCCGCCCTGCGCGGCGATCATCGCCTCCCACACCGGGTAGGCCGCCCCGGAGGCGAGCACCTCGGCCGGGTCCACGCCGGTGATCCCGCCGAGCGCGAGCATCTCCCGGGCCAGCGCCACCGTCAGCTCGACGACGTCGGCCGGGCCGCCACCGCGCAGCACCTCGACGGACTCGGCGACCTCCAGGGCGTTGCCGACGGCCCGCCCCAGCGGCACGGACATGTCGGTCAGCAGCGCCGCCGTGGCGAGGCCGTGGTCGCAGCCGAGCCGCACCATGGTCTCGGCCAGCTCCCGGGCCCGCTGCGGGGTCTTCATGAACGCGCCGGACCCGACCTTCACGTCCAGCACCAGCCCGGACGTGCCCTCCGCGATCTTCTTGCTCATGATCGAGCTGGCGATCAGCGGGATCGACTCCACCGTGCCCGTGACGTCGCGCAGGGCGTAGAGCTTGCGGTCGGCGGGCGCCAGCGTCGGCGTCGTCGCGCAGATGACGGCGCCGACGTCGGCGAGCTGGGCCGCGATCTCCTCCAGCGTCAGCGACGCCCGCCAGCCGGGGATGGACTCCAGCTTGTCCAGCGTGCCCCCGGTGTGCCCGAGCCCCCGCCCGGACAGCTGCGGCACCGCCGCCCCGCACGCAGCCACCAGCGGCGCGAGCGGGAGCGTGACCTTGTCGCCGACCCCGCCGGTGGAGTGCTTGTCCACCAGCGGGCGGCCGATGTCACCGAAGGACAGCGTGTCGCCGGAGTCGATCATCGCCTGGGTCCAGCGGGCGATCTCGGCGGCGTCCATGCCGTTGAGCAGGATCGCCATGGCGAGCGCGGCCATCTGCTCGTCGGCGACGTCACCCGCGGTGTAGGCGGCGAGCGCCCAGTCGATCTGGGCGTCGGACAGCCGCCCGCCGTCGCGCTTGGTGGTGATCACGTCGACGGCGCTCATGCTCATGGACGTGACCGTAGCGCCGCACGCATGGCGCGACTCGCACGCACGGATCTCCCGACTCGCGGTTCAGGTGGGGAGGTGTTCGGGGCCGAACGCGTCGGGGAGGACCTCGCTCAGGGGGAGGATGCCCCGGGGGGTGTCGAGCAGGCAGTCGGGTCCGCCGAACTCGTAGAGGACCTGCCGGCAGCGCCCGCAGGGCATGAGCAGCTCGCCGGTGCCCGACCGGCAGGCCACCGCGACGAACCGGCCGCCGCCGGTGAGCCGGAGCTGCCCGGCCATCGTGCACTCGGCGCACAGGCCGAGCCCGTACGAGGCGTTCTCGACGTTGCAGCCGGTCACGACCCTGCCGTCGTCGCACAGCGCCGCGGCGCCCACGTCCAGGTGGGAGTAGGGGGCGTACGCCGCCGCGGCCGCGGCGACCGCCGCGGACCGCAGGGCGGGCCAGTCGGGCTCAGTCACCCTCGCCCCTGCGGAACTCCATGCCGATCGCCGCGGGGGGTCTGAGCCGCTGCGACGCGACCGCCAGCACCAGCAGCGTGACGATCTGCGGCGCGTAGGAGGCGAACTCCCGCGGCACGGTGTCGATCGAGTAGTAGATCGCGTAGACGGCCGCACCCGCGAACAGCGAGATCGCGGCCGACCGCCAGTTGCGTCGCACGACCCACAGCACCGCCGCCCCGACGGCCAGGATCGACACCCCGTACAGCAGCGCGTGTACCGCCTCCCCGCCCGCGCGCAGCTGCAGCCCGTCGACGTATCCGAACAGCGCCGACCCGGCCAGCAGACCGCCCGGCCGCCAGTTGCCGAAGATCATCGCGGCGAGCCCGATGTAGCCGCGCCCGCCGGTCTGGCCCTCCAGGTAGCCCAGCTGCCCGGGGTTGAGCGTGAGTGCCGCACCGCCGATCCCGGCGAGCGCGCCGGAGACGACGACCGCCAGGTACTTGTAGGAGAACACGTTGACGCCCAGCGACTCGGCCGCCACCGGGTTCTCCCCGCACGAGCGCAGCCGCAGCCCGAACGCCGTACGCCACAGCACGTAATAGCTGATCGGCACCAGCGCGAAGCCGAGCACCGCCAGCGGGGTGAGCCCGGACAGCAGCCCGCCCAGCAGCCCGGCGACGTCGGAGAGCAGCACCCGTTGCTCGCGTTCCACCGCGGCCAACCAGCCGGCGAGCGGCTGCACCGAGAACGTCTCGAAACCCTCCACCGGTGGCGACTGGCGCGGGTTCTGCGACACCGGGAAGAAGATCAGCGTCGAGAGGTACTTGGTGACGCCCATGCCCAGCAGCGTGATCGCCACGCCCGAGACGATGTGGTTGACGCCGAACGAGACCGTGGCCACGGCATGCAGCAGGCCGCCGAGCGCTCCGAACACCAGCCCGCCGACGACGGCCGCATAAGGGCTCGCGAACGTGTAGCCGGCCCACGCCGCGCCCCAGGTGCCGAGGATCATCATGCCCTCGAGCCCGATGTTGATGACGCCCGCCCGCTCGGCCCACAGCCCGCCGAGCGCGGCGAACAGGATCGGCAGCAGCAGCCGGACCGCAGCCTGGGTGGTGCCGCTGGAGGTGAGCTGGACCTGCCCGGTGAGGGTGGCGACGAGCGCCAGGAGCCCCACCCCGATCCCGACGACGATCGCCGAGCGCGCCCAGCCCGGCAGGGAGCTGAACCCTCGACGGGCCGGTTGCGCGGGGCCCGTCCGCGTCGAGGTGTTCGGGGTCGTCACGCCATGGCCCCCTTCGGGTCGGCCGGCACGCTGCGCAGCTGGGCGGCCACCCGACGCTGCTCGGCGGCCAGCTCGTAGCGGCGCACGATCTCGTAGGCCACCACCACGGACAGCACGATCGAACCCTGCATGATCAGCACGATGTCGCGGGGGACCCCGACGTTGTCGAGCGCGAGCGCCGACTTGTCCAGGAACGACCACAGCACCGCGCCGAAGGCGATACCGACGGCGTGGTTGCGCCCCAGCAGTGCCACCGCGAGCCCGGTGAAGCCGTAGCCCTGCGGGGAGGTGAGGGTGTAGGCGAAGTCGCGCCCGAGCAGCTCGGGCAGCCCCGCGAGCCCGGCGACGGCCCCGGACAGCACCATCGCGATGATCACCATCCGCTTCGCGTCCACCCCGCCCGCGGTGGCCGCTGCGGGCGACTCGCCCGCCGCCCTGAGCTCGAAACCGAAGCGCGTGCGACCGAGCATGAACCAGTACCCGACGCCGAGCAGCGCCGCCACGAACACCATTCCGAAGATCGTTCCCGCACCGGTCGGGATGCCGGGGAACTGGCCGCTCGCAGGGATCGGTGCGGTCGAGATGTTGTTGCCCTGCAGCACCCCGAAGGCGTCCGGCCGGATCAGGAACGCGATGGCGCCGAGCGACACGGCGTTCAACATGATCGTCGAGATGACCTCGCTGACGCCGCGGTAGGCCTTGAGGAGCCCGGGGATCCCGGCCCACACGGCCCCCACCAGCACCGCGACCACGATGATCACCAAGGTGTGCAGGACGGGAGGCAGCACGACCAGGCCGCCGACGATCGCCGCCACGCACGCCGCGAGCCGGTACTGGCCCTCGATACCGATGTTGAACAGTTTCAGCTGGAAGCCGATGGCCGCAGCCAGCGCCACGACGTAGTAGATCGCGGCACTGTTGACGATGTCGACGGCCGTGGTGCCCTGCCCGACCTGGGAGACCATCACCACCAGGGCCGTGGCCGGGGACGCGCCGCTGATCAGCAGGGCCCCGGCGCACAGCGCGGCCGCGAACAGGATCGCGAGCAGGGGTGGGAGCAGCGCGGTGCGGATCCGGCGCATCGCGTCACCGCGATGAGCGCGCGACGCCGGACCGGGTTGCGGTGGAGGTTCCGCGGGCGCGCTCATGCCGCCGCGTCCCCGCCGGCGCCGGTCATCGCGGCCCCCAGCTCCTCGGGCGTGACGGTCGCGGGATCGGCGGTGGCCACCAACCCGCCGCGCAGCATCACCCTGATCGTGTCGGACAGGCCGATCAGCTCGTCGAGGTCCGCGCTGATCAGCAGCACGGCCAGCCCGCTCGCCCGGGACCGGCGCAGCACCTCCCAGATCCCGGCCTGCGCGCCCACGTCCACGCCGCGGGTGGGATGCGAGGCGATGAGCAGCACCGGGTCCCCGGACAGCTCCCGGCCCACCACGAGCTTCTGCTGGTTGCCGCCCGACAGCGCGGCCGCGGCCACGTCGACGCCGGGTGTTCGGACGTCGAACTCGGCGACGATGCGCTGCGTGTCGCGGCGGGCCGCGCCGCGGTCGAGCAGGCCCAGGAGCCCGCCCCGCGAGACCGGGGGCCTGCTCTGGTGGCCGAGCATGCGGTTGGCCCACAGCGGCTGGGCGGACAGCAGGCCGTGGCGCGTGCGGTCCTCGGGCACGTAGCCGATCCCGGCCTCCCGCCGCGCGAGCGTGCCGGCGTGGGTGATGTCGGTGCCGCACAGCGTGATCACCCCGCCGGAGCTCCGCCGCATGCCCATGAGTGTCTCGACCAGCTCGGTCTGCCCGTTGCCCTCGACCCCGGCGATCCCGAGCACCTCGCCCGCGTGCACGACGAGGTCGATGTCGGCGAGGCGCGGGCGCCCCCCGTCGTCGGAGGCGAGCTGCAGGCCCTCGACGCGCAGCACCTCACGGTCGGTGACCGACGAGTCCCTGGCCCCCGGTGTGGGCAGCTCGCTACCCACCATCATCTCGGCGAGCCGGCGGGTGGTGACCGTCGCCGGGTCCGCCGTGCCGACGCTGGAGCCGCGCCGGATCACGGTGATCTCGTCGGCGATGGCGCGCACCTCGTCGAGCTTGTGCGAGATGAACAGGAACGTGTAGCCCTCGGCACGCATGCCGCGCAGCGTGCCGAACAGGTCGTCGACCTCCTGCGGCACCAGCACCGCCGTCGGTTCGTCGAGGATGATCGTGCGGGCGCCACGGTAGAGCACCTTGACGATCTCGACGCGCTGCCGGTCGGCCACACCGAGGCGCTCGACGAGCAGGTCGGGACGCACGTCCAGCCCGACGGTGGCGGCCAGCTCCGCGATCCGGGACCGCGCCTTCGCGCCGATGCCGAGCCGGGCCTCGGCGCCGAGCAGGATGTTCTCGGCGACGGTCAGGTTGTCGGCCAGCATGAAGTGCTGGTGCACCATCCCGATCCCGGCCCGGATCGCGTCGGCGGGCGACCGGAAGCGCACCCTCTCGCCCTCGACGGTGATCGTGCCCTCGTCGGGCTGCTGGATCCCGTAGAGGATCTTCATCAGCGTCGACTTGCCGGCACCGTTCTCCCCGCAGAGCGCGTGCACCCGTCCGGTCCGGACCTTCAGGTGGATGTCGCTGTTGGCGACGACTCCGGGGAAACGCTTCGTGATCCCGGCCAGCTCGACGGCGTACTCCGCCATTCCACTCCTCAACGACACCGACGTCGGGGGGCCGGGGCGTCGGCCCCGGCCCCCCGCGCTCACGCTGCGCAGACTACGGCGTGGAGCTCACCGTGATGTCGCCGCTGACGATCGCCGCCTTGTAGGCGTCGAGGTCGGCGACGAGGTCGTCGATCAACCCGCCGGTGGTGGAGTAGCCGACGCCGTCCGACGCGAGGTCGAACGCCTCCGGGATGACCGAGGTGTCCCCGGCCGCCACCGCGTTGATGTAGTTGAACACCGCGACGTCGACCCGCTTGAGCATCGACGTCATGATCACCTCGTTCACCGGGGGGTCCACGGTGTTGTACTGGTCGGAGTCGACGCCGATCGCCCACGCCGGAGCGTCCGGGGTGGTGGCCGCGGCGACGGCCTGGAACACGCCCTGCCCCGAGCCCCCGGCCGCGTGGTAGATCACGTCCGCGCCCTCGTCGAGCTGGCCGCGTGCCACCTCGGTGCCGCGGGCCGGGTCGTTGAACCCGGAGAAGTCGCCCGCCGGGGAGATGTAGTCGACGTCCACGACGACGTCGGGGGCGACCGCCTTGGCGCCCTCGACGAAGCCCGCCTCGAAGGCCTGGATCAGCGGCACCTCGACACCACCGACGAACCCGACCCGGCAGGCCGTGGTGCGCATCGCCGCGGCCGCGCCGACCAGGAACGAGCCCTGTTCGGCCGCGAAGGTCAGGCTGGTGACGTTGGGCAGGTCGACCACGGAGTCGACGATCGCGAACTGCACGTCCGGGAACTCCGCGGCGACCGCGGTCAGCGCCTCGGAGTAGGCGAACCCGACCGCGACGATCGCGTCGAACCCGTCGGTGGCGAGCTGGCGCAGCCGGGTGACCCGGGCGTCCTCGCTCTCGCCGGTGGCCGCGGCCAGGGCACGCGTGTTGTCCTCCGGCAGGCCGAGCTCGCCGATGGCGCGCTCCAGACCGGCGTTGGCCGCGTCGTTGAACGACTGGTCACCGATGCCGCCCACGTCGAAGGCGAGGGCGACACGCAGCGCGCTGGCGTCGGCGTTCGGGGCGAGCGGGGCGGCACTCGGGCCCGCGCCGCCCGCCGCGGCGGCGGGGGCCGGGTTGCGGACGCACTCGGCGCTCTCCCCGCCCGCCTCGGGGGCCGCGGGGGTGCCGGTGTCGCGGGCACATCCCGCGAGGATCAGCGCACTGCTCAGCACGGCGGCGGCCAGTGCCATTCCACGTCTGTTGCGCACGGAAGGTGCCTCCTGTTCTGGCCGGTGCACCTCAGCTAGCCGGCAGGACGGTCTCTCGGGGGAGCCGCGGCGCAGCGATGCGCGCGACGGCGAACCGTAAACCCCCGGGCCCGGCGTTGACCATGGCCGTGACCGAATCGTCGGCTCCATTCCGTGAGCAGCGAGTCACTGGGAACGCCGGGTCCGCGACGTTCCGGCCCACGGGACGAGGCGACCGGGCTCATGCCCGCGAGTCGGGGCCTCCGTCCGCGCGAGTCGGGGCCTCCGTCCGCGCGAGTCGGGGCCTGCGTGCGCGCGAGTCGGGGCCTGCGTGCGGGTCGGAAGGCGGGAGCCCGCCGGCGCGTAGAGTTCGCGGTCGTGCGCTGGGTGGCGGGGGTCGCGCTGACCGCCGCCGTGCTGGTGGGCGCAGCGCCCGCAGCCCATGCCGGCCCGGCGGGGTGCCCCGGGCAGGGATCGCCCCCGCCCCCGGCCGCCGCCGAGGAGGGTGCCGGTGCGCCGGCGCTCCCGGTCCCGGCCGAGCCCGTCGGCGGCCCGCGGCTCGGCACGTGCGGCGACCTCGTCGCCGGCGGCGCGCCGGTGCCCCCCGAGGTCGGGGTGGCGGCGTTCGTAGTGGCCGATCTCGACTCCGGCGCCGTGCTCGCCGTCCGCGCCCCGCACGCGCGGCACCGCCCGGCGTCGACGATCAAGGTGCTGACGGCGCTGGTCGCGCTGCGGGACCTGGATCCCGACCTCGTCGTCGACGGCACGGCCGAGGACCTGCGCATCGAGGGCAGCCGGGCCGGGATCGGTCCCGGTGGGCGCTACACCGTGCGCCTGCTGCTGGAGGGGATGCTGCTCAACTCCGGCAACGACACCGCCGCGGCGCTGGCGCGGGCGCTGGGCGGCGACGCGGCGGCGGTGGCCGCGATGGCCCGGACCGCGGCGGCGGCCGGCGCTCTCGACACCCGGCCCGTCACGCCGTCGGGGCTCGACGGTCCGGGTGCCGCGACCTCGGCCTACGACCTCGCGCTGCTGTTCCGGATGGCCCTGCGCGACCCGCTGTTCGCCGCCACGATCCGCACCCGCTCGGTCGCGTTCCCCGGCTACGCCGACATGCCGGGTTTCGAGCTGTCCAACTCCAGCCGCTTCCTCACCGGCTACCCGGGTGCGCTGGGCGGCAAGACCGGTTTCACCGACGCCGCCCGGCACACGTTCGTCGGCGCCGCCGAGCGGGACGGGCGTCGACTGGTGGTGGCACTCGTGCGCGGCGAGCAGTCCCCGGTGCCGATGACGGCGCAGACCGCGGCATTGCTGGACCTGGGGTTCGCTCTGCCTGCGGACGTCGCGCCGTTGGGGATGCTGGTCGACGCGGCACCGGCCGCCGCGACGGCGTCCCCGGCCGAACCGACGACGGCCCCACCCGAGCCGGCACCGGCCACACCGCCGCGGCCGGGATCGCCTCCGGGGCTCGCCGTCGGCGCGATCACGGCAGTGGCGCTCGTCGCCCTGGTCCTGCTGGCCCGCAGGCCCCGCTGAGCACGCCGCGCCGAGCCGGCCTCGCACACGGATCGGCACCTCGCACGGCGTCGGCGGCGCGCGAGACACCACCTGGTGTGCGAGGGCGCGCTCACCGCCCGTCGGAGCGGCCTCCGCGGCCTCGCAGCGCCCGCAGCACCGCGCCGGCCGCACGGTTCACCGCCGACACCGCGCCGTAGACGCCGTCGGCGGTGCGGTCGTGCACCTGCCGGACGGCCTCGGAGGCGGCCCGGGTCGGGGGCAGCGCACCGAGGATGCCGAACGGGACGTCGGCGATCGCCCGGTGGACGTCCCGGACCCCGGAGGTGCCGGCCTCCACCGCCTCCTCGACGCGCCGGGCCTCCTCGACGGCCTCGACGGTCGCGGCCCGCTCGGCGTCACGGCGTGCCGCGCGGCAGGCCAGCCCGAGCAGGCGCACCTCGTCGTCGACCCGCCGCAGGGTGGCCGCGACGAGCAGCAGCACGCCCAGCACCACCGGCCCGACGAGGGCGGCGACCGCCGTCACGCCCGCACCTCGACGACGCCCGGCGCTCCTGAGCCCGAGAGGACGGCGCCCGGCGCGGTCACGGCGCGACGACCCGCACCTCGGCGCGCACGCCCTGCTCCGCGAGCTGTTCGGCCAGCTGCGCCGCCGCCCGGGCCCCGACCTCGCGCCGCACCAGCCGCGGGACCAGCGCCCCGAAGCGGCGCGCCGCCCACGACTCGCGTGCCGCCAGCTCCTGCGCGTTGAGGATCTCCACCTCGATCAGCGGATGGAACGGCGACCCGACGCCCGGGGGCGCAGCCTCCGCCCGCGCCGCGGCCACGCGCTCCCGCAGGGAGCGGGCCTGCCCCAGCAGCACCACCGCGACGGCGAGCTCCAGCACGAGCACCACCAGCACCACGACACCACCGGCCGTCATGGGCGACGATGCTACCGGCGGTAACCTCAGGGCCGGCGCCGCCCCAGCAGGAACCGGCCACCGAGCATCCCGGCGATCGCGCCGGCACCCAGCAGTCCGGCGGCCGTCGCGCCGTCCGGGCCGGAACGCACAGTGAGCTCGGAGTGGATCACCGCGGGTCCCGGGACCTCCACCGGCTCCTCCTGCTCGTTGTCCGTCGCCGTGGCCGCCCAAGCCGTCACGAAGAGGATGAACCGGGAGGTGAAGAACGCGAAGACCATCAACCCGATGAACGGACCGATGATCTGACCGGTGGGCGAGTCCGTGACGGAGGCGAGGTAGATCGTCATGACCTGCTTGAGCACCTCGAACCCGATCGCGCCGAGCACGGCGGCCTTCGCCGCGCTGCGCAGCGTGGCGTGCTCGCGGGGCAGCCGGGCGATCACCCACAAGAAGATCAGCCAGTTGGCGGTCAGGCCGAGCAGGACGCCGAACAGGCCCAGCAGGAACCGCGCCCAACCCTGCTCGGCCAGCCCGACGAACTCCAGGATCGTGCCGGTGAAACCGAACACCAGACCGGTGATCGCGAACGAGCCGATCATGGCTGCGCCCAGGCCGACGAGGGTGAGCAGGTCGAACAGTGTCTTCTTGACGATCGGCGGGACGGTGGGCGGCTGACCCCACTGCTCGGACAGCGCCTCGCGCAGGTTCGACATCCAGCCGATCCCGGTGTAGAGCGCGCCGAGCAGGCCGATGACCCCGATGGTGCCGCGAGAGTCGATCGCGTCGTCGACGATCGGGTTGATCAGGTCGTCCAGCCCGGCCGGGGCGTTGGCACTGATTCCCGCCTTGAGCTGGTCGAGCAGGTCGGGCTGCAGGAACAGCACGAACCCGAGCGCCGCCACCGAGACCAGGATCAGCGGGAACAGCGCGAGCACGCTGAAGTAGGTGATCGCCGCGGCGTAGTGGTCCCCGTGCCGCTCGGTGTAGCGCGCCCCGGCGCGGACCAGGTGGTCGAGCCATCCGTACCGCGCACGCAGCTGCTCGAACCTCGTCGGCGCGGGCGGCTCCTGTGCCTCCGCCGCCTTCGCGCGCACCTCGTCGTCAGCCTTGTCCACAGTGGCGGTGGCCACGCTCGTCACCTCGTCCTAGGTCGGCGGCAGGAAGCCGATCTTCTCGTGAACCGCCGCCAGTGTCGCGCCGGCGACCTCGCGCGCCCGGGTGGCTCCGCGGGCGAGGACCCGGTCGAGCTCGGCCGGGTCGTCCAGGTAGGCCCGTACCCGTTCCGCCAGCGGAGTAGTGAAATCGGCGACGATCTCCGCGAGGTCCTTCTTCAGGTCGCCGTACCCGCGCCCGGCGTAGTCGTCCTCCAGCTGCGCGACCGTGCGCCCGGACAGCGCCGAGTGGATCGTCAGCAGGTTGGAGACACCCGGCTTGGCCTCGGCGTCGAAGCGGATCTCGCGCTCGGCGTCGGTGACGGCCGAGCGGATCTTCTTCGCGCTCACCTTGGGGTCGTCGAGCAGGTTGACGATGCCTCCCGGCGCGGAGCCGGACTTGCTCATCTTCGCCGTGGGGTCCTGCAGGTCCAGGACCTTCGCGGTGCCGGTGAGGATGTAGGGCTCGGGCACGGTGAGCGCGGTGCCGCCGAAGCGGGAGTTGAAGCGCTTCGCGAGGTCGCGGGTGAGTTCCACGTGCTGGCGCTGGTCCTCGCCGACGGGCACGCGGTCGGCCTGGTAGAGCAGGATGTCGGCGGCCTGCAGGATCGGGTAGGTGAACAGCCCGACGGTGGCGCGGTCGGCGGTCTGCCGGGCCGACTTGTCCTTGAACTGCGTCATCCGGCTCGCCTCGCCGAACCCGGTCAGGCAGCCCAGGATCCAGGAGAGCTGGCTGTGCTCGGGCACGTGCGACTGCACGAACACTGTGCACCGGTCCGGGTCCAGGCCGAGCGCGAGCAGCTGCGCCACACCGTTGCGGGTGCGGTCGGCGAGCGTGGCCGGGTCGTGCTCGACGGTGATGGCGTGCAGGTCGGGTACGAAGTAGAAGGCGTCGTGGTCCTCCTGCAGGGCGATCCACTGCCGCACCGCGCCGATGTAGTTGCCGAGGTGGAACGAGTCCGCGGTCGGCTGGATGCCGGAGAGCACCCGCGGGCGGCGATCGGTGGGCGTCGTCATGGGGTCATTCTCCCCATCCCGGCCACCGCGTCGCGCGGCGGTGCCCGGACCGTCCCGGGTGGGCGGCGCCTGCCGCATTCGATGCTGCGCCGCACCGCGCTGCGCGCGTAGCGTCCGGTGCACGCGTTGACGAGGAGGCTCGCCGTGACCACGTTCGTCGCCCAGGAGACCGGTTCCGAGGAGAACCCGTACCTGCTCGGCGTCCACGCTCCCGTCCGCGACGAGGTCACCGCCGACGACCTGGAGGTGATCGGCGAGATCCCGAGCGACCTCAACGGCGTCTACCTGCGCAACGGCCCCAACCGCCGCTACGGCGCCCCCGGCCGCTACCACTGGTTCGACGGCGACGGCATGGTGCACGCGATGTCGTTCGAGAACGGCCGGGCGCGCTACCGCAACCGGTACGTCCGCACGAAGGCCCTGTCGATGGAGGAGGCCGCCGGTGGGCCGCTGTGGAGCGGGGTGATGGAGAGCCCGCGCGGCAACCCGGTCGGCACGGCGCGCGGCCTGCCGTTCAAGGACAGCGCCAACACCGACCTCGTGCACCACGACGGGCGGGTGCTGGCCACCTGGTACCTGTGCGGGCAGCCGATGAGCCTCGACCCGCTGTCGCTGGAGACGATCGGCGCGGAGACCTTCCTCGGCACCCTGCGCGGGGACGTGATGGCGCACCCGAAGTCCGACGAGTCGACCGGCGAGCTGATGTGGTTCGACTACGGTAATCCCCGGACGGCCTCCGCCTCGCTCCGCAGCGGCGTTGATCGACCGGAAGTGCGTCGGGGCGCCCGCGACCCGCTGATGCGCTACGGCGTGGTCGGCGCGTCGGGCCGGATCGAGCACGAGGTGCCGATCGACCTGCCGGGCCCGCGGCTGCCGCACGACATGGCGATCACGGAGAACTTCTCGATCCTCATGGACCTGCCGCTGGTGCAGGACCGGGCCGCGGCCGCGCAGGGCCGGTACAAGCTGCACTTCGACCGGGAGATGCCGTCGCGGTTCGCGGTGATCCCCCGCCGCGGCACGGACGTCCGCTGGTTCACCGCGGAGCCCTGCTACATCTACCACGTCGTCAACGCCTACGAGTCCGCATCACCGGACGGGCACCGCACGATCGTCCTGGACGTCTGCCGCGTGACCCGCCCCGAGCCGCAGCCGACCCGCCCCGGGCCGCTGGGCAAGCTGCTCGGCTACCTGCGCCTCGACGCCCGCCTGCACCGCTACGTGTTCGACCTGGACACCGGCACCACGACCGAGACCCGGCTCGACGACGCCAACACCGAGTTCCCGTCGATCGACGCCCGGATGATCGGCAAGCCGGCGCGCTACGCCTACAACGTGCACATCGCCGACACCGAGACCGTGCTGTTCGACGGGCTGCTGCGCTACGACCGCGTCACCGGGCAACGGCAGGACCACCGCTTCGGGCCGGGCCGCTACGGCAGCGAGGCCCCGTTCGCCCCACGCGACGGTTCGCGGGGGGAGGACGACGGCTACCTGGTGTCGTTCGTGACCGACGAGCGCGACGGGCGCTCCGAGGTGGAGATCCTGGACGCGAGCGACCTCACCGCGGGCCCGGTGGCGCGGGTGCGGCTGCCCCAGCGCGTGCCGGTGGGCTTCCACGCCACCTGGGTGCGCTCCGACCAGCTGCGGCGGTGACTCGTCCGCCGGCCCCGACGCGGCGGCCGGGCGCGATCCGTCCGAGCTGACCTGCGTGGCCGAACGGAACGTGGTTGCTGTTCGCCCATGATCGAACAGCAACCAGGTTCCGCTCACGCGTGATCGGCGTCCTCGGGCTCCGGTTCCGCCGCCCGCACCACCTCGACCGTGCCGGCGTCGAGGTCGATCGGCCCGAGCCGCCACGGCTGCCCGTCGCCCGCCTCGGCGGCCTCGTCGAGGACCTTCGGCCCCGGGAACATCTCGCCCAGCACGCCCATGGGCCCACCCTACGCGCGCGACGAACGGCACTCCGGGCCACTCGGAGTGGACGGGAGTGCCGTTCGTCGCCCGGTCAGGCCGTGGTGAGGGGGAGCAGGCGCGGCGGTGCGTGCCCTGCGGGCTCCAGGCGCGCCGGTTGCCCGGCGTAGGTCGTCGTGCGTTGCCGCACCGGGCGGCCGGCCGCCGCCGCGATCGCCGTCAACTCCGTCACCGTGCGGGCGCTGCCGTTCTCCGAGCCGGCCATCCGGCTGATCGTCTCCTCCATCAGCGTGCCGCCCATGTCGTCGGCACCGCCGCGCAGGATGTCGGCCGACAGCGCGTCGCCGAGCTTCACCCACGAGCACTGGACGTGGTCGATGCGGCCGTGCAGGGCGAGCCGGGCGACGGCGTGCACGGCGCGGTTGTCGCGTTCGGTGGGGCCGGGGCGGGCAAGGCCCGCGAGGTAGATGGGCGCGTTGTGGTGCACGAACGGCAGCGGCACGAACTCGGTGAAGCCGCCGCTCTCGTCCTGCTGCCGGGCCAGGGTGCGCAGGTGCCCGAGCCAGTGCCGCGGCTCGTCGACGTGGCCGTACATCATCGTGGAGCTCGACGGGATGCCGAGCCGGTGAGCGGTGCCGACGACCTCCAGCCACTGCGCCGCGGGAAGCTTGCCCTTCGTCAGCACCCAGCGCACCTCGTCGTCGAGGATCTCCGCGGCCGTGCCGGGGATCGAGCCCAGCCCGGCGTCCCGCAGCTCGGTGAGCCATTCCTCGATCGAGACGCCCGCCTTGGCCGCGGCGGACACGATCTCCATCGGGGAGAACGCGTGCACGTGCATGCCGGGTACGGCGGCCTTCACCGCGCGCACGAGATCGGCGTAGAAGGTGACCGGCAGCTGCGGGTCGATCCCGCCCTGCACGCACACCTCGGTGGCGCCGTCGGCCGCCGCCTCCACCGCCCGGGCCGCGACCTCGTCGAGGGAGAGCCGGAACGCGTCGGCGTCGCGCTCGCGCTGGGCGAACGCGCAGAACCGGCAGCCGACGTAGCACACGTTCGAGAAGTTGATGTTGCGGTTGACGACGTAGGTCACCTCGTCGCCGACGACGTCGCGGCGCAGGTCGTCGGCGAGCCGGGCCAGCTCGTCGAGCGCGGGCCCCTCGGCCAGCACCAGCGCCATGGCGGCGTCGGCGTGGGCCGGGTCCAGCAGCGCCGCCGGGTCGGCGGCGGCGAGCGCGAGCCCGGCGCGGACGTCGGAGTCCAGCCGGACCGGGGCGGCCTGCCGGTAGGCGGCGAGCTCCTCCTTGAGCGACTCCCAGTCGCCGTAGACGGACTCGAAGTCGCCGCGCCGGTCGTCGGTGCGGCCGGTCGTGTCGATCGAGCTGTGCAGATCGGTGCGGCCGGAGGAGGCGAACCCGCCGTCGGGCTCCTGCCACGGCCGTCCCGCGACGACGGCGCTCTCGTTCGCCAGCCCGTCCTCACCGGCCAGCGCCGCGACGTGCGCGTGCAGCCGCGTGTCGATCCACGGCGACCCGGCCAGCACGTACCTCGGGTACGCCGTGAGCCGCTCGCGCAGCACGAACCCGGCGGCCGCCGAGCGCGTGGCCAGCTCGTCGATCACCGGCCACGGCCGCTCGGGGTTGACGTGGTCGGCCGTGACGGGTGAGACCCCGCCCCAGTCGTCGATGCCGGCGCGCAGCATCAGCTCGAACTCCTCGCCGACCAGGTTCGGCGGCGCCTGCACCCGCATCCGCGGGCCCAGCACGATCCGGGTGACGGCGATGGTGGCGGCGAGGTCGTCCAGGTCGGCGTCGGGGTCGTTGCGCATCGCCGTGTCGGGCTTCGCCCGGAAGTTCTGGACGATCACCTCCTGCACGTGCTCGTGCGCCCGGGCCGCCGCCCGGATCGCGAAGATCGACTCGGCGCGCTCGACCCGGTTCTCCCCGATCCCGATGAGGATCCCCGTGGTGAACGGGACACCGACGCGTCCGGCGTCGGTCAGCGTGCGCAGCCGGACCGCGGGCTCCTTGTCGGGGCTGCCGTAGTGCGGGCCACCGGGCTCGCTCCACAGCCGCGTGGCCGTGGTCTCCAGCATCATCCCCATGCTCGGGGCCACGGGCTTGAGCCGCGTGAGCTCCTCCCAGCTCAGCACGCCCGGGTTCAGGTGCGGCAGCAGCCCGGTCTCCTCCAGCACCGCGATCGCGCAGGCGCGCACGTAGTCCAGCGTGGAGTCGTAGCCGCGGGCCTCGAGCCACTCCCGGGCGGCGGGCCAGCGCTCCTCGGGGCGGTCGCCGAGGGTGAACAGCGCCTCCTTGCAGCCGGCCGCGGCCCCGGCACGGGCGATCTCCAGCACCTCGTCGCGCTCCAGGAACGCGGCCGGCAGCCGGTGCGGGACGGTGGCGAAGGTGCAGTAGTGGCAGCGGTCGCGGCACAGCCGGGTCAGCGGGATGAACACCTTGCGCGAATAGGTGACGACGCCCGGTCGCCCCTCGGCGAGCAGCCCCGCGTCCCGCACCCGGGACGCCGCGGCGAGCAGCTCGTCGAGCTGCTCACCACGCGCGGCGAGCAGGACCGCGGCCTCGGTGACGTCGAGGGTGGCACCGTCGCGGACCCGGCGCAGCGCCCGTCGCAGTGACGCGGCGGTGGGGGCGGGCTCGGGGAGCTGATCGGCCATACCCGAGACAGTAGGTCGCGCAGCGGCCCGAGGTCGACAGTCGCCCGCACCGTCCTGGGCACAGGGACCGGTGGCGGTGTCCGCTCGGCACCTGCAGCGGGCGCGGCGGACGGGGGGTGGGCCAACGGTGCTGGTCGGGCCCCGTCCTCGCGGGTTCGCCCGCCACCGCGCCACCGACAGGGCCGGTCGAGGTGAGCGTGGTCACCCCGGCTACGCGACGTCCGCGGGCGTGCCACCGGTCACCGCGCGCAGCTCGGCGAACGTGCTGGGGAACACCGAGTGCGGGATGCCGGCGGCCGCCCACACCTCGTCGAACGCCTCCAGCGCACGGTCGACGAGCGTGCGCAGCGGCACCGGATGGCCCAGCGGGGCGACCCCGCCGATGGCCTGGCCGGTGGCGGCGCGGACGAACTCCGGTGTCGCCCGGCGCACCCGCTGCACCGCGAGCAGCGCGGCGACCTTCCCGGTGTCCACCCGGTGCGCCCCGGAGGTCAGTACCAGCAGCGGCTCGCCGTCACCGCCCTGCGTGGTCATCTCGAAGACCAGCGAGTTGGCGATCTGCCCGACCTCGACGCCCAGTGCGGCGGCCGCCGCGGCCGCGGTCGTCACGGCGTCGGGCAGGACCTGCAGGCGCGCGACCCGGACCGGATCCGCGCCCGCGGCGAGCAGGGCGGCGGTGACGAGCTCGACGTTGCGGTGCACGGCCCATCCGACCACGGCTCACCCGACCTCGGCGACGCGGCTCCCGGTGAGCTGGGTGCCGTCGGCGTTGGTCAGGAAGCAGGAGACGCTGCGCTCCCCGAAGCTCGGGGAGCCGGACGTGGCGGTGTTGCGCACGAACTCCCCCTCGGAGGGCAGCAGCGCGATGACGGCGAGCCGGTCCTTGCCGTCCTCGACGATCTGGCCGGACTCGAACAGCATCGCGCACGCCGTGGCCGCGAACTCGTCGATGCGCCGCGGGTAGGGCACGTCGCGGGACGTGGCGACGGTGTCCCACTCGGCGAACAGCTCCGCGACGTGCGGGTTGGTGCAGGTGACCGAGGCCGACGAGCCGATCTGCACGCCGGGCCCGGGCAACACGTTCACGCAGGCCGAGCCGATCGAGCCCGAGTAGTCGTAGACGGGCAGGTCACCGCCCTGTCCGTAGGTCAGCGTGGTGACGTCCGGCCGTCCCGACCCGGCCAGCCCGAACCCGCCGACCAGGCCCGCGACCAGGCCGAGCACCAGCCCCGCGGCGAGCGCGATGCCCACCCACCTCCAGGGCCGCTGCCGCACCGGCGCCACGAGCCGGCTGGTGACCGGCGTGGTCACGGTGTTCCCGGTGGACGGATCGGGAGCGCCGTTCGACGACACCGCCAGCAGCGCCGCGGCCTGCATCCCGGTCAGCCTGGCCTGCGGCGCCCGCTGCAGCAGTCCGGTGATCACCGAACCGAGCGGGCCGCGGGTGCGGGTGGGGGGAGGATCGGAGTGCAGCACGGCCGAGATGGTGGCCGCGGTGGACTCCCGGTCGAACGGCCCGACGCCCTGCACGGCGCAGAACAGCGTGGCGCCGACGGCCCACAGGTCGTCGGCGGGGCTGACCGAACCGCTCTCCAGCCGCTCGGGGGACATGTAGCCGGGCGACCCGATCAGGGCCCCGGTGCCGGTCAGCCGCGGGTCGTCCGCGGCCTGCGCGATCCCGAAGTCGGTGAGCTTGACCCGGCCGCCGGGCCCGAGCATCACGTTGCTGGGCTTGACGTCACGGTGCACCACGCCGCTGTCGTGGGCCACCCGCAGCGCCGCGATCAGCTGCTGCCCCACGGCCGTGGCGGCGCGCTCGTCCAGCGGTCCCGACGCGGCGACGACGTCGGCGAGCGTGCGGGCCTCGATCAGCTCCATGACGATGTGGTCGACGCCGTTGTCGGTGACCACGTCGTAGACGGTGACGATCCCGGGGTCGTTGAGCCGCCCCGCGGTGCGGGCCTCGCGCAGCAGCCGCTCGCGGAACAGCAGCCGCTCGGCGGGCGGGATCCCGTCGGGCAGGTGCAGCTCCTTGACGGCGACGTGGCGGCCCATCACGCGGTCCTCGGCGCGCCAGACGATGCCCATCCCGCCTCGGCCCAGCTCGGCGAGCACGACGTAGCGGCCGCCGATGACCCTCGTGGGACTGATCGGGTTCACGACGCCCAGACTCCCACAGCGCCGGAACCGCACAGCGCCCGAGATCGTCCGGGCCGTGATCCCTCAGCCGCAGTCGGTGCCCGGCACGGGCGTCAGGAACTGGTCGGCCACGAAGCTGCCGTCCTCCAGTTCCCGGAACCCGTCGGTGACCTCGCGGGTGCCGTCCACCAGCTCGCCGCGGGCCAGCGTGCCGATCAGCTCGGCCTCCTGGGCGGGCCCGGCGCGGACGTTGAGCTGGTCGGTCGTGACCTCCAGCTGGCAGCCCGTGGAACCGTCCGCCCGGGCCACCTCGACGCCGCCGCGCTCGATCAGGGCGACCGTCGCGAGCACGACGCCGAGGATCAGCACGAACGTCCAGCTGCGGTAGCTGGGACGCTTCAGGGTGAGCTTGGGGGGCATCGAACTCCCGAGGACGAGTGGCACCTCACGGTAGCCGCCCGGCGCCGCGATGCCCACCGGACGCGCCAGGCTGCACGTCGACAGGACAGGCGTACGGGATAGCGTGTCGGCACACGTGAACCCGAGCATCGAGGGCAGGCCGGAGCAGAAGATGAAGCTCATCTACACCTACACCGACGAGGCACCGGCGCTGGCGACGCACTCGTTGCTGCCGGTCATCGAGGCGTTCGCCGGAAAGGCCGGGGTCGACGTCGAGACCCGCGACATCTCGCTGGCCGCCCGCATCCTGGCCCAGTTCGGGCACGCCCCCGACGCGCTGGCCGAGCTGGGCGCCCTGGCCACCACGCCCGAGGCCAACATCATCAAGCTGCCCAACGTCAGCGCGTCGATCCCGCAGCTCAAGGCCGCGATCGTGGAGCTGCAGCAGGCCGGGTTCGACCTTCCCGACTACGACGACGCGGGTCCCGAGGACCGCGCGCGCTACGACGCCGTGAAGGGCAGCGCGGTGAACCCGGTGCTGCGGGAGGGCAACTCCGACCGCCGCGCGCCCGCCTCGGTCAAGGGCTTCGCCCGCACCCACCCGCACTCGATGGGTGCCTGGTCGCCCGACTCGGCGTCGCACGTGGTGACCATGGACGACGGTGACTTCCGCCACTCCGAGACCTCGGTGACCCTCGACGCCGCCACCGACCTGCGTATCGAGCACGTCGCCGCGGACGGCGCGGTCACCGTGCTCCGGGACGGGCCGGCGGTGCAGGCGGGCGAGATCGTCGACGCCGCCGTGATGCGGGCCGACGCGCTGAGCGCGTTCCTCGCCGCGCAGATCGCCGACGCTCGCGAGTCCGGCGTGCTGTTCTCGATCCACCTCAAGGCCACGATGATGAAGGTGTCGGACCCGATCCTGTTCGGGCACGCCGTGCAGCAGTACTTCTCCGACGTGTTCGCCCGGTTCGGCGACGACCTGGCCTCCGTCGGCGCCGACCCCGACGACGGGCTGGCCAGCGTGCTCACCGCGCTGGGCAAGCTCCCCGCCGAGAAGCGCGAGGCCATCGAGAAGGCCATCACCGCCTGCTACGACAGCGGACCGTCGCTGGCGATGGTCGACTCCGACCGCGGCATCACCAACCTGCACGTGCCCAGCGACGTCATCATCGACGCCTCGATGCCCGCCGCGATCCGCTCGTCCGGGCAGATGTGGAACGCGGCCGGGGAGCTGCAGGACACCAAGTACGTCATCCCGGACTCGTCCTACGCCGCGCTCTACGCCGAGACCGTCGCGCACTGCCGCGAGCACGGCGCCTTCGACCCCACCACGATGGGCACCACCCCCAACGTCGGGCTCATGGCCCAGAAGGCCGAGGAGTACGGCAGCCACGACAAGACCTTCGAGATCACCGCGCCCGGCACCGTCCGGGTGGTGACCGCCGACGGCACCGTGCTGCTCACCCACGAGGTCGCGGCCGGGGACATCTGGCGCGCCTGCCAGACCAAGGACGCACCCGTGCGCAACTGGGTGGAGCTGGCCGTCTCCCGCGCCCGCGCCACCGGCGCGCCCGCGGTGTTCTGGCTCGACGAGACCCGCGGCCACGACGCCGAGGTGCTCAAGAAGGTCCGAGCCCAGCTCGACTCGCTGGACACCGCAGGGCTCACGATCGAGGTCATGGACGTCGCCGCGGCCACCCGCTACACCCTGGAGCGGGCCAGGCGCGGTGAGGACACCATCTCGGTCACCGGCAACGTGCTGCGCGACTACCTCACCGACCTGTTCCCCATCCTGGAGCTGGGGACCTCGGCCAAGATGCTCTCGATCGTGCCCCTGATGAACGGCGGCGGGCTGTTCGAGACCGGCGCGGGCGGCTCGGCGCCCAAGCACGTGCAGCAGCTGGTCCGCGAGAACCACCTGCGCTGGGACTCCCTCGGGGAGTTCCTGGCGCTGGCGGTCTCGCTGGAGTTCCTGGCCGAGAAGACCGACAACCCGCGCGCGGGGCTGCTCGGGGCGGCCCTGGACGCGGCGACGGGCCGGCTGCTGGAGGAGGGCCGCTCGCCCTCGCGCAGGGCGGGCGAGCTGGACAACCGCGGCAGCCACTTCTACCTGGCGCTGTACTGGGCCCAGGAGCTGGCGGCCCAGACCGACGACGCCGCGCTCGCCGCGGAGTTCGCGCCGCTGGCCCAGACGCTGGCCGCGGCGGAGGACACGATCGTCGGCGAGCTGAACGCGGTGCAGGGCAACCCGGTGGACCTGGGCGGCTACTACTCGGTGGACAAGAAGAAGGCGGACGCGGTGATGCGCCCCAGCGCGACGCTGAACGCGGCGATCGCCGAGTTCTGAGGGGTTCTCGCGCGCTGAACCGGGTTTCGCGGGGCGCCGGCACCGCGCGAGACCCGGTTCGGTGCGCGAGTCGGTGATGTATGTTGTGATGTATGAATCGCACCAACATCTACCTCACCGACGAGCAGCGGGAGCAGCTCGACGCCCGCGCCCGCGCCGAGGGGATGTCCCGCGCGGAGCTCATCCGGCGGGTGCTCGACCGCGCGCTGCACGGGGAGTCCGACCGCCTCACCGCCGACCTGGCCGCGATCACCGGCTCCTTCGGCGCGCTGGCCGACGACGGGGTCGAGTTCGACCGGGGCGACGGGGCCCGCGGTGCGCACCTGGAGCGGATCGCCGGCCGGCGATGATCCTGGTCGACTCCGACGTCCTGATCGCCCACCTCCGCGGTGTCCCGGCAGCCGGGGACTGGCTCACCGACGCCCGCCGACGCACCGGGCCGCTGGCGGTGAGCGTGGTGTCGGTCGCGGAGATCACCGGCGGCATGCGGTCGGGCGAGCGCCGCGAGGTGACGCGCCTGCTCGACTCGCTGCAGTCCCTCGCCGTCGACGACGCGGTGGCCCGCCGCGGGGGCGAGCTCCGCCGTCGTTTCCGGCGCTCGCACGCCGCGATCGGCATCGCCGACTACCTGATCGCGGCGACGGCGCAGACCCACGGTTGCGAGCTCGCCACGCTGAACGTGCGGCACTTCCCGATGTTCGACGACCTGGCGGCCCCGTTCGCCGTCTGACGCACCCGCGAGGTTCGCGGTGCCTCGGTCGGGGAGCGGCGCCCGATCCGGAGGGGGCTCCCGAGGTCGGGCGGAGCCCCGATCACGGCCGCCGCGGTGGCCGCGGATAACCGGTTGCCCACGGCCGTAACTTGGGAAGACGTGCTGTCGCCGTACCCGCAGCTCGTCCGGGCCGGATTCCGCCGCTACGCCACCTACCGCCAGGCCGCACTCGCCGGCCTCACCACCAACATCGTGTTCGGGCTGCTGCGCGCGGCGGTGCTGGTGGCCGTGCTCGCCGAGCGCCCGGTCGTCGCAGGCTACGACGTGGCCGCCGCGGTCACCTACGTCTGGCTCGGGCAGGGCCTGCTCACCGTGGTGCTGCTGTGGGGCGACACCGAGCTCTACCGGCGCATCCGCAGCGGGGACGTGGTCGTCGACCTCGGGCGGCCGTGGGACCTGCAGGCCGCGATGCTCGCCACCGACCTCGGCCGGGCCGGGTTCGCCGTGCTGGCCCGGCTGGTGCCGCCGGTGGCGTTCGGGGCATGGGCGTTCCCGTTCCGCTGGCCGGAGCAGGCGTCGACGTGGGCGCTGTTCGCGGTGTCCGCGCTGCTCGGCGTGGTCGTCAGCTTCGGGGTGCGGTTCCTGCTCAACGCCAGCGCGTTCTGGCTGCTGGACGCGCGCGGTGTGATCGCGATGTGGGGGGTGGTCGGCGGGGTGCTGTCCGGGCTGGTGGTGCCGCTGGCCTGGTTCCCGGAGTGGGCCCGCACGGCGCTCGCCTTCACCCCGATGCCCTCGCTGTTCCAGATCCCGATCGACGTGTTCCTGGAGCGCGGGAACGCGCCCGGCGCGCTGGCCGCGCAGGCGGGGTGGGCCGTCGCGCTGCTCGCGGCCGGGCGGGTGGCGCTGCGGCGGGGATCGCGGCGGCTGGTGGTGCAGGGTGGCTGAGCGGAGCTTGCGGAGCGAACATCGTCTCGGACACGTGTACCGGCGGATCGTCGCGTCGCGGATCCGCGGCCAGCTCGCCTACCGCACGTCGTTCGCGTTCGACGTCGTGGCGCAGGTGATCGGCCAGAGCATCGAGCTGGTCGCGATCCTCGTGGTGTTCACGCAGGTCAGCTCGCTGGGCGGGTTCGACCGCGACGAGGTCGTGCTCATGTACGGGCTCGCCGCCACCGCGTTCGGGCTGGCCGACCTCGCCGTCGGGCAGGTGGAGGAGCTGCCCGAGTACATCCGCACCGGCGAGCTCGACGTGCTGCTGCTGCGCCCGCTGGGCACGCTCGCGCAGCTGCTCTGCGCCGACGTGTCGCTCAAGCGGCTGGGCCGGGTCGCGGTCGGGCTCGCGGTGTTCGGTTACGCGCTGGCCGGCGCCGCGATCGACTGGACACCGGGGCGGGTGCTGCTCGCCGCCACGGCCCCGCTGGTGGGCGCGGTGATACTGGCCGCGATCTGGATCGCGGCCAACACCGTGTCGTTCTGGCTGGTCGACGGGCGCGAGGTGGCCAACTCCGTCACCTACGGCTCGAACTTCTCCACCTCCTACCCGATCACCGTGTACGGCCCGTGGCTGCGCCGGATCCTGTGCTTCGCGGTGCCGGGCGCGTTCGTCGCCTACTTCCCGGCGCTCGCGCTGCTGGGGCGGGCCGACCCGCTGGGGTTCCCGGAGGAGCTGCGCCACGCCTCGCCGCTCGTCGCCGTGGTGGCGGTGGGCGTCGCGGCGCTGATCTGGCGGACCGGGGTCCGCCGCTACCAGGGAACGGGGTCATGACCACCGAGTACGTCATCAGCACGCAGGGCCTGGGCCGCGACTTCCTCGTCGGCTCCCGGCTGCGCCGCACCCGCGTCACCGCCGTGACCGACGTCACCCTCGACGTCGCCCACGGGGAGGCGGTGGGCTTTCTCGGGCCCAACGGCGCCGGGAAGTCCACGACGATCAAGATGTTGACGGGCGTGCTCGTGCCCAGCGCGGGCACCGCGCGGGTGTGCGGCCTGGACCCGGTGCGCGAGCGGCGCGCGCTGGCCCGCCGGATCGGGGTGGTGTTCGGCCAGCGCAGCCAGCTGTGGTGGGACCTGCCGCTGGCCGAGAGCTTCGCCCTGCACGGGGCGATCCACCGCGTGCCGGCCGCGCGGCACCGCGAGCGGCTCGACGAGTGCGTGGAGCTGATGGACATGGCCGGGTTCCTGGCCACGCCGGTCCGCCAGCTCTCCATGGGCCAGCGGATGCGCGGGGAGGTCACCGCGGCGCTGCTGCACTCGCCGGAGCTGCTGGTGCTCGACGAGCCCACGATCGGGCTCGACCTGGCGTCGAAGGAGCGGCTGCGGACGTTTCTGTCGGCCGTCAACGCCCGCGGGGAGGTGACGCTGCTGCTCACCACGCACGACCTGCCCGACGTGGAGCGCCTGTGCCGGCGCATCGTCGTCATCGACCGCGGACGCGTGCTTGTCGACGACGACCTGGACACCCTGCGCCGTCGCTTCGCCGGGCACCGCAGCCTGGTCGTCGAACTGGCGTCCCCCGCGTCCCCGCCTCCCGCGCTGCCCGGTGTCGTGGGAATCGCGGTGGAGGCGCAGGGCCTGCGGTGGCGGCTGGAGTTCACCGCGGCGACGAGCGCGGCGACGCTGATCGCGGAGGTGGCGCAGCGGGCGGAGCTCCGCGACGTGACGGTGGACGAGCCGTCGATCGAGGACCTGGTGCGCACGCTGTATCTCGCAGTACAGCCGGAAACCGGGCCCCGAACGCCCCGATAGGTGCTGCACCGCGAGAAGGGACTCACCCCGCCCGCCGTCCGCGCGCGAACGCCCGCCAGAACCGGTCGGCCACGGCGACCCGCCCGCGCGGGGTGCGCATCTCGGCGGGCACCCATCGGACGACCTCCAGCCGGTGCTGGTCGCGCAACCAGTCCTCGCGGCGCTTCTCCGCGAACAGGACGCCGGGTTCGTCGTACTTGCCGGCCCCGTCCGCCTCGCCGACGGTCCAGGTGTCGCGCATCAGCATGTCGACCCGGACGACCCCGCCCTGTGGCCCGGTGAAGGGGACCTGGAGCTCCGGCTTCGGCAGCCCGGCCTCCATCAACCACCACCGCGACGACGACTCGAACCAGCTGTCGGACAGCGGATCGGTGCGCGCGACGACGAGTCGTGCGAGGTCGGCACCGACGCGACCGCGGAGCCGATCACCGGCGTCCACCAGCGCATCGCAGGTGGTGATCCCCGTCGCCACCGCCGCGTCGGCGATCGCCAGCGCGGAGTCGGGCGGCGCCACGGTGCAGCAGTCCAGCACCAGGCGCGCCCCGGCGAGGACCGGCACGCCGTCGACCTCGACGACGTCGGCGTCGTCGTAGCCCGTCAGGTGCACGGCGACCCCGACGCCGGGCGTGGACCGGGGGCCGCTGGTGGGGGCGGGCGGCCGCCGCGTGAGGCTCACCCGACCGTCGACCGCGGGCGGGAGGGGCAGCCCGAGGATCCGGGCGGCGCTGAGGTGGGACACGACGCCCCCGGTCGCCCGCAACCCGGCGAGGACCGCGGCGCAACGACGCAGATATGGATCTGCGGCAGGTTCTCGGGCATCCGCGTAGATCCCACGGCGGACGCGGCGCCACTCGCCGCTTCCGAGCATCCGGCGGATGTCGGACGCACCCACGCCGAGCCCTGCGCACTGCGCCGCGGAGATCACGCCACCCTGCGTCCGGGCGACGCGGCGCATGCGCTCACTCAGCGCGCGGCGCGCCGGATCCAGGGGTTGGCGATGTCTGCCCACCCGAGAAGTCTGGCCGGATCTCGCCGGCGGCGTTCCGAGTTGTCCACAGGCGGGCGCTTCTCGCAGTCCAGCACCTTTTGCGCCTCTGAACGGGGCGTTCTCCTGCTGTACTGCGAGAAGCGGCTCAGGAGGTGGCCGCCACCCCGGGGATGGCGCCACCGCGGAACGCCTCCACGAACAGCCTGTGGTCCTCCCGCACCTGGGCGGCGTAGGTGTGCGCGAACCCGGTCACCCAGGCCACGAACTCGTCCTCCCGGCCGTCGACCACGGCGAGGATCGCGTCCTCGGTGGAGAACGGGACGAGGGTGTGGTCGGCGTCGGCGTCGGCGACGCAGTGCACCTTCGCCGTCGCCCGGCCCAGGTACTCCACGACCGGCGCGATCTCGGCGGGCTCGGTGAGCTCGCTCCAGTCCAGGTCCGCCTCGTAGGGCGACACCTCGCTGACGACGAAGCCGACGCCGTCGAGGTCGGTCCAGCCCAGCAGCCGGTCGGCGTGGGCCTGCAGCGCCCGCTGCGACATCGCGGTGCGGTGCCCGTGGTGCCGGAACGCGGCCGCCACGGCCGGATCGTCGACCACGCGGGAGGGCGCCGCGATGTTGCCCTGCTTCATCGAGACGACCACGTCGTTGTCCAGCGCCTCGTTGAGGCCCTCGATCAGCACCGTGTACGCGGGCAGCCCGGCGCTGCCGATGCCGAACCCGGACCGCCCGATCACGTCCTTGACGGTGTAGGCCACCCCGCGGAACCGCTTGGACTCCGGGATCGAGTCCAGGTAGCGGCCGAACGCGTCGACGACGCGTCCCCGCTCGTCGTCGTCGAGGCGGCGCACGCCGGGGCCGTCGCGCAGGATCCGGTCGAAGCCCTCGGACTCGGTGATGTCGTCGAGCAGGGCCACCCGGGTGCGCAGCCGCGCCTTCTGCAGCACCTGCGCGATCACGCCCTCGGCCGTACGCAGGTTGAGCGAGAAGCCGCGGTCGTCGTCCTGCTCGACGAACGTGCGCACCTGGTCGACGTAGCCGCGGACGAAGCGCTCCACCAGTGTCGAGATGTCGTCGTCGGAGATCGCCTTGCGCCAGCCCAGCAGCGCCATGCTGGCCGCGAAGCGCAGGACGTCCCAGGTGAAGTGGCCGACGTAGGCCTCGTCGAAGTCGTTGACGTCGAAGATGAGACTGCCGTCGCCGTCCATGTAGGTGCCGAAGTTCTCGGCGTGCAGGTCGCCCTGGATCCAGACGCGGCTGGTGCGCTCGTCGGCCCACGGGTCCTCCCGCGCGGCGACGTCGGCGTAGAACAGGCAGGCGCTGCCCCGGTAGAAGGCGAACGGGTCGGCGGCCATCTTGCGGAACTTGGTGCGGAACGCGGCGGGGTTCGCCGACATCAGGTCCTCGAAGGCGCCGACGAGGGTGTCGACGATGTACCCGGATCGGTCGGTCATGACCCGATAGTGCCCTGCCGTTCAGCCGAGCGTGAGCTGGCCACGGGTGATCGTCACCGAGAGCAGGACCATGGCGATGCCGAGGCCCGCGTAGCAGGCCACGTCGATGACCCGGCTGCGGATCGCCAGCAGCCCGAGCTGGTCGGGGTCCAGTGCCGCGCGCAGCACCGCGGCCACCAGCACGGCCCCGCCGAGGATGACCCCACCCTGCCGCCAGTGCTCGGTGAGCACCCGCAAGAGGCCCACCCCGGCGATCAGGAACACCAGCGCCGTGGGGGCCCAGACCGGCAGCCGCGCGCGGAGGTCAGCCACGCGCCGCCTCCGCCGCCTCCACGACGTTGGTCAGGAGCATGGCGCGCGTCATCGGACCCACCCCGCCGGGCATCGGCGCGAGCAGCCCGGCCACCTCGGCCACCTCCGGCGCGACGTCGCCGACCAGGCCCAGCTCGGTACGCGAGACGCCGACGTCGAGCACCGTGGCGCCGGGGGCCACCATGTCGGCGGTGACCAGCCCGCGCACGCCCGCGGCGGCGATCACGATGTCGGCGCGGCGGATCTCGGCGGCCAGGTCACGGGTGCCGGTGTGGCACAGCGTCACCGTGGCGTTCTCGCTACGGCGGGTGAGCAGCAGCCCCAGCGGACGCCCGACGGTGACCCCGCGGCCGACGACGGTGACCCGCGCACCGGCGAGCTCCACGCCGTAGCGGGCGCACAGCTCGACGATCCCGCGCGGCGTGCACGGCAGCGGCCCCGGCTCACCGAGGACGAGCCGGCCGAGGTTGACCGGGTGCAGGCCGTCCGCGTCCTTGCCCGGGTCGACGCGCCCCAGCGCGGCCCCGGCGTCCAGGCCGCGGGGCAGCGGCAGCTGCACGATGAAGCCGGTGCAGGCCGGGTCGGCGTTCAGCTCGTCGATCGCCGCCTCGACGTCGGCCTGGGTGGCGTCGGCGGGCAGCTCCCGCTGGATGGAGGTGATGCCGATCTTCGCGCAGTCGCGATGCTTGCCACGGACGTAGGAGTGCGAGCCGGGGTCGTCCCCGACGAGCAACGTGCCCAGTCCGGGCGTGGATCCCGCGGCCACCAGCTTCTCGACACGCCGGCCGAGGTCGTCCAGGATCGCGTTCAGGGTCGCCTTGCCGTCCATCACGGTTGCCGCCACGATCCCATCCTCGCAGAGCAACCCCCGCCCGTCGGGCTGGGACCTGATCGTTATCTGTGTCTCATAACTAGTCAGTCGGAGGGTGGTCAACTCCTGTGACGGCGCGCACAATACGCCGTGACCGGCAAAGGCGCCGGACGACCACCGACGAGAGGCATGTCCACAATGAGCGTGGAGAGCGACGTCACGTCCGAGGCGCCCGCTGCGGCGGCGCCCGCACCTGCGGCACCGGCGGGCAATCCCGCATTGCTCGGCCTTGCAACATTCCTTCCCGGTGCCCTGTCACTGGCTCTGTGGCTGGTCGGCTACCTGCCGGCCGCCGACCTCGGGGGTATCGCCCCGGCCGTACTGTTCTCCTCGGGCCTGTTCCTGCTGATCTCCTGCATCTGGGCGAGCCGGCTCGGGGCCAGCGCGGTCGCCGCGATCTTCGGCACCTTCTCGGCCTTCTGGCTGAGTCTCGGTGTCCTGGTCGCGGCGTTGACCAACGGCTGGCTGGGTCTCGCCGAGGGCAACCAGGCGTTGCCCACCTTCCTGTTGTCGTGGCTGATCGTGTTCGTCGCGCTGACGCTCGCCACCCTGCGGCTGCCGCTGGTGTTCACCGTCGGCTTCGTGCTGGTCGACATCACGGTGGCGCTGGTACTGGCCTTCGCACTGACCGGGACCCAGCTGTTCGCGACCCTGGCCGGGGTCGGCGCGTTCGCGTTCTGCGCCGTCTTCGCCTACATCTGGTTCGACGGGATGGGCCAGGAGCTCGGCGGCAAGGCGATGGCGATGGGCAGCCCCATCCAGAAGTAGCCCCCGCGCTCGACCGGAGGCCCCGCCGCATCGGCCATCCCGCGGCGGGGCCTCTGCTCGTGCGCGGCTCAGCGGAAGTCGCGCGACTTCACCGCCACGGCCAGGTCGAGGCGCTGCAGCCGGTCGGCGACGAGGTTGAGCACCCCCTCGACGCTGCGCTCCAACCGCCCGCGCACCAGCAGCGCCGCGCTGCCGATCGCCACGGTGCGGTAGCGCGCCCACAGCCCCTCCGAGCAGGTGACGTTGAGCATGCCGCTCTCGTCCTCCAGGTTGACGAACGTGACGCCCTTCGCCGTGGCCGGGCGCTGCCGGTGGGTGACCAGCCCGCCCACCAGCACCCGGGGCCAGCGCTGCTCGGGATCGCCCGCCGGCAGGTCCCGCCCGACCTCGGCGAGGCCGTCGATCCGGATGGCGCCGAGCCGGTCGAGGCGCTCGCGCAGGTGCTGCATCGGGTGGCTGTCCGGGGAGACGCCGGTGGCCCAGACGTCGGCCACGGTGAGCTCGGCGGCGGTCAGGCCGGGCAGCGCGGGCGCGTCGAGGCCGACCGCCGCGCCCGGCAGCTCCCCCGGACGCACCGAGGCGACCACCCCGGCCGCCCACAGTGCGGAGCGGCGGTCCAGTGTCGACCCCCTTCGGGCTCCGAAGCACCCGAACGCCCCCGCCGTGGCCAGCGCCTCGGCCTGCGGGACGGTGAGCCGGGTGCGGTCGGCGAGGTCGGCGAGGTCGCGGTAGGGGCCGCGCAGGTCACGCTCGGCGTCGATCCGCTCGGCGAGCTCCAGCCCGATGCCGCGGACCTCGGCGGTGCCCAGCCGGATCGCGTGCCCCCCGGTGCTGTTCGGGTCGGGCTGCAGCGTCGCCTCGGCGCGGCCGTGGTTGACGTCCGGGCCGCGCGCGAGCACGCCGTGCCGGCGGGCGTCGGCCACCAGCGACTGCGGTGAGTAGAAGCCCATCGGCTGGGAGTTGAGCAGCGCCACGCAGAACGCCGCCGGGTGGTAGTGCTTGAACCAGGCGCTGTAGTAGACCAGCGACGCGAAGCTGATCGAGTGGCTCTCCGGGAACCCGAAGTTGGCGAAGGCCACCATCTTGCCGAAGATCTTCTCGGCGAGCTCCCCGCCGATGCCGTTGGCGGCCATGCCGTCGAAGAACCGCCCCCGCAGCTTCTCCATCCTCTCCGTCGACCGCTTCGAACCCATCGCCCGGCGCAGCTCGTCGGCGTCACCCGCGGAGAACCCGGCGACGTCCACGGCCACCTGCATGAGCTGCTCCTGGAACAGCGGCACGCCCAGCGTCTTCTGCAGCGCCCCCTTCAGCAGCGGGTGGTCGTGCTCCCACGGTGCGCCGTTGCGCCGCGAGATGTAGGGGTGCACCGAGCCGCCCTGGATCGGGCCGGGCCGGATCAGCGCGACCTCCACGACCAGGTCGTAGAACACCCGGGGCTTGAGCCGGGGCAGCGTGGCCATCTGCGCGCGCGACTCCACCTGGAACACCCCGACCGAGTCGGCGCGGCAGAGCATGTCGTAGACGGCCGGGTCGTCGGGTTGCAGCTCGTGCAGCTCGATCCTGCGTCCGTCGTGGGCGGCCACCAGATCGATCATCAGGTGCAGCGCGGTGAGCATGCCCAGGCCGAGCAGGTCGAACTTGACCAGCCCGGCGTAGGCGCAGTCGTCCTTGTCCCACTGCACGACGGTGCGATCGGCCATCCGCGCCCACTCGACGGGCACCACCTCCGAGACCGGCCGGTCGCAGATGACCATGCCTCCGGAGTGGATGCCGAGGTGACGGGGGAAGCCGAGCAGCTGACCGGCCAGCTCCCCGACCCGCTCGGGCATGCCCTCGACGTACGGTGCGCCGTTCCAGCGCTCGATCCGCTTGCTCCACGCGTCCTGCTGGCCCGGCGAGAACCCGAACGCCTTGGCCATGTCGCGCACCGCCGACCGCGGCCGGTAGGTGATCACGTTGGCCACCTGCGCGGCGCAGCTGCGCCCGTAGGTGCGATAGACGTACTGGATCACCTCCTCGCGGCGGCCGGACTCGATGTCGAGGTCGATGTCGGGGTAACCCTCGCGCGCCGGGGACAGGAACCGCTCGAACAGCAGACCCATCGCCACGGCGTCGACGTTCGTGATGCCCAGCGCGTAGCAGACCGCCGAGTTCGCGGCCGAGCCCCGGCCCTGGCAGAGGATGTCGGAGCGGCGGCAGAACTCCACGATGTCGTGCACGATCAGGAAGTAGCCGGGGAAGTTCTTGGCCTCGATGATCGCCAGCTCGTGGTGGATCATCTCGACGGCGCGGGCGTACTCGGCGTGGCTGCCGTAGCGCCTCGCGACGCCGCGCCAGGTGAGCTCGCGCAGCCAGTTCGCCTCGGTCCTGCCCTCCGGCACGGGGAACGGGGGCAGGTCGGGTGCCACCAGGCGGATCGAGAACGCGCAGGCCCGCCCGAACTCCGCGGCCCGGGCCACCGCCCCCGGGTACCGGGCGTCGAACCGGGCCGCCATCTCCGAGCCCGAGCGCAGGTGGGCGGTGCCGGCCGGGGGCAACCAGCCGTCCATCTCGTCGAGGCCGCGCCGGGCCCGCACCGCGGCCAGGGCCGTGGCCAGCGGGAACCTGCCCCGCGTGGCGTAGTGGGCCGCCGTGGACGCGATCGTGGGCAGCCCGGCGTCGCGGGCCAGCGCGGCGAGGGCGTCGTTGCGCTCGGAGTCGGTGGGCAGGCCGTGATGGGTGAGCTCGACGGCGACGTGGTCGGTCCCGAACCGCTCGCTGAGCCATCGCAGCGCCTTCGTCGGGTCCCCGCCGCCCGCCAGCGCCTGCCGCACGGCCCCCTTGCGGCAGCCGGTCAGCGCGAGCACGTGCCCCGCGGTCTCGGCGACCACTTCGTCGAGGTCGTACACCGGACGCCCCTTCTCCTCGCCCCGCAGCTGGGCGGCGCTGACCACGCGGCACAGCGCGCGGTAGCCGGCGGGGTCGCGGGCCAGCAGCAGCAGGTGGCTGCCCTCCGGATCGGCCACCCCGTTCTGCGGGGCGGACAGGCCCAGGCTCAGCTCGGCGCCGAACACGGTGGCCACGCCCAGCTCGGCCGCCGCCTCGGCGAACCGGACCACGCCGTACATGCCGTCGTGGTCGGTGAGCGCGATCGCGTCCAGCCCGAGGCGCTTGGCCTGCTCGACGAGCTCCTCGGGATGGCTCGCGCCGTCGAGAAAGCTGAAGTTGGAGTGGCAGTGCAGTTCGGCGTACGGGGCATGATCGGCGTACGGGGCATGATCGGCGTACGGGGCATGATCGGCGTACGGGGCATGATCGGCGTACGGGGCATGATCGGCGTACGGGGCATGATCGGCGTACGGGGCATGATCGGCGTACGGGGCATGAT
>NZ_JAJCYB010000097.1 GCF_029263155.1 Pseudonocardia sp.
ACCCGACCCGGCGCGATGACCACGACCGCGCCACCCCGACGACCAGGCCCCGTCCGGCACCACGCCGACGGGGCCTGCTCACGCCGACGACATCGTCACCGCCGATGACGCCGCCATCGTCACCCTCGGCGGCGGCCAACAGCCGCCAAGGGGTCAGTTTTCGGCCGCCGTTGACACTGCCCAGGCTCACCACCCCCTCGACCCCGCCTGAGCAGCACAAACGCCCTCACCCGGCCTCCGGCCGGGCGTGGACACACGCCCCGCCCCGTCGCCCCGAGCCCGTTCTCTCAGGTCAACCCCCGGATTCGGCGCCCACGCCTGCGGCGACGAACTGCGGAACCCGGGTCACTGCAGCCAGCTGGACAACCCTCCCAGACTGATGACAACGTACAGCCACGCTCGCTACCTGGTGACGGGAAACGACAGCACGCGAGCTGGCCCTGCTGGTCCGGAGCGTCCCGGGGTGATGCGAGCCGGCAGATCCACAACGTCCGCCGCCGGCCCGGCCGGTGTCCAGTCGATCCAACCCCTCACATGCCGCTCGGACAGCAGCGAGAAGCGCGCCGCGTCAGCGAGCGCGGAGTGCGCGGCCCTACCTCGCCCAGCGCGCTTGGTGATCGCGCGGGCGAGCCAGATCGGTTCCTCGTTGGTGGTCTCGACGGGCTCACCCTCACCCCGGTTCCATCCCCGCTTCGAGATCTGCTTGTAGAGGCTCGTAGCCTGGTCCGCGCTGATCACGCCAAGCTGGTGGAACCTAACGACCAGAGCCTTGATCGCGATGCCCCATGTCGCCTTGAGCTCCGCAAGGACCGAGAGGGTCACCCGACCACCCTTGCTCATCCAGTCATCAATCAGGGGTTCGGCGGGAGCGAGAAACGCGCTGGCGAATCTGTGGGCTTGGCGTTCGATCCGCCGAGCTTCCTCGGCGGTCTCGGGCGGCGGCAGTGCAGCGTGCAGCCCGAGGTGACCGACCTCGTGCAGGACGGTGAAGCGCTGGCGGTCACCCGGTACAGGATTCGCATCTCGCCCAGGGCGGCTGGCCCGGATGAACGGTGCTCCGCCGATACGCTGCGACAGCCCCAGGTGGCGCCCGAGCTCGCTGCTCATCGGCAGCACGACACAGCCGAGGCGGTCGGCTGCACGCATCGCGTTGCCGACAACGGCTCCCTCGGCGATGCCCGCGGCCACGCGGACTTCCTCGGCGAAGCGCTCGATGGCGTGATCGTCGTTGAGGTCACCGTCGAACACGGGGATCGAATCAGGGATGCGTTCGAGTTGGAGTCGAGTAATCGACTCGGCCACTACGAGATTGCCAGCGGTCATGGATTCGACCACGCGCGTCGACGCATCGGCGTACGCGCGGAGCCACGGGCGGGTCGCGACGAGCTCGATCGACCCGCTGGTGAGGTACTCCGGGGTGCAGCCGAGCGCGGCGGACAGACCACGGAGCACATCGTCGTCCGGGGTCAGCCGGCCGTTCTCGATCTTGGAGACGAGGCCATTGGCCTCGCTGGCCCCGTTGCTGAGCGACCGGGCGAGGTCGCTCTGACTGAAGCCGTTGGCGAGCCGGAGAATGTGCACGCGCTCGCCGATCGTGGCGGGGGTGGTCACGGTGAGACCTCTCAGGGAGTTGTCGGGACGTCGCGACCTCAGAAGCCGCTGGCATCCCCGATCTCGCCGTCGCCGTCCTCGTCCTCGAAGCCCGGCAGGTCCTCGTCGGTCGAGGTGAAGCCACGCGGCGACGGGTCGTCAGTCAGGACGATGATCGAGCCCAGCGTGAGGCA
Source organism: Pseudonocardia sp. (assembly GCF_029263155.1). Classification (GTDB taxonomy): domain Bacteria; phylum Actinomycetota; class Actinomycetes; order Mycobacteriales; family Pseudonocardiaceae; genus Pseudonocardia. Next base: position 1,785 of record NZ_JAJCYB010000097.1, read on the forward strand.
AACCGGGCCTTCGCCGCGCCATCCGACGATCTCGGCCGCGATGAGCCGCTCGATCGTGTGGTCGTCCGACAGGGTGTAGCCGAGGATCCACTTCTCCTCCCGGAGCAGGGACTCGGGTTCCGTGACCAACAGGGATGAACCCTCTCCACAGATCACCTTGTACTCGCCCGCGGCCGTCAACTTGACGTGCTTGACCCGGTAGTACCGGATGGTGTCACCACAATTGGTGATGATGTCCAAGCTGCCCGACGCCGCTTCGAACGTCAGGCCGGCCTGCGAGGCACCGCGCCGGGCGGCCTCGAGCACAAGGGAACGCTCCAGCGCGCTGGCCGGCCCGCGCGTCTGAGAGAACGCCCCGTGCTGACGCACGGCGACGCCAACCTTGTAGCCGGACTCCTCGGTGCTCTCGCGGATCTCGCGGGCGACCTGCCTCAGGACGGCGATCTCAGACTCCACGGGGCGAACCATGCCTGAATACTATTCGAGCGTGGTTCGCCGTGCCGGGAGGGGTCGGGTTCGGGTCCAAGACGGTCCGACGGGAGCAGCGTCGACGCATCAGATTCGGTCCCCTCGGGCGAGCCGCCGCGCAGCGTCCCTGGCGCGCTGCGCTGCGGCCGACGCCCCGTACCGGCGCACCATGAGCGGGCTGCGCCAGCCGGCCAGGCGCTCGACGTCACCCTCGTTCGCCCCGTTGGACAGCAGGTCGTTGGCCCACGTGTGACGGAACTGGTGCGGATGGATCGCCGCGATGCCGGCCGCGTGACCACGCCGTGACAACATTCCGGCCACGGCGTCGCCGCTCATCCGCCAGCCGCCTGCGGATCGCGCTCTCGTAGACAGAAACAGTGCCGCCGAACCGGTCGCCGGGTGCCGATCGCGGGCTCGCAGATACTTCCGTAGCGCTAACGCGGTCTTGGCTCCGATCGGCACGATGCGCTCGTGGCCACCCTTCGTTCGCCGGAGCCGAACGTCGTGACCACGCAGGTCGACGTCGGCTACGTCGATTCCGACGAGCTCGCCTCGCCGGCAACCGGTGTCGAGAAGCACTCGGAGCAACGCGGCGTCGCGACGGCACAGGAACGTCGAACCACGCTCCACGACACGCAGCAGGGCCACAAGGTCGTCGTCGTGAATCACCGGCACCACCTTGTCCCGCGGCGCGGGCAGCGCGATGCCGCGAGCGGGATTCGAGGGCAGGTCGACGTCCGGCTCACCGACGAGGTAGTCGAGGAACAGCCGGAGCGAGATGAGACGCACCCGCCGGGTCGCCTCGTCGCGACCCATGTCGTCGGCGAGGTGGCGCATCCAGGCATCGACGTGCGCGCGCCGCAGATCGGCCACGGAGCGGAACCGCGGCTTGGCTGTGGCGAGCCAGTCGATGAACTGACGAACGCCCCGCAGGTAGACCACCCGGGTCGCCTTTGAGACCGTACCCAGCGTGAGCTCCCACTCCTGCGCAAGATCGAGAAGCTCGTCCATGCGATCACTCCCCTTTCGAGGTTTCGCGGCCAGCGAGCGCTGTGCGGAACCGGCGAGCGGCCAGATGCCATGACCGAGCAACCCATCGTCGCTGCTCACGTGGCTGATCTGTGGCTCACCGGTGAGCGCACGCTTCCCGGCATACCGGAGGAGAACTACTGGTTCCGCCGTCACGAGGTGGTCTACGAGGCACTGCGGCCACGCTGCGCGGGGGCCGTCGTGCTGGAGGCCGGGTGCGGTGAGGGCTACGGCGCCGACCTGCTGGCCGGGGTCGCGCGACGGGTGCTCGCGCTGGACTACGACGCGCCCACCGCGGCCCACGTCGCGCGGCGCTACCCGCGCCTGGACGTCGCGCGGACGAACCTGGTCGCGCTGCCGGTCCGTGACGGTGGGTGCGACGCGGTCGTGTCGCTGCAGGTCATCGAGCACCTGTGGGAGCAGGAGCGGTTCCTGCGCGAGTGCCGCCGGGTGCTGGCGCCCGGCGGCACCCTGCTGGTCTCCACGCCCAACCGGATCACCTTCTCCCCCGGCCGCGACACCCCGCTCAACCCGTTCCACACCCGCGAGCTGTCCGGGTGCGAGCTGGCCGGGCTGATGCGGGAGGCGGGGTTCGTCGACGTCGAGGTGCTGGGGTTGCACCACGGGCCGCGGCTGCGCGCGTTCGACGCCCGGCACGGCGGCTCGATCGTCGACGCGCAGGTTGCGGTGGTCGTCGACGGCGGGGCGTGGCCGGAAGCGCTGCGCGCCGACGTCGCGGCGGTCACCTGCGCCGACTTCGAGCTGCGCGGCGACGACGTGGACGGGAGCCTCGACCTGCTGGTGACCGCCCGGCGGTGAGCGGGAGCGCCACCCGGCGCCGTGCTCGTGACCGTCGGACGGCCCGTAGCGTGGCCCGGATGTCCGAACCCGTCGGCACCTTCTGCCTCGTGCTGCACAGCCACCTGCCGTGGCTGGCGCACCACGGCCGCTGGCCGGTCGGTGAGGAGTGGCTCTACCAGTCGTGGGCGCACTCCTACCTCCCCGTCCTCGACGTGGTGGAGCGCCTGGCCGCGGAGGGCCGGCGCGATCTGCTGACACTGGGCGTCACCCCCGTCCTCGCCGCCCAGCTCGACGACCCGCACTGCCTGCGCGGCGTGCACGACTGGCTCGGCGGCTGGCTGCTGCGCGCCCACGAGGCGGCCGCGCGGCTGCCGGAGCTGGGGGCGCACGAGCACCGCTGCGCGACCGCCGCGCTGGAGCTGTTCGAGACGCGCTGGCGCCACGGCGCGTCTCCGCTGCTGCGCGGGCTGGCCGACACCCGCGCGCTGGAGCTGCTCGGCGGCCCGGCGACGCACCCGTTCGGGCCACTGCTCGAACCGCGGGTCCGGGCGTTCGCGCTGGCCACGGGCCTGGCCGACGCCCGGATCCGGCGCGGGGCCGCGCCGGCCGGGATCTGGGCGCCGGAGTGCGGCTACGCGCCGGGCATGGAGCGCGGGTACGCCGACGCGGGCGTCACCCACTTCCTCGTCGACGGGCCGGCGGTGCGCGGCGACACCGGGCTCGCCCGGCCCGTCGGCGAGTCGGGCGTGCTGGCCTTCGCGCGTGACCTCGACGTCACCTACCGCGTGTGGTCCCCGCGCAGGGGCTACCCCGGCGGGCGGGACTACCGCGACTTCCACACGTTCGACCATCCCTCGGGCCTCAAGCCGTCCCGCGTGACCGGCCGGTCCGTGGCGCCGCAGGACAAGCGGCCCTACGACCCCGCGCGCGCCGCCGCGGCCGTGGCGCGGGACGCGGCGGACTTCGTGGCGGTGGTCCGCGAGCGGCTCGTCGGGCTGGCGGAGCGGCACGGGCGGCCCGCCCTGTCGGTCGCCGCCTTCGACACCGAGCTGTTCGGCCACTGGTGGCACGAGGGCCCGGCCTGGCTGGAGGCGGTGCTGCGGGACCTCCCGGGCGCCGGGGTGCGGGTCACGACGCTGCGCGGGGCGGCAGCCGCCGGGCTGGTCGGGCCGCCGGTGGAGCTGCCGCCGTCGTCATGGGGGTCGGGCAAGGACTGGCGGGTGTGGGCCGGGGTGGACGACCTGGTCGCACTGAACGAGCGCGTGCAGAAGACCCTCCTGTCGCTGCCGCCCGGTGGGCCCGCCCGGGACCCGCTGCGCGACGCCCTCGCCCAGGAGGCGCTGCTGGCGCTGTCCAGCGACTGGGCCTTCATGGTCACCAAGGACTCCGCGGCCGCGTACGCGCGCGATCGGGCGGACGGCCACGCGACACGGGTGGACTCGCTGGCCCGGCTGCTGCACGCGGACCGCAGGTCCGCGGCGGCCCACGAGATCCGCACCTGGCGCCCACACCCCTTCGGCCACGTCGACGCCCGCGACCTCCAGCGACCTCGCACATAGGGCGCGAGGCCCGCACACAGGTCCGGACCTGTGTGCGGGCCCCGGAGCCTGTGTGCGAGCTGCCTCGGGGCCTTCGACTCAGGGCACGCGGGCGATCATGATGTCGAGCGGGTGCGGCACCTCCGGGCCGCCGATGGCGCGCAGGTAGTCCAGGACGTGCTCGCGCACCGGCGCCGACATCGCCGCGGTGCGGGCCCCGACCAGGAAGTCGAACACCGCCTCGCCGCGCCCGCACGGGTCGATGAGGACCTCGGTCACGTCGAGGCGCCCGACCAGGGTCTCCGCGTGCACCTCGAGCCGGCGCAGGTCGAGCTCGGCGCGGACGTCGTGGGCGAACCACGGCCGGTGCTCGCCCCACGGGCACAGCAGCTCGGTGAGCACGCACAGCGGCTCCAGCGGGGCCGTCGCCGCCACCAGCAGCCCGCCCGGGCGGACCATCGACAGCGCGTGGTCGAGCGCGGCGCCCAGGTCGTCGACGTAGTAGAGCGAGTGGACGAAGTGCACGAGGTCGGCCGGATGACCGGCGTCGTGGTCGGCGAAGTCCCCGATCACGACCGACGGGATCAGCGTGTCGACGTGCAGCGCGGCGAGCCGCCCGGCGAACCCCATGGCCGAGGGCGCGTGCGGCTCCACGCCCAGATAGCGGACCTGCCGACCGCCTTCGGACAGCGCGCGGGCCAGCGGCGCGTCCACGCTGCCGTCACCGACCCCCACCCCGACGACGCGCACCGGGTCGCACCCGGCCAGCAGCGGCGGCAGCGCGTGGGCCAGCCAGCCCTGCAGCAGCGCCCGCTGGTCGCTGGCCGCCTCGTACGCGGCGTGGGTGAGGGCGTAGCGCTCGCCGGTGAGCGGGGGAAGCGGTGCGCTGCCCACCACCTCGACCCGGAGCCGATCCAGGGATGAGGCCGTACCCGTGGTGGTCACGTACCGACGCTAAGTCCCCCACCCGTTCGTGGCGCGCCGAAACCCCGGACGTGGTTGGCTCAGCACGTGACCCGACCCGACACGGCCCGACGCAGCCTCGACCACTGGAGCGAGGCGGGCCGCGCGGAGATGCAGGCGTTCTACGCCCTGGCCACCGAGGACTACCGGCAGCTCGCCGCGGCCCGCGACTGGGCCGCCGACCTGCGCGACCACACCCTGGACGGCCGCGTCCGGCTGCTCGACGTGGCCTGCGGGAGCGGCAAGTTCCCGGCCGCGCTGCGGCGCGCCGGGCTCCCGGAGACGCCGCGGGTGGCCGTCGACCTGCTCGATCCGTCCGGCTTCAGCATCGCCGAGGCCCGGGGCGTGCTGCGCGCGCCGTTCGTCGCCGAGGGCGAGCACGAGGTGTTCCTCCAGGACTTCCACGCCGAGGCCGCCTACGACGTCGCCTGGGCCACCCACGCGCTCTACGCCCTGCCGCCCGCCGACCTCGCCGCGGGCGTCGCACGGATGGTGGCGGCGCTGCGCCCCGGCGGGTTCGGGGTCGTGGCCCAGGCGAGCTCGCGGTCGCACTACCTGGCGTTCTACGAGGCCTACCGGGAGTCGTTCGCGCCCGACGTCACCCCCTACACCGACGCCGAGGGCGTCGCGGCGGCCCTGCGAGCGGCCGGCGCCGCCGTCGCGGTGCAGGTCCTGCCCTACACGACCGGCTCGGCCGACCGCACCGTCGTCGAGGGGTTCCTGCAGCGCTGCGCGTTCGACGACACCGTGTCGCTGGAGGAGATGGAGGGCCACCCCGCGCTCGGGCACTACCTCGCCGGGTGCCGCGCCCCCGACGGCCGATACACCTTCACCCACGAGGCACACCTGATGACGTGGGAGAGCAGGTGAGGAACCCGCACCTGTCCGAGCGCACCGCCGCCGGGGTCGCCTCCGACGTGGGCGTGGAGTGGGACCGCGGCAACGACCAGTGGTGGGACTGGTACATGTCGCTCGCCGACGGCGCCGCCCCCGCCGGGCCGCCGGTCGACCCCGCACCCCACGACCCCGGCCCGCTCCCGGCCGACGACGGGTTGCTCGCCGAACTCGCGCGGCCCTACCCGATCACCGGCGCGCAGGTGGCGGCGTACCGCGCGGAGTCGTTCGTCAAGCTGCCGGGTGTGCTCTCGCCCGGCGGGCTGGAACGGCTGCGGGTGCGGTTGCGGGAACTGCTGGACGCGAGCGTCGACCCGTCCGTGGGCTTCCGGAGCCTGGAGATGATGTGGCTCGACGATCCGCTGCTGCGCGCCGCCGTGCTCTCCCCGCGCATCGGGGGCATCGCGGCCGCCCTGCTCGGGGCCGGTGCCGTGCGGCTCTACCATGACAACGGGCTGTCCAAGGAGCCCGGCGCCGGGCGCACCCCCTGGCACTTCGACGCCCACCACTTCCCGCTGGCCTCGGCCGACGTGCTGACGGCGTGGGTCCCGCTGCAGCCCACCCCGCGCGAGATGGGCCCGCTCGCGTTCGCCCGCGGGGCGGGCTCCTGGCGCCTCGTCGAGGACCTGGAGTTCGACAAGCACGGCACCTCCTACGACCGGCGGGTGTCGGAGACGTTCCGGTCGCACGGGGTGGACGTCGAGGACGGCCCGTTCGCGGCGGGCGAGATGAGCTTCCACTCCGCGCACTGCGTGCACACCGCGGGCGCCAACCGCACCACGGTGTCCCGCATGGTGCTGGCCACCACCTACTTCGCCGACGGCGTCCGCGTCGTCGACTCCCCGACGATGATCAGCGGCGACTGGCGCAAGTTCGTCCCCGGCGCCGAGCCCGGCGCCGTGGTGGCCAGCCCCCACAACCCCGTCATCGCCTGACGCGCGCCGACGCGCGCGCATCCACACCCCGACTCGCGCGCACGCACACCGCGACTCGCGCACCCTCAGACCCCGACTCGCGCAGGGGGGTACACCCGATCCCGCGAGTCGGGGCCTGCGTGCGCGCGAGTCGGGGCGAGTGGGTCAAGGCTGTGGACGGGGCGGGTGTACCGGAACTCTCAGGAATTGCATCAGGCGGGCGGCGAAACCGCAGGTCGGCTGGTCAGTATGTCCTCGGAGTGGCTTGTCTCGGGCCGCTGTCACCGGCCCCTTGACCTGCCGATTTGATCAGTGGCGCCCGTCTGGTGCATGAT
>NZ_JAJCYB010000098.1 GCF_029263155.1 Pseudonocardia sp.
GAGAGCCCGGGCTCCTGCCGACGTGCTTCACGGACCATGCGCTGGGCGCGCTCACGCATCTCGTCGCTGAACTTCCTTGGTGCCGGCACGATCTCCACCTTCCCGTGGGATCAGAGCCTCCACCACATCCGGGGCGCTTCAAACCGCCGATCCCCCGAGTTCGTGGTCACTCACTCCACACCGATCGATCAGCGGCGGCACCCGCCGGAGCGAGCTACGTTCTTCCCCGTGACGCACCTCGACCGCCGCATCCTGGACGCGTGGGCAGCGACCGCGGACTGGCACGCGCCCAACCCTGCTGCCGCACCCGATGGCGTGACGGCGGCGGAGCACGCGATCGGCCGACGACTACCGCAGGCGTTCCGCGAGTTGTACCTCGTCCACGACGGTGGTGGCTGGCTCGGCCACAACCTGAACCTGCTGCCACTGGACGACGGGAACGAGGCGGGCGAAGGAAGCGTCACGCGCGCCGCAGCGGCCTTCCGCCGGTGGGACTGGCCCGTTCCGGACGAGGTCGTCGTCATCGGCAACAACGGCGCCGGTGACATTTTCGGGCTGTGGCTCCCGAAGGTGGAGGAACGACCACTCGTCGTCACCATCGGCGCCATCTTCGAACCCGGCTGCATGGGCATCGCTGGACAGGATCTCAACGCATTCCTGCGGGCCCGCACCGCGTACCATCTCCTCCTCCCAGCGGACGACACGATGACCGCCGGACTCGACGCCCTCGACGTACCCGTGGAGCTCAGATCCCAGGACCCGGACGACACCATGTTCACGCAGATGCTGAATTGGGCCAGCCCGACGGTCCCACCCTCGTTGATGGACGCCTACGAGGCCGACTTACTGCAGCCGACCTGCATCGAATCGCCTCGAGGGTCTGAAGCGAACCTGTCCGTAGCGAGATAGCGCGATGTATATTGCCACGCCCGTGGTCGCCGGGAACGGGGGCGTTCCCTCACCCAGGAGTGCAGTCGATCAGGCGCCGCCGTCCGTGGGGTAGAGCTGGCGGTCGAACTCCCGTGACTGCTCCTCGCCGTCGACGTACCACGCGACCGGATGCCGGGTTCCAGCTCACCGATGGGGAACGAGGTCACGGAGGCGGACAGGACGCGGAAGTCGCGGGATCGGTCCCGGGCGGAGGATCGTGCCTCGCGTTCGGTCCTGAAGATGATCTCGATCGCGCCCATGTCGTCGGGTTTCGCGGTGTGGACCGAGTACACGGGCTCGTGGCGCGCGGGATTGGGGTCGCTCACACCGACACACTTCGGAATTCCGAAAGGCGGGCAAGGTCTACTGACCCGGTGCCGGCCAGCGACGACCCATCGCGCCTCCCAGCGGCGGAGGTCGCCGGTCTGAGCGACGATGAGCTGGTCGCGGCGATCCAACGGTCGGAGGAGATCCGGCCGCGAGGGTCGGGAGCGGTCCGGTCGTCTGCTCGCCGAGCTGCACCGGCGTGGTCGGCTGTCGTGGCCGCACATCGCCCGGGTCACGGGCGTGCGCCAGACCACGGCCTACGAGCTGGCCCAACCGTTCCTCCTCCCAGACGAGGGACAGGAACAGGCCCCGAGCTAGTCGATCACCGGCAGCCCTACCGATCCGTCGTCGAGCCGTGACCACGGATCGACCTGGGCGGACCACGACCGAGGCGCGGAACCGGCTCAAAGCAGATCGTCCGCGACCACGACGACGGGCGTCCTCATCACCGCGCAGGGCTACACCGTGCAGCAGGCGGTACCGGACTGGCTCGACCACCGACTCTGCGGCCGGGACCCGAGCACGGTGGAGACCCAGCGCAACCTGGCCCTCCGCCACGTCACCCCCACCCTGGACCGGCGGAAGCTGCGCGAGCTGTCGGCCGAGGACGTCGACCGCTGGCTGGCCGAGAAGGCGATGACGCCGCGCACGAGCACGGTGGCCCGGATCAAGTCGATACTCGCCCGATCGATCACCCGGGTCCAGGCCCTACTCGACGCCGCGCCCGCGAGAACGACGGGCGCCTACATGGTCGTCTCGCTGCTCACCGGTGCCCGTACCGAGGAACTCAGGGCGCTCACCTGGAGCCATGTCGACCTGGTCGGCGACCCGGACGCGACGCCACCGGTCTCACCCCACACGCGGGTGTGGCGGTCGGTCCGCGCGGAGGCGACACGAAGCTCCAGCACAGCTTCATGTCGCCGCGGTCGGACGGAGGAGTGCCCATCGAGCAGATCGCCCACCTCATCGGCCACGCCGAGGGCTCGAAGGTCACCGAGACCGTCCACCGCAAGTAGCTCCGACCTGTCATCGAGGAGGATGCGACGGCACTGAACCGCGCCTTCCCGGGGCGTCGGAGAGATGGTCACCCAGGTAGTCACCCAACACGCCCCGGAACGCCAAGAAGGCCTGGTCACAAGCCCGTGTTAGGGCTCTGACCAGGCCTTACGTGGTGGGCGATACAAGGATTGAACTTGTGACCTCTTCCGTGTCAAGGAAGCGCTCTCCCACTGAGCTAATCGCCCGAGGCGGAGACGGGAATCGAACCCGTGTACAGGGCTTTGCAGGCCCTTGCCTAAGCCACTCGGCCACTCCGCCAGTTGGAGGTCCAGCTGTGACTCGAGGTTCCTCCGAGCGGACGACGGGATTCGAACCCGCGACCCTCACCTTGGCAAGGTGATGCGCTACCACTGCGCTACGTCCGCATGTCGCGGCGTGTTCACCGCGTTGTGGGAGAACCTTAGCGCAGCCCGGGCGGGCCTCGAAACCCGGCCCCCCGGCTCGTTGCGCACGCTCTCCCACCTGCGCCGACTGCCGGATCAGTCGCGCGCCGGGTCGTTGTGGAGCAGCTCCGAGAGCGCGACGTCGAAGTCCAGCCAGGAGTACTCGCACCCGGGCGGGACGGCGTCGTAGGTGCGGTGCAGGAAGTCGCCGAGGGTCTGGGCGCAGGTGGTGAACACCGCGTGCCCCGACGGGGACGACAGCTCCAGCTGCACCCGGTTGGGGTGGAGCGGCATCGGCTGCACGCGCACGTCGCCGCTGCCGGAGGCCGTGATGAGTCCGTCGTGCAGGAGGTCCCGGGCGAACACCCACTCGACCGCGCTGCCGTGACCGGTTCGGAAGGATGCCTGTACCGCGAACGGGTCACGGCTGTGGTAGCTCAGGTCGACCTTCACCGGTACCGCCGGGGCGTCGGGGGCGATCAGCTCGAACACCGCCGGGGAGCAGATGACCGTGTGCTCGTCGCGCATGCGTGCGTCCTCTTTCGTGGTTCCAGCCCGGCAGGTCCTCGCCGTGTCCGTCATGCTGAAAAACGAGCGTGTCGCCAAGATGTGACGGGTCGAGGGACATACTCCGCCCGGATGTCCGCATGGCTTCACCCTGTCGGGGCAGCAGGGGGTCCGATCGACGCCCCGCACGGACCGAACGTGCACCCCGTGCCCTGCTGGGGACTAATCTGAACCGATCGCTGATCATTGGCGAAGACATCGACGTGAGGATCCCACTGGTGGCAGAGGTCGCCGACGCGCCGGGCCCCGCGAACCGGCGTGCCCGAGCGTCGGCCGCCCGCGCTCACGACCCGGCCGACGAGCTGCTGGTGGCACGCATCGTCGGCGGTGACCAGACGGCACTCGGCGCGCTCTACGACAGGTACGGGCGCCCGGCGTACTCACTGGCCCGCCGCATCTGCGCCGACGACGGCATCGCCGAGGACGTCGTGCAGGAGGTCTTCCTCGCGTTCTGGCGCGATCCCAAGCGGTTCGACCCCGAGCGTGGCGCGTTCGGCACGTGGCTGCTCACGCTCGTGCACCACAAGTCCGTCGACGCCGTGCGCCGCGAGAGCTCCATCCGCCGGCGCACCGTGCCGGCCGCGGAGGACGGGGACGAGTGGTCGGCCCCGCCCGGGCCCGGCGCCGACCAGGCCGCGCTGGGCAAGGTCGTGGCGAGCCAGGTGCGCGACGCGCTGGGCAGGTTGCCCGCCGAGCAGCGCCAGGCCCTGGCCCTCGCCTACTACGGCGGCTACACCCAGCGTGAGGTCGCTGCGCTGACCGGGGTGCCGCTGGGCACCGTGAAGTCACGCATGTTCACCGGCGTGCAGCGGCTGCGCAGCGTGCTCGGCCCCCTGCTCGGCGAGTTCGCCACCGACATCGCCGGTGGCGCCCGATGACCACACCACAGGACTGTCCGTTGACCCAGCAGGCCGTCGGATGGGCGTTGCACGCCCTGGAGCCCGACGAGGAGATGGCGGTGCTGCTGCACCTGCCCCAGTGCGCGGCCTGCCGGGCCGCCGTCCATGACGCCGAGCAGGTGCTCGCCGGCCTGGGCGGCTCCGTCGACGCCGCCGAACCGCCCACGGGCATGCGGGACCGCCTCATGGCGAGAGTGGCCGACACGCCGCAGCGCCCGCCGACCCTGCTTCCTCGCCCCACCGAACCCGCACCCGCCGAGGTGCGATCCACCGAACCCGCGCGCAGGCACCGGCTCGACGCCGAGGAGGCGGCCGCCTCGGCCCCGACGGCTCGGCGATCGTGGCTCTCCCGCCGCGGCAGACGGCTGGTGGCCGCGTCACTCAGCGTGGTCGCGGCTGTCTCACTCGGTGGACTGATCGTGAGGAACGCGCAGCTGGAGCAGCTCCGGGAGGCCGAGAGCGCACAGTCGCAAGGCCTGTCCGAGCTGATCGAGCAGCTCGACCGGCCCGGCTCCCGCCATGCCGTGCTCACCGACCCGGGTGGTGCGGCGCTCGCCGCGGTGCTGGTCACCGACACGGGACGGCAGGTCTATCCACTCGGGCTGCCCGCCAACTCCGCCGAGCAGGTCTACGTGGCCTGGGGGCTCAACGACGGCGCCGACCCGGTCCCGCTGGGTACCTTCGACGTCGCCCCCGCGGACCAGGGCGCGCGGGCGGTAGGCTCGGCGCCGCAGGCGGACGAGTTCACCAGCTACGCCATCTCGATCGAGTCCGGTCGGACCGCACCCGCCTCGCCCACCCGGGTGGTCGCGAGCGGGGAGGTAGCAGCCTGAGCAGCACCGAGAAGTCGCAGCCGCTGGGGTTCCGCGCGCGGATCCACGGGCGTCCCGCGCTGCGCAAGACCTACCGAGTCGGCGTGGCCGTCGTGGGCACCCTCGTGCTCGTCCTGGGCATCATCGCCATCCCCTACCCCGGGCCGGGCTGGCTCATCGTCTTCGCCGGACTGGCGATCCTGGCGAGCGAGTTCGAATGGGCCAAGCGGGTGCTGCGCTACGCCCGCAGCAAGTACGACGCGTGGACCGACTGGCTCGGCCGCCAGCCGCTACCCGTCCGGTTCGCCGTACTGACCGCCACCGGCCTCGTCGTCCTGGCCACGCTGTACCTGCTCAACGCGCTCTACCTGGTCGCCGGTTGGGCGGGCCTCGGAGGGTGGACCTGGTTGCAGAGCCCCCTGTTCTGACCTGTAGAGTCCACCGCGGCTCGGGCGATTAGCTCAGGGGGAGAGCGCTTCGTTCACACCGAAGAGGTCACTGGTTCGATCCCAGTATCGCCCACAGCCGAACGGCCTGGTCAGAGGCTCAACACGAGCCTGACGACCAGGCCGTTCGTCGTTCTCGGGGGCGTGGCCGGAGCATTTCCGGAGCCGCCCCGTTGCTGCCCCCTGGAGCCGCCAAGCTGATGAGCCCGCTACACGCTGCCGTTGTCACAGGACTCGGGTTGCTGCTCGCCGTCGTCGGCGTCGGGTGCGGCGTAGCCGCGTACGTCGGATCCGTGCGGCAGTTCGACACCATGCCTGTGTGGCCGTGGGCCAGCGCGCAGATCAAGATCCTTCGGGAGCGTCTGACATTCAAGCGAGATATGCGAACAGGTCGCGGTACCGCGAAACTCGTCATCACCGCCACCGGAATCGGAAGCGCCGAGGCGTTCGGCGTGGGGTCTGTCTTCAACTCTGATGAGTCCATCGACGAGCGGATGGCACGCGTGGAGACTCGCCTACAGCTACTGGAGGAACGAGGCGGAGCCGAGCAGGCCCGCGCGGAGAAGGCTGAACGTCTGTTGGAAGAGCAACTGGCCAAGCAGGGACGCCGGTTGGAGGAGGCGGACGAGCAGCTCCGCGCGCTCGCCAAGGCGGTGGCGGTCAGCAGCGCCCGGCTACAGCTGGTCGGTCTGATCCTGGTCGGCATCGGCACCATGCTCATGGCGGTCCCGACCATCGTCGCCGCCTTCTGATCGACCGCCAGGTAGCTATCCATCGCCGTTGAGCTCCTCGGGATCGTCGTCGAGCGCCTGGAGGATGCGCCCGCTGTTGTCGGTCCGCCGGGTGTAGAGGTCGAGCGTCGTCGCCGAGCGCTCGTGTCCCATGACCCGCTGCACCATGTTCGGCGGAACGCCGTCATCCACAAGCCACGTCGCGTAGGAGTGGCGAAGATCGTGGAAGCGGAGCCCGCCGGCCTGGTACCGCGCGACGTGCTGCACGGCTTGTGCCCTGGTCGGCAGCAGCTCGACAAGCGCGGCCCCTGTGGCGTCCGTCCAGTGCGCCTCGAACTTGTCGCCGGCCGGGACGACCGCGCCGAGCAGACCGGCCCGGACGAGCGACGGCCGCCAGATGCGCGAGCGGAACAGCGTGCGCCGCAACGGTGCGCCCACCTCGTTGGCGAAGATCGGTTCCCCAGTGAGCGCCGGCCACTGGCGAAGGTGCTCGCGGATGATCTCGACCAGCCACGCCGGGAGCGGCACCGTCCGCCGGCCGGCCCGCGACTTCGGGAACGGCTTGAACGAGGTATGCCCGCCGACCTCGATCACCGTCCGGATCACCGACAGCCGGGCGCCGTCGAGGTCGAGGGCATCGTCTCGCAGCCCGGCCGCCTCACCCCAGCGCAGCCCCGCTCCGCCGGCCGTGGCGACGATTGCCCGGTGCCGTGGTGGCACGGCCGGCAGGAGCGCGGTCCGGAGGTCAGCCCGGGTGATGATCCGCTCGCCGGTATCGTGCTGCCGGGCACGCGGGATGCGCACCTCGTCGGCCGGGTTGAACGGGATGAGCCGGTTCCGGACGGCGGAGCGGAGCACGGCGCCGGTGAGCCGCAGCGCCTCTGCCACAGTGGCCCGCGAGCGCCGCTGACCGAGGCCGGTGACCCACTCCTGTAGGCCCATGTCGTCGATCTTGCCGAGCGGGACCTCACCCCAGCGCGGCAGGACGTGCGTGTTCATGATCGAGCGGTCCCGAGCCGCCGTGGTCTGCTCGGTGTTCCACGTCGCCATCCAACGCCGCGCGTGCTCACCGAACGCCAGCCGGCCCGCGTGCGGGGACACGTAGGTGCCGCGCGTCTTGGTCGTCTCCATCTCGGCGAGGAACGCCGTCGCGTCCTTCTTGATCCGGAACGTCTTGGACCGCTGCTTGCCGGCCGGGTCGCGGAAGTACGCGCGGTAGCGGCCCTCCGGGGTCTTGTCGACGAACCCCATCACGCCACCGCCCGGGGCCGGGCCGTCGTGCTCGCCGGGTCGGTGCCGTCGAGCCAGGCGTGGAACCGCTTGCGCGGGACGAGCCAGCGCCGGCCCACGCGGGTGGCCGGGATCTCGCCGTTCCGCACGCTCTCGTAGGCGACGCCGCGCGCGATGCCGAGCAGCGCGGCCACCTCGTCGACGTTGTAGGTGAGTGCTTCCATCAGTCGGTCCTCCTTCGGGTCGTGCGCTGTTGTCGGTTGCGTTCGGCGATGGCCACGGCCAGCTCCCGTTCTGCGTGGTTCTGGTGTCCGACGCCGAGCAGGCGCCAGTCGTTGACGACGGTCACGGTGTCGAGGTCGAGCGGGGCGCCGGACTCGCCCCAGGTGTCGCGGTCCAGGGCATCGAGCTCGCGGCGGACGCGCCAGGTCCGGCGCTCGCCACGGATGGCGCGGAAGGTCGTCGAGTAGCGCTGGCTCTTGGTCAGGAAGTGGCCCCGGAACCCGAGCATGTGCGCCCACCGGCGCATGTTCAGGTCCTCGTACTGCTCCAGGCCGCCGAGCTGCCAGCAGGTCTCGATCATCCGACGGTGGTGCGGCGAGACGTCGAGGTAGGCGATGTGCTCGACGTCGCGGACCGGGCGGTCGGCACCCTCGGTGGTGCCGGTGCCCTTGGTGGCGTACTTGGCGACGTAGCCGGCGAGCCGCGCCTCACTGATCTGGCCGGCGTCGTCCTCCACGTCGGACGCCTTCGACGCGGTGATCTGCCGAAGGTCGAGCTGTGCGCCCCAGCCGAGCAGCAGCGGCTCACCGTCGGGCCGGTCGGTGGCGATGACGGCGACGGCGGCCGCCGATGTGATCGCGGCGTGCAGGATCTCGGCGGTGATCGCTCGCGGCGTGGGGTCGCCGGGTCCGTCCGGGCCGTCGACGCGCACGACGGCGTGGAAGTGGACCAGTCCGCGCCGCTGGTACTCGGCGACCTTGGCGTAGGACAGCCGGGCGACGTCGCGGAAGCAGCGCGCCGGCACGCCGAGGTGGCCGGCCAGGGCACGGCGGAGCGCGATGACGAAGCGGTGCCAGAGCTGCCCGGCGTGCGCCTGCCACAGGACCGCGCCGACGTAGTCGTAGGTGTCCGGGTCGGTCGGTGCGCCGAGCCGGGGGTCGTCGGGATGGTGGTAGCTGCCGCAGCGGCACGGGATGACGCGGCCCGACTTGGTGGTGCGCCGGGTGTGCACCGGCCCGAATCCGGGTGCGGTGAGGGTGAGAAACGCGCGGGGCTTCTCGGTGACGAGCGCGGGGACGTCCTTGTCCCCGCCGGCCAGTCCGGCGCGCAGCAGGTGGAACGCGTCGCCGGCGTAGCGGTCGGAGCAGGCCGGGCACACGCTCGCCCGCCGGTTGCCGCACGGGGCGAAGATGTCTCCGGCCCGCTCGGTCAGGATCTCGCCGTCCCGGTCGAGGATGGCCGAGCGGCCCGTGAGGCGGACGGGACGGGCACACCCGCCGGTGGCCTCCACCTTGGCGCGCCAGTCCTGGTAGTCGGGTGCGCGCAGCCGCGCGCTCAGTTCGTCGATCATCGGCGCTTCTTCCTGTCGTGGAGCCGGACGACCCGGTCGGAGGTGGGCACGGTCGGGTCGTCCGGAGTGCTGCGCGGCCAGGACGGTGGCCGCTGGAGCCGGTTCCAGCGTTCGACGCGGGACCGGGTCTCCTTGGGTACGAGCACGGCCGCACCGGTGAGGTTGGCCGCGCCGCAGGTGACGGGGTGATGCGAGCCGAAGTTCAGCCAGCGCCGCCGCAGGAGTTGATGAACGGCCTCCTCCTCGTAGCGCGGCACCCGCTGGACCTCCCCGTCCCGGTCAGCGACCCGGGCGTAGACACGCTCCGAGGTGCCGACGAGCAGGTAGCCGCAGCGGACGGCGTTGGCCGCCACCGTGTGCATCAGGTCCACGTCGTTGCTCTCGGACCGGCGCTGCCGCTGCTCCGGGAGCGAGACGACCGGGTTGCCGAACAGGTCGGTCTGCCCGCCGGTCACGGCGCCCACCACCACGACGAGCGCGCTTCGTAGGCCCACTCCCGCCCGAGCTGCCGGACCGCCCAGACCTCGAGCAGGCCGGCCCCGAGCAGCGCGGCCCAGAACCAGCCGGAGCCGGTGCCGAGCGCGAGCCAGGCGACACCGACGAGCGCGGCCAGGAGCAGCGTGCACTTGAGCCAGGTCGCGAACGCCCATCCGGTGACGGCCCACATCACGGCACCGCCGTTGGTGCGTGCGCTGCCCGCCAGGTCGCCGCCGTGATCTCGTCCTCGCGGTCCTCCCGACGCTCCCGCAGCCAGCGGGCCAGCAGCCGCAGACCGGCGACGAGGAGGCCGATCAGCCCGAGGGCGACGAGCCCGACCGTGACCGCGAACTCGGCCGCCGGGACGATCGCGGACACCGCGCCGAGCACGCACACGACCGAGATCCCGCGCATGATCAGCCGGTAGTCGGCGCTGCCGGTCATGACGGCATCTCGATCACGTCGCCCGGTCGCGCCCACGGCGTGCAGCGCTGCACCAGCTCGTCGATCTCGTCGTCGGACACGAACGCCGCCCGGAACCGGACCGGCAGCCGTGAACCCGCGTCGATCACGAACCCGATGCCCGCGTGCCGCTCGTCGCCGGGGATCTCGTCGGCCAGTGCACCCCGCTCGCGGGCACCGTCGCCGAGCACCATGTCGACGTGGCTCGCGGTCGTGACGCCGAGGCACACGCGGGTGGTGAACAGGTCCCGGACGTCGATCACGTCCTTGGACGGCTCCTGCACGTAGCCGATCACCGACACCAGGCATGCGCGACCCTGGGTCAAGATCTCGGCGAGCAGCCGCAGCGCCTCCCGGACGTCGCCCCGCTCTCCGTAGGCGGTGAGCATCGCCATCTCGTCGATCATCACCAGCTCCAGCGGCGTGGCCGGCTCGACCGGCAGCCGGCGGCGGGCGGTGGTCGCCTTCGCGGCCACCCGCTCCGCTTCGGCCCGCGGCCTCCCGCTCGCCGGGGCGCGCCACGCTCAGGGACGACCTGCCGGGGGGATGGTGCTGATCGCCCCGTGGCCCGACCCGATGGTCCATGGCTCTGCCGTGCGCATCCCCCCGCCGGCCCACTCGGAGCTGCCGCGTTCCTACGCGGCTCGGTGAAGCGGGTGGCGTCCGCGGTGGGCGAGGGATCGATGGCCATCCGCCTGGTGCACGAGCACCTGGCCCGATGAGGAGGGCCCGATGAGGAGGTCACCGTGCCGGTGATGAACGTGGCGACGTTCCAGCGGTTCTTCCGCGAGGCTGCGAGCCTGCACGTCGACAAGTCCGACCTGAAGCGCTTCACCGAGTTCGTCGACAAGCAGGCGTACGACGTGGCGATCGTCGCCAGGGACACCGCCCGGTGGAACGGTCGGGACGTCGTCGAGCCGCCCGACCTGCCGCTCACCAAGGGGTTGCAGGAGTGCATGCGCGAGTTCACCCGGCTCGACGACGAGCTCACGCTGCTCCCCGCCCTCGAACAGCTCACCCCGCGCCCACCGGACGTCGCCTTCTCCGAGGAGGCGGAATCCCGGATGCTCACGTTCGTCGGGGGACTCTCGGTGGCGTTGGCCAGGACGTTCCGGGTCATCGACCCCAGGCTGGCGAACCCGAGGACCGAGCACTGGGAGCAGGCATTCAAGATCTTCGATCTGCTGGTGTGATGCGGGAACCGCGTAGGGGGACGACGCCGGCCCGGAGCGGTCCTCGACCCGCGGTGCCGAGTCGCGTCGTCGTCCTCAACGGCGTGGGCGCAGGCGCTTGCCTCCAACGGGCACTGAAGCGAGCTGGTCCCCGTTGTGCCTGGCGGGCATGACCACCGCGTCCGCCCGACCTGCGGGGACGTCCGGACGGGCAGGGAGTGGCGCTGTCGGGTCGAGGTGCCGGGCGCTGCGGGTGGACACCATCGAGATCTCGACCAGGTAGCCGACACGCAGGAGGACGACGTGATCAGAACGGCGAGCAGGCGCCATCAGCCGACCCACCGGCTTCGGCTGATGCCATCCCCGGACGAGGTCGGCCAGGCGTCGATTCACCTGGCGGTGTCGCGGCTGTCCGCTGGTGCCGTGGTCGTCCACGTCCAGGGAGAGATCGACATGCTCACGGCGCCGCTGTTCACACGCGAGGTCGTGCAGGTGCTGGACCCGACCGACAACCTGCTCGCGCTGGACATGGCGCGGGTCGGCTTCCTCGGTGCGAGTGGTCTCTCCGCCCTCGTGGACATCCTCGACGCGGTCGAGCGGACCGGCAGTCGGCTGTGCGTGGTGTTCCCGTCCCGCGCGGTGCGCAGGGCACTGGACGTCGTGGGCATGCCGGGCCGGTTCAACGTCTATCCGGCACCGGTCCAGCTCGCGTCGTGAGCGGTCGCCGCCCGCCCACATCGCAGCAGCACAGGCCGTCGACGGTGAGCGACCCACCGGACACGTCGGTCACCTCACAACGCCCGGCGGCGACGGCCCTCAGCACCGCGAGGTCCCGGTGGCTCAGCGAGGATCGGATACGCGGCGTGACCGCGGCGGATGCCATCGTCAGGCGGCCGCGTGGCTGTCAGGGTCACACGCCAGCCACATGCGGCGGTCGAGAAGCAGGTCGATCTCGGCCCAGAACTCGTCGACGAGCCCCGGGAATCGTGGGGCAACACACCTGATCCGGTTGTACAACTCGAGGATGTGGCCGTCCACTGAGGACATGTCTGGCTGCGGTACGGATCGCCGTGGCGTCCGATCACCGTGATGAGCAGCTCGTTGTCCGGGCACTTCGCGCTGAAGCTGGTCGGGTTCCACGTGCTCAGCGGAGTTCCTCCTTTGCGGGCGGCGACTGCATGGTGAACGCCAGGATTCCCCGCCGCCCGCACGGCAACGCCGACTCACGCGGACCAGATCCGGCCGATCACTCCACCCCACGAGGCCGGGACGCCGCAGGTCCAGCGCCTGCACCGGCCTCACAGGAGAAGGTGCGAGCGTGCCTCTCGGTCCCGCGGGCGGAGTTGTCGGCGCGGGGCGCGCGACACGATCAGTGGCGTTCACGCATGAAGGCACTGGTCTACAACGGCAGCCGCGACGTCACCGTCAAGGACGTACCTGACGCGCGGATCGAGCAGCCGACCGACGTGTTGGTGCGGATCACGACCACCAACATCTGCGGGTCGGACCTGCACACGTACGAGGGCCGCACCGACCTGGAACCGGGCATGGTGCTCGGTCACGAGAACATGGGCGAGGTCGTCGGGGTCTGTCAACTATTCGGTGTAACTGGGTTGTGTGGATCTACTTCCGGCCAGCGGCGAGGCGGCCGTCGAAGGCCATCTCGAAGGCGTTGAGGGCGGGCTTCCAGCGCATCATCCAGCGCCGCCGACCGGCGCCGGTGG